>CAYJNG010000032.1:0-20166 GCA_964371505.1 uncultured Desulfovibrionaceae bacterium
GGGGAAGAACCTTTTCTTCAGAAAAGGTTTTCCCCCAGTAGACTTTGTCAACAATTAAAGCCCTCTCTTAAAAAGAAAGGGCTTTAATTATACTTATCTTCTCTAGTTTGAGCTTACTGTTTATTTACCAAACAATATTTCTTGATAATTAGGTAAGGCCCATAAATCATCAGCCACTATGCCTTCCAACATGTCAGCCCATTGGCGCACTTCAAGCATGCTAGGGATAACTTTTTCGCAGTAGAAGCTGGCTTGATCCTGTAAACTATCGTCCATTTTTTGAGCTTTTTCCAATTGCTTAGCAAGCTTTGTCACACCGGCTTGCATTTTATGCAAATACTCTGTCACATCATCCAAAGTATTGGTTTGGAAGTTTTTACCTATGGCCTTTAAGCTGGCACACGTACTTGCAAGCTCTCCTTGGTAGCGTATGGCCGCAGGAGTTATGATGGTTTTTGCAATGCGTTGCACCAGCATGGCTTCGGAGCGAATGGTTTTGCTGTATAACTCGTATTGAATTTCTTGGCGAGACTTTAGCTCCACCTTGCTAAGCACATTTTGGCTTTCGTACAAGGCCACAATTTCCGGCAACATGAAAGCACCTACGGCTTCTGGGGTGGTGCGCAAATTGGGCAAGCCACGACGTTCTGCCTCTTTATGCCAAATGTCAGAATACCCATCACCGTTAAAAATAATAGCACTGTGTTCTTCAATAACTTCCTGAATAAAGCTTTGCACAGCATCATTGAGGCTAGTTTTCCCATCAGCTAGGGCTTTTTCAAGATAATCTGCAGCAAAGCTCATGGAGTCAGACATGATGGTATTAAGTGCCGCCAAGGAGCCGGCAGCAGACATACTAGAGCCTAAAGCGCGGAACTCAAAACGATTACCGGTAAAAGCAATGGGGCTTGTGCGGTTACGATCGCCCGGATCTGCCGGAAGAGGAGGTAACGTATCCACGCCCACATTCATAAGACGCTTACCCTTGGCACCCTTCACGCGGCCAGCGCGGAATTGCTCAAACACATCCGTGAGTTGATCCCCAAGAAAGATGGACATGATGGCCGGCGGGGCCTCATGTGCGCCCAAGCGATGATCATTGCTGGCAGAAGCCACCGTGGCACGCAATAAAGCGCCATATTTATGCACAGCACGCAACATACAAGCGCAAAATACCATAAATTGTGCATTTTCATGCGGAGTATCACCTGGGTCAAACAAGGAGCCTAGCTCATCATTACCCAAGGAATAATTTAAGTGCTTGCCAGAACCATTAATGCCCACAAAGGGTTTTTCGTGTAAAAGGCATTTAAGGCCATAACGCTTAGCCACATTGCGTAGCACAGTCATAATGGCGTGGTTATGATCCACGGCAAGGTTACCGCTTTCATAACGCGGTGCAATTTCGTATTGGCTTGGGGCGGCTTCATTGTGTCTTGTCATCACAGGTACACCAAGCTTAAAGAGCTCACGCTCCACTTCCATCATATAAGAAAGCACGCGCTGAGGAATAACACCAAAATATTGATCGCTAAACTCTTGCCCTTTGGCAGAACGTGCACCGAATAAGGTACGCCCTGCAAGGTGAATATCAGGCCGTGCAAAGTTAAAGTTTCCATCTATAAGGAAATACTCTTGCTCAAGGCCGGCAAAAGGCACAATGGGCATCTCACTTTGTACACCAAAAATAGCAAGAAGGCGTTTGGCTTCCTTATTAAGGCTTTGGTTAGAGCGAAGTAAGGGCGTTTTCTTATCAAGAGCTATGCCTGTCCAAGAAAGGAATACCGTAGGAATGCACAAAAAAGTTCCATTGGGGTTTTCCATAATATAGGCTGGGCTTGTTACGTCCCATGCGGTGTAGCCGCGCGCCTCAAAGGTAGAGCGTGTACCGCCAGAAGGAAAGCTAGAGGCATCCGGCTCACCTTTAATAAGCATGGAACCGGAAAAAGAGGCCATAACACCGCCAAAACCGTCGGGCTGTAAAAAGCTATCGTGCTTTTCGGCTGTGGTACCGGTTAGGGGGTAAAAAATATGTGTAAAGTGTGTGGCGCCTTTTTCAATGGCCCAATCCTTCATGGCAGCAGCCACATTGTCTGCAATGTTTGAGTCCATCCTTTCGCCAAGATCAATGGTTTTACGTAAAGATTTATACACAGCGCGGGGTAAGCGCTCACGCATAACTTTATCATTAAACACATTACAAGCAAAAAAATCTTGCGGCTTAGTATCCACAAAGTTTAAAGGCGTTTGGCTTGAGCGGTAGTTGGTAATGGCCTGTGTGGCGTTATTACGAGCAATATTGGCAGACATAAAGGCTCTCCTTGGTGTAAAATAAAACCTGCTTCGCCCTTATAGTCAAAATTTTTTCTGAGGTAAAGGTGAATTATAGGGGCATACTGCGAGATGTATGCCCCTTAAATTCACTTCCATAGCGTTATTCTGAAGCAGCGTATTGCGCTAATTTGTCCAAGTCCGTGATGACGAGTCTGGCCTTGGTACACTTAGAAATAACTTTTTCATCCTTAAGGCGACGCAAAATTTTGCCAAGCCAGCTGCGACGCACGCAAAGCAAAGACGCAATTTCTTCGTGAGTAACACCTAAGGGAACATCCAAAGCATTGCCATAAGACCTCGATAAATCAAGCATAAGCTTGCAAGTGTTGGCAAAAGCATTACCACCGGCAATACTTACCACACGCCGCATATAGTACATGTTTTTTAATGCTTGAGAGCGAATAAGCGAGAGGGCCAATTGCGGATAGTGGGCAGCAAAGGATTCATTCAAAAACTGAGAGGCTGGGAAAAAATAAACTTCACACGGGGTTAAGGCATAGACTTTGTAGTTGGGGGCCTGATCGTATTGTACAAGATCATAAAGTAATGTTCCTTCCCCCACATGGAAAAGTGATACCTTATTATCCCCTCCATCGTAAGACATGTGCGGGCTTTCATGCACCCCGCGTGCCTTACCATACTTTAGATAATAAAAACCATACTCTCCGTTAATAGACTGAGGCACATACTCCTTAGCCTTAAAGGTCATATAACGTCCTAAATGTAGCACCGACTCCCAATCTCGGGAAATATCCGTCACCCAAATGGGATTGTAAAAAAATTCATTTTTACGGTGAGCCGGTGTAGACCTTAAACTCATTGGAGAAATTTCCGGTTTCCCATCCCCTGTTGCACTTTCTGAATAAGCGCTTTCCATGAAACTTGTCATTTTACACCTCGTTTTTTAAAAATTACTGGGGTGTACATGGCTGAAATCAATTTTCAATCAAAATGTACTCAACTCCTACCAAAGTATATATACTGCTTGGGCTATAGCTTTTTCTATGAGAAAATGCAAGCGGTATACAAAAAAGAGAAGAGTCTCTTTGTGAAAACCAGCACTTTTAGCGGCACAAACTGTCAAAATATAAAACAAAACCTGCATAAAAATTTTAAAAGTTAGTACTCAACTGTTGTGTAAACAAATAAACAACGCGTAACATTTAAAAAAATATATTAAGAAGCAAAAAATAAACTACAGCTCGCCATCTATACTTTAGGAAACTTACTCCTACATGCTAATAGGTATCAATTGTAAAGAAGATTTCACATTATTTTTAGCTAATTTTTTTTAAAAAAAATTAAATTTTTTTAAAAAAATCTCTCACTCTGTATAGTAATGACTTTTTTATCAATGTAAAAGGTCACAATGCGTCAAACAAGCGTAACATTATATAATTACACAAATATACCACTTTCTATAGTACTAATATACGCTTTTAAGAAACTGCCCTAAACAAGGAAAGGAAAGCGGCGTGACGTGAGGCGGTGGCGTAGTTTTTACTCATAAAGCTCTCCACCACACGACCATGCTCCAATACCGCCACCTGATCACACAGGCGCAGTACAGAGGGGATATCGTGAGAGATATATAAAAAAGACAAGCTCAGCTTTTCTTTCAGCTCTTGTAATATCGTTTGCAAATGCTCTGACACCACAGCATCTAAGTCTGCCAAGGATTCATCCAACAAAAGTACTTTAGGCTGCAATGCCAAAGCACGAGCCAAGCAAAGCCTTTGTAATTGCCCGCCACTCATATGCGATGGATATTTTTTGGCAAACATAGTTGGTAATTTCACAAGCTCTAGAAGCTCTGCCACCTTAGCCGCTTCAGCTTTTGGGCCTTGTATGCCTGTTATCATTCTATTGGCCCGTATGGGCTCAAGCAAAATATCTTGCGCTTGCATGCGCGGATTCACAGCAAGGCGTGCATGCTGAAACACCGCCTGCATATGGGGGCGCCATACTGCTTTGTGCTGTGTTTTTTGTACTCTATGCCCTAAGCAAAACACTTCCCCTTGATCTGCAGCCTCCAGCCCCAAAAGTATGCGCATCATAGTGCTTTTGCCCGCGCCATTGGCGCCCACAAGGCCTACACTTTGCCCTGCGTAAAGTTGCAAAGATACATCCTGCAGCACTTTAATACCTGCATAGCTTTTACTTATATGATTAGCACTTACAAGCAATTCTTTTGACGTTGCTTCTTCCTTGGTAAAAGATTTTTGTGCCTGCGCAGGGGGCATGTTACCACAGTCTCTTATGGCTGACATATCTTTTAAACGTGTATACGCTTGCACCATAGCCACCGTGGTAGCGTGTTGCGGATTTTGCACCACTTGAGCAAAAGGGCCTTGCTCCACCACTTGCCCTTCATGCATAATGGCTAAATTTTGCGCAAGTTGCGCCGCTGAAGCTAGGTCATGGTCTATATATAGTAAGGCAAAGCCATACTCTGCCTGCAATTGTTGTATAAGTTGTAAAATATGCTTACGAGAGGGGGTGTCTAAGCCGCAAAGTGGTTCATCGGCAATAATGCACGAGGCCTTGCCTAGCAATACGGCGCCCAAGGCCAAAGCAATCATACATCTATGCAGCATGCCGCCGCTAAGTTCAAAAGGGTATTTTTCTAAAATGGACTCCGGCGCAGCAAAGCCCACACGCTGGAGTAAGTCTTGCACAAAAGACGCTCTTTCTTTGAAAGGTATATCTTTACTAAAGCTTTCATAAAATACCGCTCTCATTCGAAAAAGAGGGTCAAAGCAGTCGGCAGGATTTTGCATTATTAATGCAGGGCGAGCCTTTGAGCCTTGTATTTTCCCTTCCTGCATATGCACATTGGGTGGAAGCAGCTGCGCCAAGGCCATGGCTGTTAAAGACTTTCCACTGCCGCTAGCCCCCATAAGGGCAAGACTTTCCCCCGCATGGACGGTTAAGGAAACATCGTGCACCAAAACTCGCTGTCCTGCCTTAAGAGTTAAATGCTGTACACTAAGCATTACATCTCCTCCTCTTGCAAGGCGGGGTCTAAAGAGTCACGCAAGGCATCCCCCAAAAGATTGCTGGCCGCCGTGGCTAAAAAAATCATAAGGCCGGGATAAACTATAAGCATGGGTTCAGAACGTAAATAATTTCTCGCTTCTGCAATCATAACGCCCCACTCCGGCGTGGGGGGTTGAATGCCAAGCCCCAAAAAGGATAAACCTGCCACATGTAAAAGCATATGCCCCACATCAAGAGTCGCCACAATACAAATCTGCCCTAGTATGGCTGGTATATAATGCCGCCAAATGCGTTGCATACGGCTTACATTCATACTTTGCGCCGCAAGCACATAATCGCGAGACTGTAAACTTAATACATAGCTGCGCACAAGGCGTGTGTACCAAGCCATATGCGTGATACTTATGGCGAGCACCAAGTTTACCAAACCGGTACCCAAGACACTTATCATAAAGAGCGCCAAGACAATGGTGGGAAAAACCATCATGGCATCGCATATACGCATAACGATAGTGTCAAAAATACCGCCCAAGGTGGCGCACAAAGACCCCAGCACCGTGGCACAACACACAAGAACAGCTAAAATGGCAAATACCGTAAATAAGGAATATTGCGTCCCCACCACAAGGCGCGAAAAGATATCACGGCCCAAATGATCTGTACCCAGCCAATGTTCGGTGCTTATGGGCAAAAACTTTTGGCTTAACTGCACAAGCGTGCCATCATGCGGTGCCAACCACGACCCCATAAGGGCACAAAGAAGCAAGGGTACAAGTATACCCATGGCTACGTAGATTTTCTTTTGACCAATCACGCCGTGCGCCCTCCTGCTTTTTTGGATGAAGAAAGCGTCATCCTCGGATCAATAACGGCATAGAGTATATCCACCAATAAATTTATGGCCACAAAAATAAAGGTCATTACCAAGGTGAAAGCCTGAATAACAGGGTAGTCGTGGTTATAAATGGCAGAAACCACATAGCGCCCCACCCCCGGCCAATTAAAAATACTCTCCACTATCACAGCCCCGCCCAAAAGCTCTCCTAAATACATACTCAATGCCGTAAGCACAGGAATGCTCGCATTACGCGCTATGTGCAGCCACACACGCCACTGTGTTACGCCACGAGCGCGCGCATACATAACAGCACGGCTTTGCATATGCTCAAGCACTGCCCCGCGCACAAGGCGAGCGCTCATGCCAAGGGTCATAAAGGACAAGGTACATACAGGGAGTACTAGGGAGGCTGCCCCGCCATAGCCCATGGCCGGAAGCAGTTCAAGCCAGCGGGCAAAGACTAAAATTAACAAAAAACCTAACCAAAAAGAAGGCATGGACACAGCGCTGAAGGAAAGACATCGCAGTATATAATCTGGCCACTTATCACGGTATACGGCACCTAAAATGCCCAAGGGAATGCTACCAACCACAGTGAGTAACATGGCCCAAAAGGTGAGTTGTAATGTGGCAGGAATAAAAGCTAAAATTTCTCCCAATGCCGATGTGCCAGACACATAAGACAAGCCCCAATTTCCCTGCACAGCCAGCACCAGCCACTCCCAGTACTGTTGCCACAAAGGCAAATGCAAGCCCAATTCCTCACGTACTTGCTCCAGCACGGCCTCAGTGGGGGGCAAACCCGAAAGGCGCACATAGGCCATGGCCGCATCGGCATCGCCAAGGCGCAAAATGGCAAAAACAAAAAAAGATATGCCAAGACATACAGGAATAAGCGAAAGCACACGGCGTATAATGAAAGAAAGCATGTCTAATCCTTAAGGTCAAAAAAAGGGAGGAAATCCTTTTATGAAACCTCTGCACGCATACTTTTCATGGCCCATAAAGGCAAAAGTATCTGTGCAGAAATCTCTTTAGATAAAAGGATTTCCCCTTAATATTACAAATAAAAACTACGGAAGCTGTAAATTATGAAAGTTAAGTTCATGAGATACAGGGGCAAAATTAAAACCTTTTATTCTATCCTTTTTATGTAAAACCTTATCTACAGTATAACTTAAAGGTATGTATACTTCTGCCTCATGCAAAATACGCCATATGTCATGCAGGCTTTGCTCCATTTGCGCCTCATCTTGACTATTCAGGGCTTTTTCCATGGCTGCATCCAGCGCGGCTTTTTCCCCTATAAAGCGCTGCGCTTGATACTCTGCATGCCCTGGCACTTGCATAATACTTAAATACGATAAAGGCACATAGGGCGCGCCTGAAGAATTAGCAAAGATAAGATCAAAAGTACCCTTGGTTTGAGAATCCATAAAGGCAATGCCCTCTTCGCCCAAAAGCTGCACATCTATGCCTATGGCGGCTAAATTGCTTTGCACCACCTGAGCTATGGAACGCATAAGGTTTTCATGCGCTACAAATTTTATGCTTATACGCAAAGGCTTGCCATCTTTGTGGCGAAATTGTTGCCCTGCTTCTTTTTTCCAGCCGGCTGCATCAAGCAAAGCCGCCGCCGCTTGCACATCATAAGGGTAAGGCGTAAGCTCCACATCACAGTAAGGCAGCGAACGCGCCATAAACGTTTCAGCCGGCAGCTCTTGACCCAAAAGTACACCTTGCAAAATGCCCTTACGGTCTATGGCTCGCATAATGGCCTTACGCACTTGAATATCCTGCAAAGGGCCGCTGCCGGAGTTCATGGCAAGCAAGCGCGTATTCCGTGGCTCAGAAGAAGCAGAAGCAAATGTTTTATCTTTAGAAAAAAGCGCATACGCATCGGGCTGAACCTCAGCAGTGCCATGGTCACCCATGGCTGTTGCCATAATATCAATGGCTCCTGTTTCTAGGGCCAAAGCACGCGCTTCTGCATCTGGAATGACTTTCACTATCAATTTCATTGGCGTTTTTTCAGAAAAAGAACTTTTATTCCACCACTTTTCATTACGCACAAAAACATCGTACTGACCTTTTTTGCTCTCTTGCCATACCCAAGGGCCAGTACCTACAGGACGAAATTTACTCTTATCTTTTTCCACGGCAGTGAGTACTTGTGGCGATAAAAAACGTAAAGGACGCACCAAGGTGAGCTCTTGCAGCGCAGCAGAATAAGGGCTGTGCAAAGTAAGGGCAAAGGTATGCGCATCAAGGGCCTTGTAAGAGGCAATGCGCCCCACAAGCTCCATCCAGTCATGGCGTTTTTTGTTGGCCATAACGGCGTCAAAATTTTTCACCACGGCTTGTGCTGTAAAGGGTGTTCCGTCAGAAAACAGCACATCATCCCTTAAGGAAAAAGTATAGGTCTTTTTATCGGGGGAGAGAGTCCAACTTTTGGCTAAAGCCGGAAGAATACGGCCCCCCTTGCCGTAATGCACCAAGGGCTCGTACACAAGGCCTTGGGCAAACATCATATTGGCGCCATAATCGTGCGGGTTCAAAGGCCCCACATGGCTAGACCAAGCATACACCAAGGTATCCTGCTCAAAGCCGGTGGCTGTCTTAGAGGCTGAGGCCGCTTCTGTTAGAGGCAGCATGAAAGGCAAAGTAAAAATAAAACACCATATACAAAGACGTGCGCAAAAATTTTTCATATATCCTTCCTCTCCACTATAATATGTGAAAGGGACAATACACGAAAAATAGCTAGCGTGTCAATTTTTTAAAATCGTGCTACGCTTTATGGTTATTATTTTAAAATCGTGCTACGGGATTTGCCTTTCTAGGCTATGCTGGCTTAGCGGCAAAGTCCTTGCAGTCTAAAAAAGCTCCCTGTGACAGATAGTTTTGTACATAATCAGCCACACCTTCTTCTAAGCTAGTGGCACAAGGGGGGCAGCCCTGAGCTATAAGGCGCGTCACACAAGCCTCGGTAAAGTTTTGATACTTACCGCGCAAAATTTCCGGCATCTCCATATATTGAATATGCACCTCTTGCCCCATGGCCTTAAATATAGCCGTGGCAAGGCTATTCCACGTACGCGCTATGCCCGTACCCACATTATAAATACCGTTCACCGTAGGGTTTTCCAAAAGCCAATGCATAACCTTTGTGCAGTCCTTTACATACACAAAGTCGCGCATTTGTCCGCCATCGGTATATTGCGGCGAATTGGAGCGAAACAAACGCAAGGAACCGGTTTCGCGTATTTCCGTATAGGCCTTGCACACCACAGAGCGCATGGTGTCTTTATGATATTCATTGGGCCCATACACATTAAAAAACTTTAAGCTTGCCACATTTTCCTGATAACCGTGACGCAAAAGCCACATATCAAAAAGTTGTTTGGTATAGCCATACATATTTAAAGGGCGTAGCTGCGGCAAAAGCTGCAATGCATCGTCAAAGCCAAGGCTACCATCACCATAGGTAGAAGCCGATGAAGCATGTATAAAGCGTACACCGCCGGCCAAAGCCGCTTTGCATAAATCTTGGCTGTAATGGAAATTATTTTCCATAAGATACTCAGCGTCACGTTCCGTGGTGGCAGAACATGCCCCCATGTGAATAATACCTTTTATGTTAGCGTCTAAGCCCTTTTGGCGTACGCTAGCAATAAAGGCATCCTTATGCACATAGTCTGTATAACGCAGACCCACCAAGTTTTTCCACTTTTCTGAAGTGCCCAAATTATCCACAATAATAACATCTTCTATGCCGGCCTTATTAAGCTCCCAAAGGCAAGCACTGCCCAAAAAACCTGCGCCACCTGTGATAACGTACATACAAACCTCCTTAAAGATGCTTTAGCTTTTGCACCCATGGCTAAACCTATTTGGCAAAAAAAGTGTGCACACTGTTTTGCAGGTTCAACGCATTAAAAAGTATAAAATTCCAGCTCTGGACTGCGTGCAATGCTGCCCTCTTCTGCCAATTTAGCATAAAAAAGCTTAAGCCCCTCCAGCTCATCCCCACGCAAGGTATACAACAACCCTTGGTGATAATAGCGCGAAAGCTCTTCACGCGACAAAGGACAACCGTGTTGGGTTAAATCTAAAATAATATCCATATGCGCAAAGCTCCACGCGCGCGCCTCATGAAACAAAGCTGCAGGGTCCTTGCTAAAGAGCTTAGCATCTGCCGCCTTACGACTCACCACCCACAAACCAAAAATAAAGGGCAGGCCCGTCCACTGACGCCAAGCTTCTGCCAAATCTACTTTGTACGGATACAAAGCGTGGTTACGCAAGCGCAAAGCCTCATCCCCAATGGCTAAAAAAGCTTTGGGGGCCTTTCCTGCGGCAAGGCATTGACTCACATTCCCCACACCGTAACGCGCCTTAATGCCGTATTTTTGCTCTAAAAGCACACGCAATAAAGCCGAAGATGTGGCGGTTTCCCCTGTGATAAGAATATCTTCTCCGCTAAGTTCTTCCACGGGGCAAGAGGAGAGCAAAAGCACACTCATTACTGGCCCGCGAGAACCTATGGATAAATCATCTATCAGGTAATACTTTTCAGGGTGGCAGGCATATTCAAAGCAAGAAATGGACGAGATATGCAGCTCATCACGCGCCATCATGGCATTAAGTACCGCCGGCGGTGCTGCCACCATTTCAAATTCATGGGCTATGCGCCCAGACTCCAAAGGATAATAAATGGGTAATACATTTAAATACCCTATGCGCCCCATGCGCAGCGGCGTTTTTCCCTTACAATCCATATAGTGCTCCAAAATCCTATGCATCCACCTGCACAGCAGCCGGCGTATAATCCATGGTGCGCTGCACGGGGCTAAAGCCAGCAGCGCGAATAATTTTATGTATATCTGCACGGCTTAAACTATAGCTGGTACCGGCGGCAGCCACCACATTTTCTTCCAGCATGAGCGAACCAAAATCATTGGCGCCGTAAAATAAGCCCAATTGCCCAATATGCGGCCCCATGGTCACCCAAGAAGATTGAATATTTTTAATATTATCCAGCACCAAGCGAGACACAGCCAACATACGCAAATAGGCCGGCGCCGGTAAAGTTTCACATTCTATGGCCGTATGCCCTGGCTGAAAAGTCCAAGGAATAAATGCCGTAAAGCCCCCTGTTTTATCCTGCGTGGCCCGTACAGCAAAAAGATGGTCCAAGCGATGCGTAGTGTCTTCTTCATGCCCAAACATCATGGTTGCTGTGGTGCGCAGGCCAAGGGCGTGGGCCTCTTCCATAATTTCTAGCCAACGCGTGGCAGAACATTTATTGGGCGAAACCTGCTTACGCACGGTATTATCCAAAATTTCTGCGCCGCCGCCCGGTAGCGAATGTAAGCCGCTGGCTTTTAAACGCTGCAAAATTTCTACGGTGCTCATGCCGTAAAGTTCAGACCAATAGGCTATTTCCGGCGGTGAAAAGGCATGAATATGCAAACTTGGCCAAGTGTCTCGCATCCAAGAGAGCAGCTCTTCATACCAAGAAAAAGGCAAGTCAGGGTGATGCCCCCCTTGCATAAGCACTTGCGTACCACCAAGGGCCAAGGTTTCGTTTATTTTTTCTGCCATGCTTTCACGGCTAATAACATAAGCCTCTTCATGCCCAGGAGCACGATAAAAAGCGCAAAAACGACAAGCGCATACGCACACATTGGAATAGTTAATATTTCTATCCCCCACATAGGTTACTATGGGCTCAGGGTGCAAGCGCAAACGCATACTGTGTGCCAACTGCCCCAAAGTGGGCAAAGAGGCTTCATAATACAAGGCCTCTGCGTGGTGACGCTCTAAGCGCTGCCCCTGCATAACGCAGGCTGCAGCTTCTAACACAGCCGAACTTTCGGCAAAAGGAGAATGACTTTTTGACATTTGCATTAGGCCTGCACCTCTTCAAAGGCCGCATTGCGGCGCACCGGCCTAAAGCCGGATTCTATAATCATGCGCTCAAGGCCGGCTATGGTAAGGCCTTGTTCCGATTGCGCGCCTGCCATGTGGCCTATGTGCTCTTCCACTATGGTTCCGTCCAAATCATTGGCGCCATACCATAAAGCCGTTTGGGCCAATTTTTCGCCCATCATCACCCAATACCCCTTAATATGCGGAATATTATCAAGCATAAGGCGCGAAACAGCCACTGTGCGCAATTGGTCTAAGCCTTTATGCGCGCCTATTTGGCTTTCAGGCAATTGCAATTTGCTATTCTTGGTTTGGAATGGCAGAGGTATAAAGCAGGTAAAACCGCCGCTTTTATCCTGCTGCTCACGCAAACGGCAAAGATGGTCTACCCTATCTTCCATACTCTCCACATGCCCATACAGCATGGTGCAATTGGTGGGAATGCCAAGACTGTGCGCTTCGCCGCACACTTGTAGCCATACATGGGCATCGGCCTTCACAGGGCAAATTTTTTGGCGTAATTTCTCAGCAAAAATTTCTGCACCGCCACCAGGCATCATGGCAAGCCCTGCGGCTTGCAAGCGTTGTAACACTTCGTAAGTGCTTATACCTTCTAGCTTGGCAAAGTGTGCAATTTCCACCGCAGTGAAGGCTTTAATCATAAGTCCAGGGCACATATCTGTAACAGCGCGCAGCACATCTTCAAACCATGCAAGGGGTAAGGTGGGGTGGCAACCGCCCACAATATGCAGCTCATCAAGACGCACGGAGCGGCTTACGCCCTCCTGCGCAGAACGCACTTTTTGTAAAATATCTTCTTTGCTCAGCACAAAGGCGCCCTCTTGCCCTTCTTCTTCGCGGCAAAAAGCGCAAAAAGCACAGTCGTTAACACATACATTGGTATAATTTACGTGTCGGTTCACCACGTAATGCGTGGCATCACCGTGCATACGCGTGCGCACATGATGCGCCAAAGCACCTACAGCGTGTATATCTGCACAGGCAAAAAGTGCCAGACCATCTTCATAAGAAAGACGCTCTTTTTCCATAACCTTTTCGTACAGGGCTCCAAGGCCCAGCTCAGTATAGTATTTGACGTTAAGCATAGTTTATGATTATGTTCCCTCGTGCGCCACCTGTCAATGCTTCACCTATTATTTTTTACAGAGAACCCCTTATGCAAACACCTATTACGCTTGGCATTTCCCCTTGCCCTAACGACACGTATATTTTTCATGCTCTTTTGCACGGCCTTGTGGATGTGCCCTTTAAGATAAACTACATCTTAGCCGATGTGGAAGAGCTCAATGCCCGTGCTTTAACTGGTGAATTACACGCCACGAAACTTTCTGTGGGCGTGGTACCTCATGTACTTAAGCACTACGCTCTCTTGCGCAGCGGCGGCGCTTTGGGCTTTGGCTGTGGGCCTTTATTGGTGGCACGAGAAGCTTTAAACGAGCAAGCACAAGCCACAGCCAGCATAGCTATACCGGGGCGAATGACCACAGCGGCCCTATTGCTCAATTTGCATGGGCACTTTCAAGGCCCAAAAGAAGAAATGATTTTTGATAAAGTTATGCCCAATATTATACAAGGCCATAACGACATGGGGCTTATTATTCATGAAGGGCGCTTCACCTATGCCGAACAAGGTCTACATAAAATACTAGACCTTGGCCAATGGTGGGAAGACAGCTTCCATGCCCCCTTACCTCTTGGTGCCATTGCCGTGCATCGCCATATGCCCCGTGAGCAAGCTCTTGCGCTGGAAGAAGCCATTACTCAAAGCATCCTTTACGCACGCGCCCACCCTGAGGCCAGCGCAGACTTTATCGCCCAGCATGCTCAAGAATTATCACCGCAAGTAACCGCAGCCCACATTGCCACCTTTGTTAACGACTACAGCGTAAACCTTGGTGAGCTTGGGCAAAAAGCCATAGAGCTTTTATTAAAAAAAGCTGGAACTCAAAAGGAACAAAGCAAAGCTCCTACCATATTTATAGAGTAATTTTTTCATACACGTACAATCTACAAACTTACCATATTATTTTATTTAGAGACTTACATGAAAAACGTAACATCTGCCTTCTTTTCCCCCTTAGAAGCCAAGCGCCTTATTCGCCTTGGCGTACCCATTTTTATAGCACAGCTTTCCGGCATGGGCATGTCCCTTGTGGACACCATTATGACAGGCCAAGCCAGCGCTGTAGATATGGCAGCCGTGGCTGTGGCTAGCTCCATTTGGAACCCCATTTCTCTTTTTGGTGTGGGGGTGCTCCTTGCCATTAGCCCTTTAAGCGCACAATTGGTGGGCGAAAATAAAGAAGCAGAAGCGCCGCACCTTATGCGTCAAGGCATTTGGGTGGCCGCTCTTTTATCCCTTGCTCTCATGCTGCTTTTTTACGAACTTTCCACCCACATGGGGCTTTTCAAAATGGAAGATCGCCTCGTGGAACTTTCCGGCGGTTATTTGCGTGCTGTCATGTGGGGCTTACCGTTCTTCTATCTTTTCATAAGTATACGCGGTTTCATTGAAGGCTATTCCATGACCAAGCCGGCCATGGTCATTGCTATTTTGGCCTTACTTTTGAATATACCTGTTAACTATATTCTTATTTATGGACACTTTGGTTTTCCTGCCATGGGCGCCGTGGGCTGCGGTGTAGCCACCTCTTTATGTTACGCCTTTATGGGTGTCAGCATGGTCATTTACGTATGTAAAGCGCAAAAATTTAAGCACTTAGGCCGGTTATTCCGCCCACTTTTTTCTGGCTCCCCCACGGCTCACGTGCTTGAAGGCTCCCCATCCTTGCAAATCAACCATGGCCGCTTCGATAAAGTCATTATGAAGCGTATTTTCCGCATAGGCTTTCCCGGTGCCTTGGCCATGCTTTTTGAAATCACGCTTTTTGCCGCTTCAGCCCTAGCCATAGCCCCTTTGGGCACAGCCATTGTGGCAGGACATCAAGTGGCCTCCAGCGTGGCCCATACGTTATTTATGATACCGCTTTCCATTGGCATTACCACCACCATATGCATAGGCCACTACTTAGGTGCAGGGCAATACGTGCACGGGCGCTATACAGCATGGACGGCATTGATACTTGGTTTTTGTATTGCCATAGGAAGCGCCTTGTTCATGTACTTTGCACGCCAAACCATTGTCATGCTCTATAATGACGAACCCGCCGTGGTAAACCTTGCTACTACGCTGCTTATCTACGCCGCTTCCTTCCAAATAGTAGACAGTTTGCAGATGGTAAGCCTTGGAGTTTTACGTGGCTATAATGACACTCGTATTATTTCCTTTATTTCCTTTGTGGGCTATTGGATTATCGGCTTTCCGCTCGGATATATTCTGTGCCACAAGGATTGGATTGTCCCGCCCATGGGCGCAGCCGGCTTTTGGACAGCTTTTATTATAGCTTTAACCTTTTGCTGTATCTGCTACTTTAGGCGCATTTTGCATCTACACAAGCTTAGCCCTGACATGGTTAAATATAAAATTCATCAATAAAACTTACACTAAAAAAAGGGCTAGATGTTTGAACACCTAGCCCTTTTTTTAGACAATTTCACTATGCGCTTAGAAAGAAAGCCCTAGCCCTCTCCACAAGCATACGCCGCCGCCACAAGCAATAACCCCTAAAAGCACTCGCCTAAAGGTGGCAGCATGAATACGACGCGCCACAGGCATGGCGCAAGCTATACCCAGCATGGAAGCCGGCACGCCCATGGCAGCCCATGTAAGCACTTCTTGCGTATACAGGCCAGCCATGGCTTGCATGGCGCACGCTACTATGTAAGCAAAAATGGAAAACACATTGGTGGTGCCCACCGTTTGCAAAGGCGACCAACCAAGGTATAAGGCATATACGCCAAGGGGCGGATTACCAAAAGAAATGGATGTATTAAGCACGCCAGAACAAAACCCGGCAAAGGAGCTTTTACCTAAAGTTTCGGGGCGCTGAATGGTATTTTCTTTACGTAAAAATTGCCATGCCACAAAGATGAGCATTATAGTTCCGGTAAAAAACTGCATGGATTGCGTAGGTATATACACAAGCATGCACACACCCACCACCGAGCCCGGTATAGCCCCTATAAGCATATTCTTCAGCGAGCCCTTGCGACAGCCTGCCCTAAAATTCCACGACATGTGCATGGAAATAACCATGACGATGATACACGCTATGGGCGTGAGCATGGAAGGTGGCATAATCATAGTTATAAGAGGAACGGCCACCATGGCTGCTCCCATTCCTGCTAAGCAGTTAATAAAGCCAGCTAAAAACCACGCAAAAACAAAAAACCATTCGTTAAATCCCATAAAATCCATACCACTGAACCTATACCCTCTATAAGCAATAAAAAACTGCCAATGCCAGGCCTTTATGTGAAAAAGGACACAGCATTGGCAGAACAGCCCTGTGCTAGCACAAGTTGTGAAAAATTACTAGGAATTTTCTCTTTGCAGTGTGGTAACTATGGAATTTAATTGTTCCGTAATAGCTACAAGTTCCTGTACAGCCTTATGCGAAGAAGAGGCACTGTGCGCCACTTCGCTGGTAAGAGAGCTCAGCTCATCAGCACTGCCTGTAATTTGATCTAACGTGGCAGATTGTTCCTCACTGGCCGTGGCAATGGAGCGTACTTCTGAAGCTGTATTTTGCACCATATGCTCAATGCCCTCAAGGGCAGTACCGGCATTACCGGCCACGGTGGTGGATTTACTTACAAAGCTTACCGTCACATCAATGGCTTCAATATTTTCCTTGGTGCTTTGCTGTATGGTCTTAATGGTGCTGTCCACTTGCTTGGTAGCTTCCATGGTTTTTTCTGCCAATTTGCGCACTTCATCAGCCACCACCGCAAAGCCGCGTCCGGCTTCACCAGCACGGGCTGCCTCAATGGCAGCATTAAGGGCAAGCAAGTTGGTTTGATCGGCAATATCATTAATAATATTCATGATTTTGCCAATATCTTCAGCACGCACACGTAAGGAATCAAGCCCCTGCTGTAAGGAAAGAGATTTTTTTTCAATTTCCATCATGCTTTGCACCAGCTCATTCACAAGATCACGCCCTTTTTGCACCTCATAACGTGCATCATCAGCCATAACCGCTGTGCGCGAGGTGGAGCTAGCCACATGCGCTACGGCGTCATTCATCTCTGTAATGGCGGCAGCGGTGCTAGAAACGCGCCCTTGCTGCTCATGGCTTAAGCGGCCAGACTCACGCGCTTCACTGGAAAGCTTATGCGTAGATGCGGTAAGCTCTTCTAAAATATGCCCTATTTGATCAGCCGTTTGCAACACACCTTCACGACGCGCCACATCTGCTTGCTTTTTTGCTTCTTCTGCGGCTTCTAAGGCTTTGCGAGAAGTGGTAAGGGCTTCTTCTGCCTCTGCCATTTTGCTTTCAGCTGTACCAATAAGTTCGGTAAGTTTGGCAACCATGGCTAAAAGACTGCCATGCAGCACGCCCACTTCGCCTTTAAAGCCGTTCACATCCTTGGGTATGGCTTGCATATCCCCTTCTGCCACAGCTTGCGAAGCATGAACCAAGGTGGCTATGGGCATGGCTATGGAGCGCGCAATGAACCAAGCTAAAGCCGCCACCAATAAAGCCACAAGAATACCCACTTGCGCTATGGCAAAAGTTACACCCAAGGCGCCAGCATAGAGTTCTTCTTTTTCCTGCAGCATGATAATGGCCCAGCCGCCAGCGGTGGTACGTATGGAAGCAAAAACCTCTTTACCTTCTAGCTCCACAGCTTTAAAGCCATTTTTTATATATAATAAATCCTGCAGGGGCTTACGCGCATCAACAGGAAGTTCAGATACTTTTTTGCCGAGCCAGCGCTGTGATTCTGGCACGCCAGTACCAGAGTGTTTAGGATCTCCCACCACATGTCCGGCAGCGTCGATGAGTAGCATATACCCGGTCGTGCCCACTTTTGTAGCCGTCACTTGTTGCGAAAGCCCGTCAAGGCCAATATCAATACCAATAACGCCCACATCCTTACCCTTATCACGAATAAGACCTGTAACGGTACATACCATCTCACCTGTGGTGGAAAGGTAGGCCTCTGTTACCACGCCCTTACCTGCTTGCATGGTCTCTGTAAACCAGCCACGGGTGGCTGCATCAAAACCATGCGGCAAGGGAGTGTAGGGGCTTAATGTCACAGCACCGTTAGTGGTGGCGGCAAAAAGCATTTGATAGGTGGAAGCCATTTGCCTAACTTCTGTAAGCATATCAAACACAGTTTTTTCACCAAAGGAATATTCATCTAGAGTGGGGGCTTTTTGCACCTCTTTATAATTTGTGAGGCTGGATAAATTCTCCTTAATGGTGGCAGAAGAAGCCAAGTACTGAGCAACACTTCTGGCATTTTCGAAAAAACTTCCCACAAAACTATTCATACGATCTAGTTGAGCCGTACTATTTGCTTTAAAATTTGTAACAAATACCTCATCCATTTTATACGAAGCTGTAACCAATACAGCCCCGATGGAAAGTAACGCTGCTACTATCATACCCAATAAAATCTTACTTCTAATACTCATGCCACACATCCTTAAAAAAAATCCCCTACCCCTTAGCTTATAGTAAAATAAAAGTCCATTTATAAAGCAGTCTTAATTCACATTTTTCAAAATAGACTGCTTTGCCTCATTTTCTTTGGCAGAAAAACATAGACGCGCCCAATACAGCGCTTCTCTCTTATGTAAAAATCTGCATGACGCATAAAATCTTGCTTCCCGACAGCATTTTTGCTAAACACACTGCATTATGCATTTTCATATAGTTAGTCTTTTCCCCGAGTTTTTTACCTCCCCCTTGCAAAGTTCCCTCATGGCTAAAGCACAAGAGGCCGAACTTATTCGCTTTACTACACATAACCCGCGAGAATACGGCCATGGCGTACACAAAGCTGTGGACGATAGGCCCTACGGTGGCGGCCCCGGCATGGTATTTATGCTGGATCCTTTAGTAAAAACCTTGGAAGGCATAACAAGCCAAGACACTAACGCACCTAAACGCAGACGTATTCTTGTCATGTCGCCTGCGGGCAAGCCTTTTACGCAAAGTATGGCCCAAGAATTGGCCCAAGAGGAAAGCCTCACCTTGGTCTGCGGTCGCTATGAAGGCTTTGATGCACGCATAGAAGAGCTGTTTCCCATAGAATATGTAAGCATGGGTGACGCCGTACTTAATGGCGGAGAAGTGCCAGCGCTGGCCATTATAGAGGCCGTTGCGCGTCTTATACCTGGATTTATGGGCAAAGAAGCTTCCGGCACAGAAGAAAGCTTTTCTGCAGGCCTGTTAGAATACCCGCACTATACAAGACCGGAAACCTTTGAAGGGCATAACGTACCTGAGGTGTTGCGCAGCGGAGACCACGCGCGTATAGCCACATGGCGCCGCGAGGCTTCGCTTGAGCGTACTTTACGCCACAGGCCAGACCTTTTGGCACAAACACCCTTAGATCAAGAAGACTCACGATTTTTAGCCTCCTTACCGCGCACATGCCCTGGGCGCAATCTATACATTGGCCTTGTACACCACCCTGTCATCATAGAAGGCAAAAATTCTGGAACTTCTTCTTTGACAAATCTTGACATACACGATATAGCTCGTGTTTCCCGTACTTATGGGCTAGGCGGTTATTATGTCATAACGCCATTACAAGACCAACAAGAAGTACTTCAAGGAATTTTACGTCACTGGCTGCACGGCCCTGCAGGCAAAAGCCACGCAGACCGCGCCGAAGCCTTAAAACTTGTGCGACCGGTGACAAGCATTGCAGAGGCGCAAGCCCATATTCTGACCCAAACAGGTGCAGATCCGCTGGTTTGGGGCAGTTCTGCCCAGTGGGGTGTGGACAAACACTCCCCGCAAATTATGCCCTTTGACCTAGCAAGGCAAAGACTAGAAGAGGCACCTGCTCTTCTTTTACTGGGTACAGGACATGGTCTAGCGCCAGAAGTTTTGCAAAACTGTGATGGATTTTTGCGCCCCTTACGTTTTTTAAGTGATTACAACCACCTATCC
>CAYJNG010000033.1:0-7942 GCA_964371505.1 uncultured Desulfovibrionaceae bacterium
TATATAGCCCGTGCGCTAAGCTTCGTGGCACCACCACAAAACCTTACCAATAATGCGTACAGACTCTGCTAAATCCCCGCGCATATCAATATCTATAGGGGCATACCGTTCATTAAAAGAACGTAGTATAAGCCTTTGCCCCGGTAAAGTTTCCACAGCTTTTACATAAATACCATCATCCACCCCAACAGCGTATACTGTATAAGGTATTATACTTTTTTGTGATGTATCAATGAGTGCTAGATCACCATCTTGAATATACGGCTCCATACTATCACCATGCACACGCATAAGCACCATATTTTCTATGCGTCCACGCCTTTGAAGCCATTCACGCCTAAAGGCCATGCGTTGCAATACTATACCTTCTGTTTCAAGGCTGCCACCTCCAGCAGAAAGTTTAGCCGCCACCAAGGGAATAGTGCAAAACTCTGCAGCAAACTCCTCTTCATAAGATGGAGCTGACACAGACGCATCAGATATCTTGCTTGCATCGCTATCGCTAGCATGACGCAGACTTTGACCCTGCTGCCCTTCTGTTGTTTTAAGACCTAAAAGCGCATCAATGGACACGCCTCTGAGCTGTGCAGCACGAATGAGCCAACCATCAGGCACTTTATCCTTTTTACGCGCTTGGTATATGGCTTGCGCCGAAACGCCTAAAAATTCTGCCAGCTGCACATCCTTCGTGAGCTGTAAAGCATCACGCAACCTATCCAATATAAGTGTAGCATCAATGGGTGTTTTCATAATTCCACCTTACATTCTTCAAGAAAATAAATCAAGAAATAAATAATTTATTTTTTATTTCATCTGTTTTTAATTTTAAATTTATTTTTTATAAATTTTTTATTGACAAAATATAAATCTCTGCTATTGTTTTTTCACGTTGAATGCAAAAACACACCATTAAGGAGATTATATATGTTAAGCACAGATTTAGAAAATTTAGCCACCGCCTTAGAACAAGTAACAGGTGAATTTAGTGAAGACAATGCAGCATTCCTTGAGCTGGTGTGCAGCAACTTACACTCCTTGGCCCAACGTGTACATATATTAGAAGAACTCCCAGTGACGCCCATTTTGACGCCCGCAGCTAGCACCATCCTTCCGCTGCAATAAGCTGTATGTGCCAAAAAAAAGGGGAAGCGCCCCCTTCCCCTTTATACTACATATATGCTGTAGCCTATGCTTCGGTTACGTAGTCATAACCTGCTTGCAAGGCTTTAATGTTGCTTGGGATAAGCTTGGCATAATGAGCAGAAACCACTCTTTGCAGGCAGTTTTGCACCACTTCCAAGGGCAGTATATTTGTGGCTTTAACCCATGCTCCAAGAGCCACCATATTCACCATTTTTACACTGCCAAGCTCATGCGCAATATCATTGGCAGGTATGCACACGGAACGCTTGTCACAATCCAAAACATTTTCTGCCCGCACGTCAATGAGGGAAGAGTTTACTATTTGCACACCCTCTGCTTTTAGACGCGGTTGGAACTTTTCCAATGAAGGGGCATTAAGCACAATGGTAGACAGGGGCGCATGCACAATGGGTGACCCCACAGGGTGCTCATCCATTACCACGGTGCAATTGGCCGTACCGCCGCGCATTTCTGCGCCGTACACAGGTATATAGGTTACGTTAAGTCCATATTCCATACTGGCCTGTGCAAGCACATTACCCAGCACCATAACGCCTTGCCCGCCAAAACCTGCTATAATAACATCTTGATACTTAGCCATGCTTTTCTACCTCTTGCTCACCACGAATATCCTTATATACACCCAAGGGGAAAACAGGAATCATGGCTTGCGAAATATGCGTGTTAGCAGCTATGGCGTCCATATGCCAATTGGTAGGGCAGCCACATAAAAGCTCTACAAAGCTATAACCTTGCTCGCTACACTGCACTTCAAATGCTGCCTTTATGGCCTTTTTTGCTTCACGAATATGCTTTACGCTATCAAGGGCGCAACGGGCAGCGTACACCACACCATCCAGCTGAGCCATAATTTCTGTCATGCGCATGGGGCCGCCTTCGGTGCACATGGCCCTGCCCTGCTGTGAAGTTGTGGTCTTTTGCCCTAGCAAGGTGGTGGGGGCCATTTGCCCTCCAGTCATGCCATATACAGTATTATTCACAAAAAAAACGGTGATTTTCTCTCCGCGATTGGCTGCATGCAAAGCCTCAGCAAGGCCAATGGCTCCCATGTCTCCATCGCCTTGATACGCAAAAACCATGGCATCAGGGCGGGCTCTTTTTACCCCTGTGGCCACGGCAGAAGCGCGACCATGAGGAGACTCAATGCAATCTAACTGCATATAATCATAAATAAAAGCAGAGCAGCCCACCGAAGGCACTAAAATAGTATTTTGCGCCACATTAAGCTCGTGTAACACTTCTGTTATAAGCCTATGCGCAATGCCATGGTGGCAACCGGGGCAATAATGCGTGGCTCTATCCGTCAATACTGGGTTTGTATCAAAAACTATTCTTTCGCCCTCTTGCGGTAAGAGTTCAGAGCTTTTTTGTACTTCGCTGTGTTTAGACATGACCTTCTCCCTTGTGCGCCATTGCTTGCATAATGGGTTCAAGCAAGGCTTCGGCGCCTATGAACATGCCCGGCATGACACCATGCCAAGCTACGGAGCTCTTCCCTTCAAGAGTTAAGCGCACATCTTCTACCATTTGCCCTAAATTTTGCTCTATGACTAAAAAGCGTTTGCCCTTGGCTGCAAGCTCTTGCAAGCAAGCCTTGGGAAAAGGATACAGCGTAAGCGGACGCATAAGCCCCACTTTCTGCCCTTGTTCACGCAACATGCGCATGGCAGATTGGGCAATGCGCCCCATGGAGCCATAAGCCACCACCACAAGTTGTGCATCTTCACACTCACTACATATGGCACGTTCTTCTTTTTGCATGGCTAGGTATTTTTCCTGCAATAAAGCATTGCGCGCAGCCAAAGCGCCCTCGGCCAAATGTACAGATTTCAATAAACGCACGCTGCCCTCTTGACGCTTACCTGCACCTTCCACACGCCAAGGTGCAGAAAGTTGTGCGTATGCTGCACTATCTAAGGCTTTTTCAGGAATTTGACGACAAACAGGCTCTTTTATTTGCCCCACAATGGCATCCCCAAGCACAAGCACTGGGTTACGATAGGTAAAGGACAAAGCAAAAGCGTCAAACATCATATCATAACATTCTTGCGCTGTGGCAGGTGCAAGCACTAAAGTGCGATAATCTCCATGCCCTCCGCCTTTTACAGCTTGAAAATAATCCCCCTGTGAAGGGCCAATGTCGCCAAGCCCCGGCCCGCCGCGCGCCATATTCACCACCACTCCCGGCACATGACTTCCCGCCATATACGAAAGCCCCTCTTGCATGAGGGAAATACCGCAAGATGAAGACGTGGTCATGGCTGGCACACCACAAGCGCCGGCACCAAGCACCATATTAATGGAGCCAATTTCACTTTCTGCCTGCACAAAGGCCCCACCAACTTCTGGCAAAAGTAAGGAGAGCGTTTCTGGAATCTCATTTTGCGGCGTTATGGGATAACCGAAATAACAACGACAACCGGCATCAAGGGCTCCATAAGCTATGGCCTCATTGCCCTTCATAAGCGTACGTTTTTCATTATGCACTAAAGACATTACTTTGCTCCGCTTTCTTTGGATGCCTTAAACACGCGCACGGCCACATCCGGGCAAATAAGACCACAGCCGCCGCAACCTATGCATAAGCTTGGGTCTAATACTTCCACCACTTCATACCCTTGACCGTTAAATCTTCCAGCCTTGGTAATAATATTCTTGGGGCAAGCTGTGGTACATAATAAGCACCCTTTACACCGCTCCTCGAGAAAAACAACACGCGACATAAGCACTCCTTGGTTAATGCTGCCCTGCTTTAGTAAACAGGGCAGGCAGGCCACACGAAAAGCAGCCCATTAACCATATTATCACTAAGAAGGAGTAAAACCCTTCATCATTTATATAAAAGCATGGCATCGCCATACGAAAAGAAGCGATACCCATGCTGCACAGCTTGGGCATAAGCATCCAGCATACGCTGACGCCCCACAAAAGCAGAAATCATCATCAGTAAAGAGGATTCCGGCAAGTGAAAATTGGTAATAATACCGTCCACAACTTTAAATGGACGACCAGGATAGAGGAAAATATCTGTCCATCCGGTAAAGGGCTGCACTTTTCCGCACAGCTCAGCCACGCCTTCTAGAGCGCGCACAGAAGTGGTACCAACAGCAATGACAGGGCGCCCTTCAGCTTTAGCCTTGGCTATGGCAAGGGCCGTGGCTTCGGGCACTTCAATATATTCACGGTGCATACGATGCGAGCGAATATCCTCATGGCGCACAGGGCTAAAAGTCCCGTAGCCCACGTATAAAGTCACCTCTGCCCATTGGCAACCATGGGCTGCCAAATCGTCTTTCATGGCCTCAGTAAAATGCAATCCCGCCGTGGGCGCCGCCACGGAACCGGTTTTTTCACTCTTGGCAAAAATAGTTTGATAGCGGCTTTGATCCTCATCATCATCCCTACGCTTTATATAAGGAGGTAAAGGGATGTGACCTGTGGCAGCAAAGGCCTCGGCAAGATCGCCCTGCCATGCTAGCATGACGCGCCTTTGCCCAAAGGGGCCGGATTCTAAAATCGTTACGCTAATACCTGCACCAAAATGGAACACGTCGCCGTCATGCACACGCCCTCCGGCACGCACAAGGCCCTTCGCTTCTGCTTCAAACCAGCCTTCTTTTAATTTAAGCGGTTGCGCCGCTGCCACCACTAAGGGCAATGGGCTTAAAAGTAAAAACTCTACTTTGCCACCGCTGGGGCGCGTACCCAAAAGACGAGCTTGCAAAACACGTGAATTGTTCACCACAAAAAGACAATCTTGAGGCAAATATTGGCGCAAATCTGCAAATTGCGCATGTTTTACATCTAAAATAGCCTCCCCTGCCTGTTGCTTGGCATGGCGCGGCAAAACCATTAAGCGCGAATGCCCGCGCTCTTCAGGGGGGTATTGTGCTATTTGTTCCTCAGGTAAATCAAATCTATACGATGAAAGCCAAAAATCTTTTTCGTCCATAATAATATTTAATGATAATGGTAAGATGTTTGTGGGATATATGTAAACTCTTCATGCAAAGGCATACGGTTTACCCTACTATGCCACCTTGTCAATGCCCCCCTTTATAGGCTATGAACTGGGGGTATGACAATAACAATATGCCCCTTGGCCCCATATTCCTTAAAGGCATAAAGCGTGAAGTAAAAAGAAGAGGCGCCCCTCACATGTACGAAGCTCCATATATTTTTAATGAAAAAAGCCATTTACGATCTAAGGGCATACATCTTGGTGTGTGCGGATCCATTGCGGCTTTTCGCGCTGTGGACTTGCTGCGTTGGTGGATAAAAAACTCCATACATGTAAGTGCCACCCTCACAGAAGCGGCGCAGCGCTTTATTACACCGCTGACCTTTGAAGCCTTAGGCGCAAGCCCTGTGTATACCGACATGTGGGAAAAAGAATCTCTTTTTGGGCACTTAGAGCCTGGGCAAAATCTGCATGCCATGGTTATAGCTCCAGCTTCTGCCTCCACCTTGGCGCAAATAGCGCATGGGCATGCCCATACCATGTTAGCCTGCCAAGCCTTAGCCTTTGATGGGCCTTTATTGGTGGCGCCTTCTATGAATCCACGCATGTGGCAACACCCCGCCACACAAGAAAATATTGCCAAGTTACAACAACGCGGTGTGGAAATTCTTGTGCCCGACTGCGGCAACACCGCTTGCGGCCATGAAGGGCAAGGGCGCCTTGCAGATTTACGCCACATTTGGCTAGCTTCGCTTAAAGCTTTAAGCCCGCAAGATATGCAGGGGCAAAAAGTTATGCTTACCCTTGGCCCCACGCGCGAACCGTGGGACGCAGTGCGCTTTTGGTCTAACCCCTCCACGGGTACCATGGGCATGGCTCTTGCCATCAGCGCGTGGCTACGCGGCGCACAAGTGCACGCCATTTGTGGGCCTGAAGCGCATAAAGCTGGCTACACACCACCCAGCATGCATATATATAAGGTTAACACGGCGCAAGAGATGTACACGTGTGCAGCTGACCTTTGGCCAAACATGGATACGGGTATGTTTACGGCAGCCGTGGCCGACTATGCGCCCATACCGCTAGAAAGCGGCCTTGGAGTGAAGTTTAAAAAAGATAAGGCGCAAGAGGGCTTACAAGTGAACTTTAGCCCCAATGTGGATATTTTACATACCCTTGCAGCCATGAAAAAATCTGGACAAAAAATCCTTGGTTTTGCGGCAGAAACGGCGCCCAATGACGCTGCCATGCTAGAGCTAGTACGGCAAAAACGTGCGCGTAAAGGGGCAGATATTTTGGCAGGGAATAATATTGGCGCTGAAGGTTCCGGCTTTGCTTGTGCTACCAATGCCATGTATGTGATGGACAGAACGGGGCGCGAGGAAATATGGCCCACCCTTTCTAAGCTGGACGTGGCTTGGAGATTATGCTCATGGCTGCAGGAAGTATAAATATTTCCCCTTTCTTTCTCCCTTGGCAACAGCAAGGTGTAGAATTTTTACTGCAGGATGCGCCAGTACCTGCGGCGCTTTCACTTTGTCATGCCCGCCATGCTCTACCCCCTAAGCCTGCACAAAGGCCTGCGCCTATGCAAAAGCCTGCTTCGCAGCAACATTGGCAAGGGCAAGGTGGACAAAAACCACAGGGGCAAGAGAACGCTTGGCAGAATCAGAACAGGCAAAACCCAAACGCATACAATCCAAACGCGCACGGCCAAAACACGCACGGCCAAAACGCGCACTATCAAAATGCGCACCATGGGGCAGCTCCAGCACAAGCCTCTGCACAACAAGCACAACGGGCACAGCAGCCTCAGCAAGCACAAGCTTGGCAGCAAAACCAACGTACACAGCAGGCACAGCAGCCGCAGCAGGCCTCACCGTGGACACAGAAACAGCATGCAAATGCCGCCCCCCCTGCGCAGCTCAGGCAGCAAACACAACCGGCAACACAAAGGGCCGCGCCGCATTTTCCCGCAGAGCAATGGCCAGCCCATTGGCAAGAGCGTTTACGCCTTACCAAGCCCGCACGCGTTATTTGGACCTATTGGAACCTTGGGCATGACCTCTCTGGAGAGGCCAGTGATGCTCGCCGCACCCTACTGCGGAAGATTCTTACAGATTTAAAACACCCTGCAGGCACGCATGCCTTTTGGCCCCTAGCCATGCCTAACCCCGCTGCATCGGTAAGTGGACTAGAAGCCCACGTACCTATTTTTTGGTCTGGCGTGGAGCAATTGGGCGCCCGTGTAGTGGTGGTACTTGGCGCCGATGCCGCCCAAGCCTTAAATTTTGCGGTGCAAAACGTGCCCTTTACGCAAATAAAACATCAAGGCAGGCCCATTATTTTGGGAAAAGACATGGATGAGCTCATAGAAAAGCCCCAAGTCTACGACAGAATGATGACCTATTTACGCCCCTTTTTAACACAATACCTCCAGCTGAAATAAGGATATTTTATGCGTGCCATAAATATTGTGGGTTTTAAAAATTCCGGAAAAACAACGCTTATGCTTGCGCTGGCCGACGCCCTTGAGGCACAAGGCTTACGTGTAGCTGTGGTAAAACACAGCCACCATGAGCTGGACGCACCCCACAGCGACACGGGGCGCCTGCGCAAGGCTCACAGCAAACGTACCGTATTAGCCCTAAGCCAAGGCGAAACAGCCCTTTTTTGGGGAGAAGGCAAAGAGCTTACTCACATGCTTCCCCTCATAAAAGCTGATATTGTGCTCATAGAAGGTGGCAAAAAGCGCGATTTTTTACCACGCATTCTCTGCTTGCGCCCCGAAGACACAGCACACGATTTGGCCCCTGA
>CAYJNG010000033.1:8042-19887 GCA_964371505.1 uncultured Desulfovibrionaceae bacterium
AACGGTCGCCCCATAGCCATGAACCCTTTTGTGGCGCGCATTATGGCCGGCGCTGTACAAGGTATGGCCCAAGAGCTTAAAGGCTGTGATTTAGAATCTGGGCAAAAAAACACCCTCACCTTTTCATGCACTCTATAATATAAAGGATATATATGCTTTTTTCTCTTGCTTGTTTTTTGCTTGGTGGGGCTGTGGCCGGTGTATTTGCAGGGCTTTTAGGTGTAGGAGGTGGTATTATCATTGTGCCTTTGCTCTCCTTACTTCTGCCTCTTACCGGAGTTACACCAGAGTATGTTCACCATATGGCCCTTGGCACCTCTTTAGCCACCATTATGGTGACCTCCATTTCCAGTGCCAAAGCGCATAATTCGCGCGGTGCTGTACGTTGGGATATTTTTAAAGCTATCACCCCAGGTATTTTAGTAGGCACCTTTGTGGGCGGCATTGTGGCAGCCCATATTCCTACCTCCTACTTAAAGGGTGTTTTTGTTATCTTCCTCTACCTTGTGGCCTGCGAAATGCTTTTTGCTAAAAAACCTCAAGGAGCCCGTCAACTCCCTGGCACCTTGGGCGTGAGCGGCGTGGGCAGCGGCATTGGCTTGCTTTCCAGTTTTGTAGGCATTGGCGGTGGCACCATATCTGTACCCTTTATGACCTATTGCTCTGTACCCATGCACACGGCGGTGGGCACCTCCGCAGCCATAGGATTTCCCATTGCAGTGGCTGGCACCTTAGGCTATATCGTGGGCGGCTACAACGAGCTTGGCATAAACTTCTTTAATTTAGGTTATGTGCACCTCATTGCCTTTGGCGGCATTGCTGTGGCAAGCTTTTTCACAGCACCCTTAGGAGCAAAGCTGGCGCATTCCTTACCTGTGCCTGTATTAAAACGCTTTTTTGCCGTATTTTTACTCTGTGTGGCCACACGCATGCTGTGGACTCTTCTTTATTAGAAGGCTTACAAAGACTTACAAAGGATAAACCATGCCCTTACAAAGAACGTATAATCCCAAATTGGCCGAATCCGTTTGGTGGAACCTTTTTCTCTTAACCATAGGCAGCGCTTTTTATGCCCTTGGCATTCAAGCTGTGGCCTTGCCGCATAACTTTGTGGCAGGTGGCGTCATGGGCATCTCCATGCTCACATGGTACTTCACAGATTTACTTTCTGTGCCCATATGGTATTTTGCCATCTCCATCCCCATTTTTATTTTTGGCTGGTTTTTTGTGGGCCGTGTCTTTTTGCTATACAGCCTCTACGCCACTGTGCTTACGTCCCTTTGGGGTATGCTTATTACCTTTACCATTCAAGTGGACAATCAATTTTACGCAGCGGTGTTTGGGGGAGCCCTAACCGGCATTGGCTCCGGCATTATGCTGCGTTCCTTTGGTAGTGGCGGCGGTACAGATATTATTGCCATTGCCATTCGCGAAAAGTGGAATGTTTCCGTAGGAACCTTTTCCTTTTTATTTAACCTTACGGTATTTAGCTTAGCCTCCACACGCTTAGACCTTGATATAGTCATAGCATCTGTCATCATGCTTTTCCTCAATTCCAATATGACTGAGTATGCCTTGCGTGTGTTCAGTCAGCGAAAAATGGTCTTTATTATTTCGGACCATGGTGAGCAAATTTGTGAAGCCATTAATGTGCTACGCCAATACGGTGTGACACTTATACGCGGCAAGGGAGCCTATTCCGGCAATAATAAAGAAATACTGCTCACCGTTACCAGTAATGTGTACCTAAAACAGTTGGAAACCGTGGTTTTTAGCATAGATGAAAAAGCACTTTTCATTGTGGAAAACACCTTTTACGTGTCCGGCGGGCAATTTGCTCGTAAAATTTATAAATAGCTTTTATGCGCCTGAAGCACGTTGCAACAGGCGCATAAGTGATGCCTATAGCCTTAACAAGTGAGTTGTCATGTCTTTTTTTACGTCGCAATTTTCCCATGGCCTGCGCAGACAAAGCCAAACCACCATCCCCTGTAACACCTGTAAAAAGCCCCTTTTGGCAGTAAAAACCTGACGAAAAGTCGTTATGCGCTGCGTGCAGTGCAACACGGATTCTGAACTTTCAACATATGTTCACGCCATGGACGATGCCTTAGAGCAATTTTTAGAAAACTCCTTTTGCGATAGGGTATAAACTCGCAGCAGTATAAGCTCATAACAACAGGCTTTCACATTTTTTTACTATTGCAGTAAATAATTACGAAAAACTGTACCATTTTAAGCATATACTCTGTACAAAAGGGAATACATCATGCTGCGTACAGCACTCTTTATTTGATTGACGCCAAAGGTTTTGCTCAGTATGGTGCATGCCATGATACATTGCATTATTTACGTAGCACTTATTCTTGCTATTAACGTGGCCTTTGTGCACGTGCCCATGGTGGCCCTGCCCAATGGCGAAATGTGGCCCCCCATATCCCTAGCTGTGGGTTTTACCTTTGTAGTACGCGACTATGCCCAAAAACATGCAGGGCACCATGTTCTTTGGTGCATGCTCGTGGGCTGTGCCTTAAGCTGGTACTTTGCCACCCCAACGCTGGCCTTTGCTTCCGCCGCGGCTTTTGCCTTGGGTGAATTGGCCGACTGGGCCGTGTTTACCTTTACCAAGAGGCCCTTTTCTCAGCGCATTCTTTTTTCATCCTTAGTGGGTGCGCCTTTAGACAGCCTCATATTCTTAACCTTAGTGGGCATTGCCACACCTTTTTCGGTGATAAGCATGACCATAAGTAAATTTTTAGGTGCCTTTATTGTGTTTATGCTTGTGAGAAGACGTGAACGCCATGCGCTGCACTGCAAAAGCACCATGGAATCAGGAAAGCATGCCGTCTAGCATGCACATATACAACTTTTCTTTCGTAAAAAAAGAAATGATGACTGCCGGAGGAAACGCATGTCTCATCAAGAAATGACACCTAACCACAAATGTGGCTGGGTTGCCCTTATGGGCCCCCCCAATGCGGGGAAATCCACCTTACTTAACGCTATATTAGGCCAAAAAGTAAGTATTGTTACCCCACGTGCCCAAACCACACGCAATCAAATTGTGGGTATTTTAACCGAAAAAGAAGCGCAAATCATCTTCATGGATACGCCGGGTATGGCCCAAGTAAAAGGCCGCCTTAGCAAAACCATGTTGCAATCAGCATGGCAAAGTATGGCCCAAGCCCATATGATAGTGCTTATGCTTGATGGCGACCTCTACATTCGTAAGCCAGACTTTTTAAAAAGCGACTTATCGGCCCTTGGCGAAGCGCTTGCCAATGAAGAACGCCCTGTGTGCATCGTCATTAACAAAATCGACCTTTTTGCCGATAAAAGCAAAATGTTGCCTTTGCTAGAGCAGTTGCATGAACTCTTTCCCCGTGCGGAAATTTTCCCCGTTTCTGCGCTACGCCGCAATGGCCTTGATGATTTAAAAAAACTCATTGCCAGCCATTTACCAGAAGCGCCAGCAGAATTTCCCGAAGATCAGCTATCCACAGCCCCTTTACGCTTTATGGTGTCGGAAATTGTACGCGAAAAACTGTTCTTACACTTAAAGCAAGAAGTCCCCTACTCCGTAGCGGTGGACATTGAGCAATGGGAAGAAGACGCAGAGCGCGGGCAAACCATCATCCACGCCGCCATTTATGTGGCTCGCCCATCACATAAAGCCATGGTTATTGGTAAGGCCGGCGCAGCTATTAAAGCCATTGGCACCGATGCCCGTAAAGATATTGTCACCCTGCTAGAAGGCAAAGTGCATCTTGAGCTTTGGGTAAAAGTGCGCGAAAACTGGACAGAAGATATCAACTTCTTACGCAACTTAGGTATGATGGCGGAATAAAACATGAGCGCTACAACGGCACCTATTGCACACAATCTTGCTAAAGTACAAGAGCGTATTGCGCGGGCAGCACAAGAGGCTGGCACTACGCCTCCCACCCTTGTGGCCGTTTCCAAATTACACCCAGCCGAGGCCGTACAAGCGGCGGCCCTCGGCGGGCAAGTGGATTTTGGAGAAAATTACGTGCAAGAAGCGCTGGCTAAGCAACATGAACTAAGCCAAAACTACGCACAAAATGCCTTGCGCTGGCATTTTACCGGTCATATTCAAAGCAGAAAAGCCAAGGATGTGGTGGGCCATTTTGACCTTATCCACACAGTGGATTCGGAAAAACTAGCGCGTATTCTTAATGACTGCGCTGCACAAAAAAACATTACGCAAGCTCTACTTATTCAAGTAAATATAGGCAATGAAGAACAAAAATCTGGCATTAGCCCTGAGTCCTTGCCTAAGCTTACCGAATACATCTTGCAATGCCCACACTTAGAGCTGCAAGGGCTTATGTGCCTGCCCCCTGTTTTTGACGCCGGCCTTGCCGCACGTCCGCACTTTGCCTTTTTACGTGAATTACGTGAACAATTGGCACAAAATTTTGGCCCTAGCTGTGCATCTGCCCTTAAACATTTATCCATGGGTATGTCGGGCGATCTTGAAGCGGCCATTTTAGAAGGCGCCACCTTAGTGCGCGTGGGTACAGATATTTTTGGCACACGCGCGTAAAAGTATCTAGAGCCAAACTCCTGTTAACAAGCTTTTTTAACGAGTCACCATGGAAGAAATGAGTTTTTCTGCTTTTTTCCCATGGTGACTTGTTAAATACTCCAAAGAACGCCGCGCTTTGTAATTTCTCCCGCATCAGCCTGTATTTATACTTTGCAATCCTATATACTTCTGGTATATTTCCTGCATAATTTCCCTTAACATCTGCAAGCGTCATTTTTTCGGCGCTTTGTGCCCGTGACAATAAGAAGGAGTTTGCCATGGCAGATAATGCCAAAAACAAAGCGCTTCCCGAAGGTGAAGCACCGCCTAAAAAATCGAAATTAAAGAGATTTCTTATTATCTTTCTTATATTGTTAATCATTGGTGCTGCCGGTGGTGGCGGTGCTTATTGGTGGTTCTTTATGCGCGCCCCTGTAGAGCCCGGTCAAGAAGAAGGAAGCACCACAGAACAAGTGGGCACCACACAAGAGCAAGGAACCGCAGCCGAGGGACAAGGCAGCCCGCGCATAGAACGCAAATCTGTTTTGCCGCGCAGCTCAGGGCAAGTTTTGCCTCTTCCCCCCTTTGTGGTGAACCTTTCTGACCCTACAGGCAAGCGCTATTTACGCCTCGGTATGGAAGTGGAAGTCAATCAAGATGTGGCCGCAGCACTCAAAAGCCAAGAGGCTAAAGTGCGCGATGCCGTTATTGTGCTACTTGCAGGCAAAACCTTTGCCGATATTTCTTCGGCTGAAGGAAAAATTTTATTAAAAGCAGAAGTTGCAGCACGCTTAAACCAAATTTTAGGCGGCGCCTATGTGGTACGCGTTTATTTTACAGAATTTGTTGTGGAATAACGCAAACTAACTAGCAAAGGATATAGTATGAGTAATGATGATCAAGAAGCTCTTGCCGCCGCATGGGCTGCACAATTAGAAGAAGATGAGGCCGAGGGCGGTGTAGACCCTTTTGAACAAGCGCAAGCCGCTGCCGAGGCTCCGCCTCTGGATTTGCCAGACGATATGAGCGAGTTGGAAAGTTCCGGCCCGCCGCCACAAGATGATCTTATGTCCGGCTCCAAGGATGAAGACCTAGCCTCACGCTGGGCTGAAGCCCTTGAAGAGGATGAACACTCTGCTGCGCAAAAAGCTTTAGGCAAAAACAGCCTCTCGTCTCAGGCCAGTGAAGCTGTGTTTAAAAACATGACAGATATTGCTAAAAGGCCCACCGTTGATGGCGCCAAGCGCGAGCTAGATTTCATTCTAGACATCCCGCTGGACGTTTCTGTGGAGCTTGGTCGCACACGTTTGCTCATTAATGAATTACTCCAATTGGGGCAAGGCTCTGTGGTGGAACTTAATAAGCTTGCCGGTGAGCCCTTAGAAGTTTTCGTCAACGGCAAACTCGTCGCTCGCGGTGAGGCTGTTGTTATTAACGAAAAATTCGGTGTGCGCCTTACAGATATTATTAGCCCCATGGAAAGAGTTAAACAGCTTGGCTAGCGAAACTGCTAACACAAACGCCGTGGCGCAAACCTTGGAAAAGGTGCATAACGCAGCGCCGCCCTTGCCAGCTGACAGTACTTTTTCTTGGAGTGGCTACTTCACAGCCATAGGAACATTATTTATTCTTTTGGCTGTGCTGTGGGCCCTTGTGTGGGTCCTGCGCAGGTCAGGTAAATTTAACTTTATACCGCGTCCTGGCTCCTTCCCGCGTGATGGTATGCGCATTGAAGCGCAGCTCCCCTTAGGGCCGCGTAAAGGGCTCACCGTGGTGCGCTTTTTAGATAAAAGACTTTTGCTCGGCATAACAGACCACAATATAACACTATTACAAGAAATAAACATTAAAGGCGATGCTAAAACTCTGGATTTTCAGTCACTGCTGGAAAAGGAAGAGCATACAAGCGCCGCACAGCACAACGTACAGCATGAGCCTTATACTACGTCAAGCACTGAGCAAAAAAGTACACAAGAAGAATGTAACGAAAATTCACCCGAAGGGCCACATGACGAACACCAAGAAAAGCTTCCCCCCCGCACTGACCAGTAAGACGACTGCGCTTGCGCTCAGTGGTGCTACTGGCCTTGCAGTGAGCTTAAGCAAGTACGTACTTGGCGCTGCTTGTGCCCTCTTTGCCTTTGTAGCCTGCACGTTGCTTTTTCCATCGCTGGCCATGGCTGCGCAAGACTTAGCCATGCCGCCCATGTCTCTCACCCTGTCCGGTGGTGCTTCAGCTCCAGAAAACGTTACCGTATTACTGGAAATTCTCTTTTTGCTCACCATCTTATCGGTGGCGCCTGCCATTATGCTCACCGTGACGAGCTTTACACGCATTATTATTGTTTTCAGCTTTTTACGCCAAGCCATGGGCGTGCAACAATTGCCTCCTACACAAATTTTGGCCTCCCTTGCCATTTTTATGAGCGTTATCATTATGTATCCTGTGGGTAAGGAAATTAATGACACAGCTTTGCAACCCTATTTAACGGAAACCATTGACTATAAAATAGCTTTAGAGCGCGCACAAATTCCTTTGCGCAGCTTTATGTTTAAGCATACACGTGAAAAGGATATCTCCATCTTCTACTCCATTTCACGCATGGAGCCACCTAAAACTAAAGAAGATGTGCCCACCATGATGTTGGCCGCTGCCTATGTTATTTCTGAACTTAAAACAGCCTTTACCATTGGCTTTCTCATTTACATCCCCTTTTTGGTGCTGGATATGGTCATATCATCGGTGCTTTTAGCCATGGGTATGATGATGCTTCCGCCCATGATGGTTTCCATGCCTTTTAAACTCCTCCTCTTTGTTATGGTGGATGGCTGGAATCTACTTGTGGGCTCCCTTGTAAACTCCTTCCTGCTTTGATGGAGGTACACTATGACTCCTGAATTTGTTATTGGTTTTGGGCGACAAGCCATTGAATTGTGTCTTATGATGGCGCTCCCCATGCTGGGCGTAGGGCTCACCGTGGGCGTGGTGGTTAGTATCATTCAAGCGGCTACGCAAATCCAAGAAATGACCCTTACCTTTATCCCTAAGGTGGTCTCCATGTTCATTGCCTTGCTTCTTGCCTTGCCTTGGCTCATGGAGCGCATGGTTACCTATACACGCGAAGTCTTTTTAAATATTCCCAAATATATCCAATAATTATTACTTTTTATCAATTTTATACCCCCTCATTTCCCTCTTATGCAAAGCAGTGGAAGAAAACACGAAGCACTGTAAGGGCGGTGCGCAGAGCGGTAGCTAGGCGCGGGGGGGCCTTCCAATCCGTGGTGCTTTTGTCTCCTTTTACAGGGCACAAAGTAAAAGTTGCCGCAATATGTAGACAACAAAAAAAGCCCCGACAAGCGAGGCTTCCACTAAAAATGCACCAGTAACAAACAAATTACAACAAAGGCGACCGCTGCAAAACTTCCTGCACCGTCCACTGCTGCACCACATCCCCATCAAAGATGTCACAAGGCGTTGCTAAAAATGCCGCATCACCCTGCTGCAAACAGCGAAGCAAAGGAAACACTTCAAAGCTTGGCACATCCCCCTTAGGAAACTGCCCCAAAGCCCATACAGCTAAGCCCTTACACGCTGCATCCTCTTCGGCGCCTCCTACATTCTTCATAAGCCACGGAATAATCTTCCCGCAAAGCTCCGGGCGCGCCCCAACAAGACGCCCCACCGCCCAATAACAAGAACGCCGCAAAAGGGCATGATCGCAGTAATTGTCATCGCGGCCCGTGTCTATAATGTACGACAGTAAAATACTGTGAAACTCCTTGGCCATTTTTTCAGAACATACCAAAATTTCCGCAAAGGCTTCTGGTATGCCCCAGCCAATATTGCCCGACTCTTCATTCATATGCCACATGAGACGGCGCATAATATTACGCGCTTCCTCTGGCTTATTATCTGACATTTTGGCAATACACGGCCCCAGTGCACACGCCGCACGATGAGTCATATCGCCGCCCAGTAAGAGAAAAGAAAGCAAAGGGCCTGTGGCTTCTTTAGGGTCCATAGCCTCAATATCTTTCAGATGGTTCTTCCAGTCATCTTTTTGCAAATATTCTTTTAATATTTTTTTATGATTACGTAAGCGTGCCATGGGCTGCTCCTTATTAGTAAGATATATCATTTAGCTTAAAAGCCCAAGCCTGCTTTGTCCAGTCTTTAATCTTGAGAAGATATGCCGCAGCGTTCTTTATGCTTTTCTCCCCAATAATGCATGGCGTATAAAACATCTTTTAACGAATGCCCATATTCGCTCAAAATATATTCTACACGAGGTGGCATTTCCGCATAGGCTGTGCGCACTATGATGCTATCCCTTTCTAACTCACGTAATTGTGCTGTAAGCATTCTTTGTGTCACCGATGGAATTCTTTTTTGCAATTCACCAAAGCGCTGCACGCCTTGTTTCATGAGTATAAATAAAATGAGAGGCTTCCAACGCCCACCTATGACGCTTAATGTGGTGCTTACAGGACACCCCGATGGATGAATATTTGTTATGCCGTCCATAATGTTGTCATTCCTTTAGTTACTTTTATGTGCCTAGGTTCTGTATATGTGCGTACTTGCATTGGTCTAAAAAAAAGCTTAGCAACAACGTAAGGAATTGGCAAATAATTGTAATTCTAAATTTTCATCAAAACTTTTACATATAGAAGGTAAAGTATGTTCACAAGAAGATCATTTTTAAAGCAAGCAAGCGTAGCTGCAGCCGTGGGCTCCATGACTTTATACGCAAATACTAAAGCACAAGCTAATAACAGCATGACTGGCATGGAAACCATCATGTCCCGTCGTAGCGTGCGTGAATACACAGAACAAGAAATAAGCCCCAAACAAATTGAGACCTTGCTAAAAGCCGCCATGCAAGCACCGAGCGCTGGCAACGATCAACCATGGGAGTTTTTAGTAATAACAGACAAAGCCAAGTTAAATGAAGTAGCCACCATTAAAAAAGGTGTAAAAATGGCCAAAGGTGCTCCCCTTGGAATTTTAACATGCTATAACACCAACTTAGAATCTGACAGTCAAAAAGGATTTGCGGTACAAAGCGTGGCATGCGCAACACAAAATATATTACTTGCTGCCCATGCCATGGGTCTTGGTGGCGTTTGGACCAGCGCCTATCCCAAACAATCCTTTGTGGATGCCTACCGCAAGCTTTTTACATTGCCAGAAAATATAATTCCCGTGGCTTTCGTGGTCATAGGCCACCCCAAAGCCAAACCCGAAGCCAAAAATGACTTTAAACCTGAACGTATCCATACCAATGTATGGTAAAAAGGAGTCCATATGAACACATCCAGAAGAACTTTTATGACACTAGGTGGCATAGCTGCCGCAACCATGGCCCTAAACCCACAAGCAGCACTTTCCAACGAAAAAGCCCCCATGGGCGCCCTTGACGCCCTTATGACACGCCGCAGCGTGCGCTCCTACACAGAAGAACCTGTAACGGATGCACAAGTGCAAACCATACTCAAAGCTGCTATGCAAGCTCCCAGTGCCTATAATGAACAGCCTTGGGATTTTGTCGTGGTACGTAACAAAGAAACCTTACAAAAAATTTCTGAAATTAATAAATATGCCCTTCCCGCAAAAAATGCGCCCATGGGTATTTTAACTTGTATCAATGCTGACTACATCAAGCATAAAGACCAAAGTGACTATGGTATCATTGATGTTTCCAATGCTACCATGAGTATTTTACTCGCTACCCATGCTCTTGGTCTTGGCGCCGTTTGGACAGGCATTTACCCCAATAAGGAGCTCATCGGCCCCATGAAAGAGCTCTTCAAATTACCAGAAAATATCACGCCACTGGCTTTTGTGGTCATAGGCCATGTGAAACATACACCAAAGCACAAAGACCACTTTAAAGCAGATCGCATTCGTCAAGAAACGTGGTAGCAAGTTTTACTTTTATGGGGGAAAGGGGAAACCTTTTCCAATCGGAAAAAGTTTTCCCCTCTCCCCTTCCAAAAGCCTCTAATGGCCACAAAGTTGTAGCTTTGGGTTTAAATAGTGCGGCAACAATGTATATATACAAAATTTTATATAACTTCGTTGCCGCACTATCTTTGTTCAGAGCATAAACTTTATGGCCATTGGTTTTTTTGAGTGGGTGTGGGGGAACTTTTTTTTCCTAAAAAAAGTTCCCCCACAAAAAAAGAAAAATAAAACAAAAAAAGGGGTACAGCCAAAGCTGTACCCCTTTTAATATATCGTCTTAGTATAAAACTATACGATGCGGAAGCTGTCCACCAAGGTGCAACGACGCAGACGTACAAAGGTACGAGCGCTGGTTACGCCTTCACCGGTAGGTGTGGAGATGGTCATGGAGGTCCAGCCTTCACCACCGGCGCCAAGGGCAGCGATGTGTGGGCCGTTCTTCACGAAGAGGCTTGTGTTCATGGCTACTGCCATTTTGTGCATGCTCTCGATGTTACGGGAGTGCATACCGGCAGTGTGACAAAGGCCACGCTCAAGCTTAAGAGCTACCTGAATGGCTTCATCTACGTTTTGTACGCGGATGATGGGCACAACAGGCATCATTTGCTCTACTTTAGCCCATACGTAGTCGCTGTCAAAGCCAGCATCTACGATAAGCAGACGGCAGCTTTCAGGCACGGAAATTCCGGCTTCAGCGGCAATCTTAGCGGCATCACGGCCTACCCATTTGGGGTTAGCAGAGATGTGCTCACCATTGGGATAGTTTTTAAGAGCAAAACGAGCGATTTTGTCAGCTTGTTCCAAGGTAATTTCAAAAGCACCGACGCGCTTCATTTCTTCCTTGAAAGCATCACATACAGAGTTTACAACGATGATTTCTTTTTCGTCAGCACAAATGATGTTGTTGTCGAAAGAAGCACCGTCGTAAATGCTGCGAGCAGCGCGGGCAAGGTCAGCTGTATCGTCAACAACTACAGGTGGGTTACCTGCACCAGCAGCCATAAGGCGCATGGTGGTGTGTTTACGAGCAGCTTCCACCACAGCTTCACCACCGGTTACTACAAGGAGGTTCAAACCGGGGTAAGAGAAGAGCTTAGTAGCTACTTCGATGGATGGTTCACGAACACATACCATAAGGTTTTCGATGCCAGTTGCTTCGAAAATGGCCTTATTCAATACTTGAACGGCCTTTTGTGTTACGCGCTTAGCCGCAGGATGCGGAGAAAATACAATGGAGTTACCAGCAGCAATCATGCTGATACCGTTGTTAATAACGGTGGCAGCAGGGTTGGTGGAGGGAGTAACAGATGCAATTACACCCCAAG
>CAYJNG010000034.1:0-19516 GCA_964371505.1 uncultured Desulfovibrionaceae bacterium
GCAATTGAAATTTACGAAAAAATGGCTTTTTTCCCTGTATTTTAAAGCTGTAAAAAATATTTTTTGGGGTTTTCATCGAAAAAATAAGTAGAATTTTAAATTATAGGGTTTGTCATTAGTCTGAGCGGCGCCTTACGGCGCCGCTTTTTTTGCTCCTAGGGATGTTTACGAATAACCAGTAAGGAAATATCGTCGGCTGGTTGTCTGCCTTGCATATGATCTTGCAAGTCTTGTCGTACATTTTGGAGAATGCTTTCTGCTTGAGTGTGTTGTAAGTAGGAAGTGTGGAAAGAGTGAATAAGCCTTTCCTCTCCAAAAACTTGCCCACTCTGTTGACTGGGCGGCCCCATGGCTTCATCGGCGCCGTCCGTATACAGCAATATGGCGTGTTCAGGCTCCAGCGTGAGTAAAAAGTCTGTATATTTTTGTTTTGCGCGTACATTAAGTACCAATTCTTTACTCCAAGGGAGAATGTACCCTTGCTCAGGCGAGCTTATAATGGGTGGGGGATGCCCTGCACTGGCCCAAAGGAATGTGCCCTTTTCTGCATCTAAAACGCCAATGAGCATGCTTACAAACATGGCTGCTGTATCATTGCGTAAGAGGGATTCGTTGAGGCGCTCCAGTGTTTGTGCTGGTGTGGAGTTTTCGTCCATGAGAAAGGAGCGTGCTAAAGAAACTGTGCGGCTCATAATAAGAGCGGCGGGTATGCCTTTATCACAAACATCACCCACAACGAAATAGATGAGTGAGGGGTTTTGCGGGCTTACAAAGCTTGAGTACAAATCCCCACACACTTCATAGGCCATATCAATGGAAGCGGCAATTTCTATACCCGGCACTTGAGGCAAGCTGTGCGGCAGCATAGACTCCTGCATGCTTCTTGCCATAGCCAGTTCGTTATGCAATCGTTGTTGCTTTGTGGCATTATCTACAAGCGTACGAAATGAGGTGCGTAATGTTACGCGTACTCGTTCAAACATGCTTAATAAATTGCCTATTTCATCGGGGTAGGGCCCTTGAGGAAAGGGGGTATCGGTATCACCTTTTCCAAGTTTTTCAATGGAAGTGGTGAGGGCGTGCAGAGGGCGTAAGGTATTATACGTTACAATCCATGTGATAGCTCCAATGAATAAGGGGCCTAAAAGAGCCACAATAAGGAAGCTTAATGGAAAGGAGGGCGGGGCGTCACCCAGCTCGTAGCTGTCCACCACCAAAGCAAGAAACCAGCCTGGAGTTTGCATGGGCGCATAGACAAAGGAGGAGGGCCCTTGCCACCAAAGATCCCAAGGGGTTTTATCTGAAGAAAATACAGCGCGTAACTGGCGTATCCCCTGTTTACCTTGCAGCATATCTTGCTCTATGCTTTCTAACTCAGGAGCATTATACAGCTTTGCTTCATCTCGCAGACTTTGCGGACCGGTACCTAGCTTGCGTCCTTTGGGAAAAATAACATACTGACCTGTATGGTCAAAATATAAGGGCATGGCGTTGGTAAAACCTGTGAGTTTTTGCAAGGTATTTGCAATCCAAGGCATGGCAATAATCACACCAATCCACGTATCTTGCCTTTGTAAAGAGGTGTTTTCTCCTATTTTTACTTGTGAAGTGGGGTGAGAAATTTCAATGGCGCAAATCATAGCGGCATGGGGATCTTCTGCCTCAAAGACCATGGGTAAAGTTTTCCACGCAATAGGGCTATTTTTAGCCACAGCATAAGGGCTCATATCTTTAATGGCTTGCGCTGTGCCTATTCTTCCTTGCGTTGTGGGGAAGAACCAAGTGCGCCCTTTTTTTCCGGCCACAAAACCAATGACAGGAAGCTCTGCGCTAATGGTGGTGCTGACGGGGGTTTGTGCTAGATATTTTGTAAAATCTTGTGCATTATGGGCAAAAAGTTGTTCGGTAGGTATATCTTGCAAAGCAGTTTCTAAGCGATAGAGATTATTTTTAATGCGATCTAAAAAAGTACTGCTGATAACAGATTGCGTATGCATGGCCTGCATGCCCAGTTGCATGGCATTGTTTTTTAAGGTGGCTTGCGTGCTAAAGTAAAAAAAGCCTATGCCTCCCCATATAAGAATGAGCGAATAGAATGTAAAAAGAATGGTTTGTCTAAAGGCTAGTTGCCCTTTCCATAAAGTGTAAAGTTTTTGGGGCCAAGGTTTTTTGGGCTCAGCTTGGGTGTGCGCGGCTTTAAAAGCCGTTTGGTTTTTTTCCTCATCAAGCGAAATGGTAAAAAAAAGTTCGTTGCCGTCGGTTCTTGTGTAATTTGTATTGGAGGCAAGCAAGCGCACAAGAGATAAACCGCGCTTACCCAAGGGGGTGTCGTGTATGCTCTCTACAGGGATATCACTTTGACGTAAGGGGTTAAACTCTTTTCCATTATCTTTTATTTTTACTTGTATTTCTTTTTGCGTTTCTGCATGTACGTATTTTAAAGAAAGATGAATTTTGGTTTGATTAGGTACTGGCGAGGCATGCAAGCAGATATTGCTTAAAAGCTCTTCAAGTACAAGGCGTAATGAAATTCTGTCATCATAAGAGACACCTCTTTCGAAAGCCCATTCTTGTACAAGGGCAAGAATGCCTTCTGTAATGGGGAGCTGCGCATGGAAAGAGATTTCAAGCAGTTTTGAATTAATAGATGTACTAATCATAATTATGCTTCTTTATAAAATAGGGTGATATGTAAGTAAAGCTTCTGTTTTTTTGTAATTTGCCTTGACCTGCCCATTTTTTTGGCATAATAGTAACAGATAGTAGAGGGGGAAGCTGTATGAAAGCAGGTGATTTGTATGATAAATTGACAGAAATTTGTACGCAAATGGCGCAAGGGGACTACGAAAAGGCTAAAGCTATTTTTGATCTTTTGCCCTGTGATGATGTGGAGGACCCCATCAATATATTGGTGGAAGCCTTTGCCATGATGAGCATTCGCATTGAAGCGCGTGAGTTTGAGCTGAGTAGGCTGCTCACGGAGCTTGAGGCTGCTCGTGCCGAGCTTTTGCGCCACCAAGACCGCTTGATTGCAGAAAATAGCCAATTGCGCGTGGAGCTTGAAAAGAAAAATTCCAAGGAATCCTCTCTCATGCATTTGACGCAAGCTCCAGCCATGGTGGAAGTCATGCGCCAAGCGGATAGGGCGGCCAGTGTGGATTGCACTTTGCTTTTTAGCGGAGAAACGGGCACAGGCAAGAGTATTTTTGCAAAATATATTCATACCATGAGCGATAGAGCACAAAAACCCTTTGTGGCCATTAACTGTGCGGCCATTCCGGCTACTTTGCTGGAGAGCGAGCTTTTTGGCATTGAGATGGGTGTGGCCTCTGGGGTGAAGGCGCGTATGGGGCGTTTTGAGCAGGCCTCGGGCGGGACTATATTTCTGGATGAAATTGGTGATATGCCCTTGGAAAGCCAAGCCAAGCTTTTGCACGTGGTGGAAAGCGGCGTGGTGGAACGTATTGGCGGCCGTAAGCCTAAGCATGTGGATGTACGTATTATGGCAGCTACTTTGAGAGACCTTGAGCAATGTGTTAAAGAGCGCACCTTTCGTGAGGACCTGTACTACAGGCTTAATGTTATGAAAATACATATTCCTCCCTTACGTGACCGACGTGAAGATATTCCTTTATTTATTAAGCATATGCTTGCGCGCTTTGCGCAGCGCAATCCACGCGCTGTTTCTCAAATTTCACATGAAGCTATACAAAAATTGCAACAATACATGTGGCCCGGTAATGTGCGCGAGCTGGAAAATGAGCTGGAGCGCGCCATGCTTCTTGCCACAGGAGATTGCATTATGCCGCAAGATTTATCGCTCACTGTGGATAAATTGCTCACGCATATGCCTGTGCAGGCTGCTGCATGTACCAGTGCGGTTGTTCATGACTTTGAACAAGGCATTCCTACCTTGCAGTCTGTAGAGCATCAGCACATTTTGGATGTAATGCAATTTTTACAAGGGAATAAATCTCGCGCTGCACGTGCTCTTGGCATTAGCCGTGAAGGCTTGCGTGTGAAGTTGGAGCGTATGAAGTAGCAACACGTTCTTCATTCCATTGCATGGCAAAAAGCACAATATCATCTATAATTTGGCTTTGCGCGTGCGTGTTTATATCCTTAATAAGGCTTTGTAAAAGTTGTTGCGGCAAAAAAGTGTGTTCGTGTAAAAAAGCATGAAGTTTTTTCTCGCCGTACGCTTCTCCATGAGGATTTAGCACAGAAAGCACACGTTGGGGGACGAAAAGTAAGGTTTGCCCTGTTTGCAATTGTAGGGTCTTTTCTTCGTAATTTTCATGGCTTCGAATACCAAGAGGTACGTTTTCAGACCAAGGCAGTTGCCATGCTGTGGTATCCTTAAGTGCAAAGGGGGGGATTTGCCCAGCGCTGGCCCAGCAAAAGAGCCCTGTATCTGTATGCAAAACACCCACTAAGGCACTGATAAAAATGCCTCCTTTTCTATTATCCGTTTCAAATACGTGATTAACATGCTCTAAGGCTTTAGAGGGGCTTAGGCCGGAAAGAATAAGCTCATGTAAGCAAGGCATGATTCTGTTGGTCAGCAAAGCTGCAGGAACGCCGTGCTCAGCCACGTTACCTATGACGCAACATATCTTATTTTCACTAATTTTAAAACAATCATACATATCGCCACATACTTCGCGAGCCTCATAAACATAAGCTGCCATGGGAACATGGGGAATGTGCGGTAATTGGTTTGGACGCAAACTATTTTGTATGGTACGGGCAAAAGCAAGCTCGCCTGTGAGGCGCTCATGAGTTTGTGCCATCACCGTTAAATCTCGAATCCGTTGGTGTAAAGCAATACGCAAGCTGTTGGTGGCATTTTGTAATTGTTCTGTTTCTAGCGTGACTTTATCAACGGTGAGGGATGTGGCCTCCAAGGGGGGGATGAGCTTACCATGGGCAAGCTTATCTGCCACGCCCATAAGCTGTACAATGGGCCTTAAAAAGGTATTGCAGGTTCTATATAAACCAAAAGCAGCAAGAGCAAGAATGATAAGACCTGCCGTAACAAGAGTGGTAGTAATGGTGTCTAAGGTGCCAAAAATGTCTTCACGCGGTATGAGTACACCTATGAAAAGGTGTTTTTCGGCGCTGGGTAAAAAAACGGCTATATAGCTTTTTTCTTGCCAGCGCACAGAAGTAATACCTCGTGCGTATTGTAGTATTTCTTTTTTAAGAAAATCTAAGCCTGTGTCTGCGGCTTGGGGCAGTGTCCATTGGCCTTCTTCGGTAAGAAAAAATGGAATACATTGTTTAAAAATACTGAAGGCGCGAATGCGGTTAAAAAACCAAGGCAAAGCAAGGCTTGTGGTTATGGTTCCCAAGGTATGCCCATGCTCGTTCTTTAAAGGCATGGTATACCGCATATGCATGGTGCGGTTAAGACTTATATACGGTGGTGCCCAAATGGCTTTGTCCATATGCTCAATTTCACTTTTCGTGTACGGTTTATTAAAAATTTTACGCGCCTCTTTTAGGGCAAGAGTGCCTGAACTGTCATAGTATTCGGTATGCACAGACCCATTGAGTATAAGTGATATTTCTATGGATTGTTTGCCTCTATCATCGACAATGGCAGAAGTAATTTGTTTTTTTAACCCTGCTAAGTCTGAAGAAGACGAGAGGTTAGCGTCAGAAATCAATTGCGCTAATGTGGGCAAAGTACGCATGATCCATTGGCGTGTGTAATCGTCTTGACGCGTTATGGAGCTTGAAAATTGGTTAAGCTGGGCTTTGGTAATGGCTAAAATTTGCTCTCTTGCATGAAAATAGCCCAGAACTAAAAGTAGGGTTAGCAGGCCCATAAGACCTGCTAAAATAGGAATAGATTGACGAAAAGTAATCCTATAATACCATGGGATATAAGGCGAAATCATGCTTTTTCTTGTAGGGCATGGTGAGCGCTTTTAATATCTGGATACTCAGCAAATAAGCTAGAAAAGCCACTACCGATAAAAAGTTTACGCAAATGAGGTTGCAAGTTACAAATGACAAGCACACCGCTTAGAGGGTCAAGACATTTACCAATGTTGAGTAAACCGCGTAAGCCCAATGAGCTGATATAATCCACGCCAGCTAGGTTAAGAATCATGCGGCGCATGCCCTTATCTATATATTCTATACAGGTACTTTCAAAGTTCGGGGTGGAGTAGGCGTCCCAACGTCCTGCAAGATGTACAACATATATTCCATTTTCTGTATCGACTTTAATTTCCATACCTTGCTACCTTTTTGTATATTTCCGTAAAATGAGTTCTATGTTTGCTAAAAAGCCTAGTAAAAATATATGAAATCATTGTATATATAGACAAGTTATATACAGCTTTTGTAAAGCATAAATTGTGCCAAATTTTTTGATGAAAATTTGGCAAGGAAATAGCAGAAATTTGTGCTAACATTTAGCCCTGTACGGTGTTACTGTATTTTAATTGTAACTTTTTTGCATAAGGGAAGATGTTTTACGTTTTTCTGCTTTTTTATGGGGGCTTTGTATTGCCCAAAAAATGTGCTATAAAGTGCCCATATATTTGCTATGTACAATTTTTGTGCGCTTTTCCGCCTGTATTTTATGTATTAGTGTAGTGAATTTAAAGAGTAAATTTTGGCATAATACCTGCTTTATGCATATACAAAGTTTGTGGTATTGCTTGGCAAAGCAGATGTAATGCATTCTCTTTATAGAGCAAAGCCATTATTATACTATACTTTAAAAAAGTAAAGAACATTTATACCAAAGGACGCCTATGTTACGTAAAATATGTACCTTTTTATTGTTTCTTGTACTTATTTTAGCCAGCATATACGGTATCGCTGTATTTTTTGTGACGCGACAAATAGAAATCTTGCTGCTGTTTTGCATTGTGGGGGCTACTTTTTGCGTGTGGGGGGCCTGGTACAGCTTTTTAAAAAAGCAGCGCATTATGTTTTTTGCTTTAGTGGTATGCCTTATTATATTGCTGTGTTTGAGCCTTATGACTATTATGGATGTCACCAGTCCTGACCTTATTCAATTTTAAGTTAAAATACGTAATACATCATAAAATAAGCAATAAGATTTTAACTTTTTACTGCTTGTTTTATGATTTTTTCTTATTGCAAAGCTGCGCATGCTAGCGCGGGTAAGCTCATCTTACGTTTTTTTGTGCTGTACTTTTTTTACTATTCACATTTAAACGCTTGTTTCTCTTTTGTGTTTAATGTACGTTTTTTCTACGATGCCGAATATAGTAAAGCATATCTTTTTACTATACTTTTTCAACGCCTTCTTGTACACTGCCTTCATACCTGCCTTATGATTTTTGCCTTCATGTGTTTTTTTGAGTGCTTTATTTTGTTTATGCCAACTCATTAAAGGAAGGAATTTCATGCAAACTCCCAATATAGACCCCCAATTTCATTTAAATTCTACAGATTGGCTGTATACAGCCAAGGGGGATAATCGCGGTTTTATTCAGCCTCAAAAGCTTACAGAATTATGGTTTCACTCAGGCTCCAATTGCAATTTACATTGCTCCTTTTGCTATGAGGGCTCAGGGCCCGGCGATAAGCGCCTACAAGCCCTTAGCTTGGAAGATGTGCTTCCTTTCTTAGAAGAAGCTCGGGCGCTTGGGGTGAAAAGATTTGGATTTACCGGTGGTGAACCTTTTGTAAATAAAAATATCATTGATATTTTAGATGCAGCATTGGATATTGCGCCTTGTTTGGTGCTAACCAATGGAACAGAACCCTTACATAAAGCTTTACCGCGGCTTGCGCCTTTTCAGCAAAGTGTGCATCCTCTTTCGTTTCGCGTGAGTTTGGATTCGCCAAACCCTGAAACGCATGATGCTCATAGGGGCGAGGGGGCTTTTTTTAAAGCGCTTAAAGGGCTTGCTCTTTTGAATAAGCTTGGCTTCCCTGTGTCTGTGGCGCATATGCAAAGCGCAGCTGACGAAGCTTTAGCGGTGAGAAAGGCGTATCTTTCACACTTTGCCAGTTATGCCATTCCTGAAGACGTACCTTTTGTTTCTTTTCCCAATCTCCTACAGCCTTGCGCCACTCCAGATGTACCGCACATTAGCGAACATTGTATGGTGCAGTATAAATCACAAATGGAGCGGGAAAAGTTTATGTGTAATTACAGTAAAATGGTTGTGAAAAAAGGGGATGCCATGTCTGTATATGCATGTACTTTAGTTGATGATGATCGCGCTTACGATTTGGGTTCTACTCTTACAGAAGCTATGAAGTATCGTGTGATGCTGCGCCATCATCGTTGTTATTCTTGTTTTGTGTCAGGTACCTCTTGCAGTGGTGGTTAGTACGTGTTTTATGCGTACCTTGTCTATAATTTATAAAGTCTTTCCTTTTTTACAATGAGGTTTTGCTATGCCAAATTGGCTTAAAACAGTAGGAATAGTGCTTTGTATTGTTCTTGGTATTGTGGCGGTGCGTAGCTTAGGCCTTGAGCAGCACCTTGTAGAGTTTAAAACATGGGTCGCTGATCAGGGGCATTGGGCGCCGGTGCTTTTTGCCATGGCGTACGCTTTGGCAACAGTGTTTGCGTTGCCAGGCTCTGCCTTAAGTATTATGGCTGGGGCGCTTTTTGGGTCCGTGGTGGGAATTTTGGTCGTTATCAGTGGAGCCACTGTGGGGGCGGCACTGTGTTTTTTGCTATCACGGTATTTACTGCGCAGCCATGTGGAATCTTGGCTTATGAAGAGTGAAAAATTTCAAAAATTAGATGCTATTACAGAAAAAAATGGTCCTATAATTGTGGCCATTACGCGTCTTGTTCCTCTCTTTCCTTTTAATTTGCTCAATTACGGTTTTGGGCTTACTAAAGTTCCTTTTGTTACGTACGTACTATGGACTTTTACCTGTATTATCCCCGGTACTGCTTTGTATGTGGTAGGTACCGACGCCATCACGCAATCCATCAGTGCGGGTGAGGTTCCTTGGGTTTTAGTGGTAGTAGTTCTTTGTATTTTAGCTATTTTAACTGTGCTTGTGCGCAAAGCCAAACAAAGAATTAAGGAGTAAGGTATGTCTATTCCAAAACTCTTGCCGCACGATGCGTATGATGAAATTCTAGCACAGCGTACAAGCCCTCAAGATTGGGTAAACCCCGAACCTGCCCCCATGTACTCCATGGTAGCGGTGGGCGGGGGAACTGCGGGCCTTATAGTATCTATTATTGTGGCGTCTCTTGGAGGCAAAGTGGCTCTTGTGGAACGTGGCTTCATGGGGGGAGATTGCCTTGTGACGGGGTGCGTGCCTTCCAAAAGCCTTATTCGACCGGCACGGCTTGCCCATGAAATGCTACATGCTGCACGTTTAGGACTTGGCCCTAAAGATAACGATGTAAATGATTTTACAAATATTATGCATAGATTACGCCGCATCCGTGCAGACATTAGTGTGCACGATTCTGCAGAGCGGTATACTGCTATGGGAGTAGATGTTTTTCGCGGGCACGCGCGTTTTACCGGTGAACATAGTCTTGAGGTAAACGGAAAAACACTGCACTTTAAAAAAGCAGCCTTATGTACAGGGGCAAGGGCCATGCACCCCCAAGTGGAAGGGCTTGCAGAAGTGGGCTATCTCACCAATGAAAACGTATTTAACCTAACGGCACTGCCGCAGCAGTTAACGGTATTAGGTGGCGGGCCCATTGGGTGTGAGTTAGCGCAGGCTTTTTCGCGTTTAGGTTCTAAGGTTACCATTGTGCAGCGCTCTACCTTTTTATCGAATGAAGACCCAGAAGCCTCTGCTTTGCTAGCTAAGGTTTTTGCCGATGAAGGCATTGAGGTTTTACTTCATACAAAAGTTTTGCGCGCCGAAAAAGGGGCTCATGGTAAAAAAATACTTGTGGTGCAGCAAGAGAACGGACAAGAGCTTCGAGTAGAATCTGATGAAATTCTTATAGGCGCTGGGCGCGTTCCCAATGTGGAAGATTTAGGCTTAGAGCAGGCAGGGGTGCGCTATACAGCCAAGGGTATAGAAGTAGATGATACATTGCGCACGTCCAATAAAGATATTTTTGCTGCCGGTGATTGTTGCATGGCTTGGAAATTTACACATGCTGCCGATGCTGCCGCTCAAATAGTGGTACAAAACGCCCTTTTTATGGGTAAAAAGCGTTTAAGCTCCTTGGTGATGCCTTGGTGCACCTATACAGACCCCGAAATTGCTCATGTAGGTTTGTATGAAAGAGATGCTCAAAAACAAGGTATTGAGGTGGATTTTTATTCCATAGATATGAAAGAAATAGACCGTGCAATAGCCGACGGCGAAACGTTAGGCTTTGTAAAGGTTATGGTGAAAAAAGGCAGCGATAAGATTTTGGGTGCCACCATTGTTTCTAGCCATGCAGGTGAGATGATAAGCACTATCACCACGGCCATGGTGGGGGGTATGGGCTTGGGCGCTTTAGCCAACGTTATTCATCCTTACCCCACGCAATCCAGCGCCATTAAGCGGGTGGCAGGTTTGTATAAAAAGAGCACGCTAACGCCGCGTATAGCTAAGGTGCTACGCTGGTGGTTACATAGGGGGCTGTAATATGCACGCTACACAGGAGAAGAATGTTGTTATTCTTTTTACACGGTATCCTGTGGCCGGACAAACAAAAACGCGCTTAATTCCTGCCTTGGGTGCTGAAGGTGCGGCGCAATTGCAAAAAAGCATGACAGAATTTGCCATGCAACAGCTACGCTTGGTGACACAGCGTATATCGTGTGAAATTCATGTGCACTTTATGGGCGCTACCCAAGAATGTATGCAGACGTGGCTAGGGGATGATGTGCGCTATTTTCCTCAGGGTGAAGGGGACATAGGCCAGCGTATGCATACAGCTTTTTGCCAAGCTTTTGCTACTGGAGCCAGCAAGGTATTGCTCATGGGTTCAGATTGTCCAGATATTCGCGCCGCAAATATAGTAGAAGCTTTTACCTTACTAGAGGCAAATGCCACGGTGTTTATTCCCACCTTTGATGGTGGCTATTGCTTAGTGGGGCTTACACAAACGCAAGAAGCGCTTTTTACAGGAATAGCGTGGAGTACTGAAGCTGTGCTTGCGCAAACCTTGGCTAAGGCGCCGCAGGCGGCTTTGCTTAGTCCCATGGGTGATGTGGATTATGAGCAAGATATTCCAGAGAAGATTTCTGTGGTTATCCCTGCCTATAACGAAGAGAAATGTATTTCAAAAGCCATACACAGTGCTTTACAAGGCTTTGCTGTGGAAGTGCTTGTGGCGGATGGGGGTAGCACCGATGACACGCGCCATAAAGCCCTAGAGCTTGGAGCGCGTGTTTTTTTGTGTCCTGAAGAACATAGAGGGCGTGCCCGACAAATGAACTTTGCAGCAAAGCATGCTCAAGGCTCCATAGTACTTTTTCTGCATGCTGATTCCATATTACCAGAACAATGGGATGTGCATGTGCGCCGCGCCATGCGAGAAGATGAGACGCGCTTAGGCTTTTTTACTTTTGCTGTTACGGGAGACTTTGTGGGCAAAAGCCTTCTTACTTGGGGCACCAATGTGCGGGCAAAGCTTTTCCATAAACCTTATGGTGATCAAGGTTTTTTCTTAAAGAAGGCCCAGTTTTTTTCTTTAGGTGCCTATGCGGATGTGCCCATATTGGAAGATGTTTTTTTAGCAAATGCAGCTAAAGCGCAAGGGGGGCATGTGTGCGTGCCCTTAGCTTTAGAAACTTCTGGCAGGCGTTGGCAGGAGAGAGGCCCCCTTAAAGTCACACTTTTTAATCAAGCTATTTTGTTGGCTGCGTCCTTGGGGATGGATTTACACAAGGTGCGCAATGCCTACCGATCCGGCTCTTTTTGGGCATAATAGGTATTTTAGAATATCTTAAGAATAAAAAAATCCCCGTAGGCAGAGCTTACGGGGATTTTTTTTAGTAAAATTTTTACTTATCTTGTAGTTTTTCGCGTAATTCAGCATGTACCTTTTCTGCATCTTCCAGCGGAATCTGGCAGGTACCTGCATTCATGTGTCCGCCGCCGCCATAGCTGAGCATAATCTCACCAATGTTAATTTTAGAAGAGCGGTTCACGATGGATTTACCCACGGCAAATACAACATTCTTCTTTTGTAATCCCCACAAGATATGGGTAGAAATGGTACATTGGGGGAAAAGAGCATACAGAGTAAAGCGGTTGGTGGTCCAAATGGTTTCTTGCTCGCGAAGGTCAAGTTCAATAAGGTTACCAATAACGTTTGTGCATGTTTTGAGCTGTGCTTCAGCTTGTTCTTTGTGAGAATTGTAAAGTGCAACACGCTCTTGTACATCAGGGTCTTCCATGATTTCTTCAATGGTAAGCTCTGTGCAAAGGCCAATGAGTTTCATCATAAGCTCATAGTTGCTGATGCGGAATTCACGAAAACGCCCAAGGCCTGTACGTGGATCCATGATGTAGTTCAATAGAATCCAGTTAGTGGGGTTAAGAATTTCATCGAGAGATAAGTCTGCAGCGTCAGACTTATCCACAGCAATCATCATATCATCTGAAATATTTTTGAAGCGTTCCTTACCGCCAAAGTGTTCGTACACGACACGCGCTGCAGAAGGTGCTTTAGCATTAATGATGTGATTGCTTGCCGGAGTTGTGGAGCGCAAAGTTTCAGAAAGGTGATGGTCAAAACACGCATGCACATAAGGGCTATAAGGCAAGTTTGTGGTAATATCGGAACTGCTAAGTTCTATACGACCATCTTGAACATCTTTAGGGTGAACAAAAAGGATATCACCTACAAGGCCAATTTGCTTAAGTAAAACAGCGCAAACAAGACCATCAAAATCGCTACGCGTTACTAAACGATACTGAGATGCCATATAAGTCTCCAGAAAATGCAGTATGTTAAAATTTTGCACGATATAAAAGTAAAATATCAAGCGTGCTATTTATTATCCTTTTACTCTTTTGCGTTTGTGCTTGTCAAGCCAGATGTGTTGTTTTTAAGAAAAAAAGTGTTTTTACAGAAAAAGTGAAACTTATAAAATGTAAGGTTTTTTTCTGCAGTTTTCCCTCTTGGCATTACCCATAAGCTCGGTTATAGGAGGCGTATGAAAGAACATTTTTCGATAAAAAATACGACGAGCTCCATGGGGTCTTTGGCGCAGTCTTTTGATGTTGTTATTTTAGGGGCTGGGGCTGCAGGGCTTATGTGCGCCTTAACAGCGGCAAAACGCGGGCGTAGTGTCGTGCTTGTGGAGCATAATGCGCATGTGGGACGCAAAATTACAGTGAGCGGCGGAGGTAAGGCTAACTTTACCAATCTTTTTATGCACAGCGATTTTTTCTTTGGAGCGGATACAAGCTTCACAGAGCCTGCCTTGGAGTCTTTTTCTCCTAAAGCCATACTTGATTTTTTTGTACAGCAGGGGCTGCCTTTTGAAGAGCGAGACCATGGGCAGCTCTTTGGCTGCGCATCTGCCCAGCTTTTTGTTAATGCTTTGGAAGAAAAATGCAGACAGAAGGGCTGTGTCTTTATGCTTGAGCATACCCTTACGCACGTGGCCCATGAGAAAGAGCTTTTTGCTGTGACTTGCACTTCCAAAAAAGATGGTAAAGTGTCGTATCTTTTGGGAAAGAGTTTAGTACTGGCTTTGGGGTCTCCTGCGTGGGCTCAAGTGGGGGCAACACAAGATGGTTTGCCTCTTGCGGCACAATGGGGCCATAAGGCAAAACCCTTTTCGCCTGTGTTAACTTCTTTGCTTATGCCAACGCATTGGCCCTTGGCCGGACTTAGTGGTATAAGTCTTCCTGTGAATGTTCGCGTAGAAAAAGCAGTGACGAATCAGATGTATACACACACAGAAGCTTTGCTTTTTACGCATACAGGTATAAGCGGGCCAGCGGTTTTGCAGGCTTCTTGTCATTGGCAAGAGGGTAAGCCTATTTATATAGATTTTTTACCGCATATGCATTTGGAAGAGCTACTTGATGCGCCTGAATGCGGTAAGCTTTTTGTGCGTAACTTATTGTGTAAGCATATGCCACAGCGTTTGGTGGATAAGCTCCTCCCTGAAGAGTGGGCGCGGCGAAAAATTGCAGAATTGTCGCGCAAGGTGCGTAAGTCTTTACATGAGAGCGTTCATGCATTTAGCATTGTGCCTGAAAAAAAGGGTGGCATGCATAAGGCTGAGGCGGCCCGCGGGGGCATTTTAACAGAAGATGTGAATGCGTGGAGCATGGAAAGTCTTTTGCAAGAACGCCTCTTCATTGTGGGAGAATTGCTTGATATAACGGGCCAGCTTGGAGGGTATAACTTGCACTGGGCCTTTGCCAGTGGACATTTAGCAGGGCAGCATGTCTAAAAAATACCAAGACTAGAAGGTCTTGACAAAGTGCTTTTTCATGCGTAACTTTCTTGTTTATGTATAAAAAATCAACAATACTTAATTATGTATTATTCTGTGGAATTGCACTTTTTAGCGTAGGTTGTGCCAGCAAATCAGAATCCATTGCGCCTGCTCCTGTGGCTAAAATAGAGGAAAAGAAAGTAGAGGAAGAAGCCATCATTATACCCAAGGCTCAAAGCATGCTGGGTGTTATGTACAAATATGGTGGAACAACTCCTTCTGGCTTTGACTGCTCGGGTTTTGTGCAATGGGTATATAACCATGTGGGTGTAAAGCTGCCTCGCAGTGCTAAAGATCAATCCCGTACCGGAGAAGCCGTAAAAAGTAAGGCTGATTTGCAAGTGGGTGATATTGTGGCTTTTAAACGCCGCAGAACCTATCATACAGGTATTTACTTGGGTGATGGAAAATTCATTCACAGCCCTCGAACCAATAAAGATATTCGTATTAGCGATATGTCCGTATCTTATTTTAGTAAGTATTACATAGGTACGCGACGTGTTGCAGAATTGGGCCCAGAAGAACTGAAAGCTGCTGAAGAGCTTTTAAATGCTCACAAAGAGGGTGTGCTTATGGCTGAAAAGAAAAAATCTTCAAGCACTAAGAAAAAGTAAATTTCTGTAAAAATTACGCACAAAAAAGCACTTCTTGCATGAGTAAGAAGTGCTTTTTTTGTGGAAAAGAAAGCCACCAACCTAGGCTAGTGGCTTTCTTATGAGGCTTTTATTGTATTAGCTTGCCAAAAATGTTGTGTACGCATCTACCGTGGCATAAAGGTCTGCGCAGGATATGAGTTCAAAGGGGCTATGCATTCCAAGCACAGCAGGGCCGCAATCAATAACTTGCATGCCGTACGCTGCAAGGAAAAGCGCCACGGTGCCGCCGCCGCCTAAATCCACCTTGCCGCATTCTGCCATTTGCCATGGAATATTCTTCGCTTTAAGTATGCCGCGCATAAAGCCCACAAGCTCTGCATCGGCTTCACTGGCGCTGTATTTACCGCGCGAGCCGGTAAATTTAGAAAAGCACGGCCCATAGCCCAACAAAGCTGCATTTTGCTTTTCGTGTACTTCTTGCCAGTCTGGGTCAAGGGCGGCAGCCACGTCTGCAGAAAGGGCTTTTGTGTTTAACATGATATGCCCAAGTTTGGCTTCTTTTTCCCAAGCTTCACGGCAGTCTTCTATGCAATATTGTAAAAAGCGTGAGTTGGCTCCTGTGGCACCTTCGGAACCAATTTCTTCTTTGTCCCACAAGATAAGTGCCGTGGTATGCGTTGGTTTATCCACAGCAAGAAAAGCCTCAAGGGCTGCAAAAACGCATACACGGTCATCGTGACCAAAGCCACCAATGAGGGATTTATCCAAACCTACAAAGCGAGCAGGGCCGGCCGGCACGGCTTGAAGTTCGGCAGAAATGAAGTCTTCCTCGCAGATGCCATATTTTTCTTGTAAAATTTCTAATACATGCATTTTTATGGGGTCTTTTTCTGCAGGAGCGTCATTTTTTTCACTGTCATTACCCTTTGGGGCAGCTTTAGGGCTGTGACCTAAGATAATATTGAGTTTTTCAGCGTCAAAGCCTTCGGCAATGGTTTGCTTGGCGTGATTTTGCGCAAGGTGCGGTAAAAGATCGGCAATGGTAAATACTGGCTCGTCCATATCTTCACCAAGGATAACTTGTACGCTGCTACCATCAGCACGTACAACTATGCCGTGTAAAGCTAGGGGGCGTGCTAACCATTGGTACTTGCGAATACCACCATAATAGTGCGTTTTTGCCTGCGCCACGCCGGCTTGTTCTATAAAGGGGCGCTGCTTAAAGTCAAGACGCGGGGTATCGGTGTGGGCACTTATGAGGTGAATACCTTGGCTTAAGGGCTTTGTACCGCGCTTTGCTACAAACAGGGTTTTATTCCGGAAGGGGAATAAGGCCGAGTTATTTTGTACGCCTTCTTTTTTAAAGCCATTTTGCGCTAAAACTTCCACCACATAGTCTATGGTTTCACGTTCTGTTTTGCAACGCGAGAGAAATTTTATATAGCGTTTGGCTAGCTTCATAAGAGCTTTTTTATCTTCTGCTGTGCTGGCGTAGTGCTCCCAGCAAGATTGTGGACTATAGGTTAAGGATGTATCTTTTTCTTTTTTCATGTTTTATTCCTTTATAGTATACTGTTATTTTTTTAAAGCTGTGCTTAAAACACGCAAAACGTCAGGGAATTCGTCATGGTGTAATGTGCGCACATCAAGGCAAAATGCGTCTTCCTCCAAGCGCCCTATGAGGGGAGGCTCGGTGGCGAGGAGTTTCGTTTTTAAAAGGCTTGCGGACATGTTTTTAGGTTGTAGACATACCAAGGTTGTGGGTAAATCTCTTTCAGGAAAAGAGCCTCCACCCACACGAGAAACGGCGTCGCGCATGGTAAGGTCAAGGCTAGGAGAAAGCTCTTGGGCTAAAAAGTCGCGCAGCTCCAAGGCTTTGGGGCGCAATTCCCCGCGAGAAGCGGTAATCATGCGCAAGGTGGGAATGGTTGTACGTGCTTTTTCAGGGTCTGTATAAAGGCGCAACGTGGCTTCTAAGGCAGCTAAGGTGCATTTGTCACAGCGTAAGGCACGGTGCAGCGGGCTTTTACGCATGCGGGCTATGAGATCTTTTTTCCCCACAATAATTCCCGCTTGAGGGCCGCCTAAGACTTTATCTCCGGAAAAACTTACCACGTGCGCCCCGCCTTGCACCACTTCTTGCACTGTGGGTTCATCGGGTAAGCCGTAGGAACTTAAATCGAGCAAAGAGCCGCTGCCAAGGTCTTCAATGACGGGCAGGTTCTTTTCTTCGCCAAGGGCCACAAGCTCCGGAAGGGGGACTTCTTTATGAAAGCCTACAATACGGTAGTTGGAGGTATGTACACGCATAAGCGCCACGGTATTTTCGGTAATGGCATTTTCATAGTCTTGCAAGTGCGTGCGGTTGGTGGTGCCCACTTCTCGTAATACGGCGCCGCTGCGTTCCATGACTTCGGGAATACGAAAGGAACCGCCAATTTCTACCAGCTGCCCACGAGAAACCACAACCTCGCCTCCCTTGCACAAAGCATCAAGTATGAGCAAAACGGCGGCGGCATTATTATTTACCACCATGGCTGCTTCTGCGCCGGTAATGGTGCAAAGGAGCTCTTCCACCAAATCTTGGCGGCTACCGCGGCCTCCGGTTTCTAAATCCAGTTCTAAATTGCTGTAGCCCATGATGACGTTATGCACGGCGTCCACGGCGGCTTGCGGTAAGACAGATCGGCCCATATTGGTATGAATAACCACGCCAGTACCATTGAGCGTACGCTGTAAACGTGGACGAGTACTTTTTATGACATGGGGGAGTAAGCGAGGCCATAGCCCGGCTAAAGAAAGTTTTTCAACGTCACACTCCTCGCCGCTTTTAATGCCTGCTCGTATGCTGTTAAGAAACGTTTCTGTGGCATTACGCACAAGGTTACGTGGGGTGCTTTGTAAAGCGTCTTCTTTTTCTAAGGACGCCAAGCACAAGTCCATGGAAGGTAACGCGCGGAAGAGAGTATTCATACAACCTCACAATACGTCTATTGTTTTTTTAGTAAATACGCAGGGTATTTTTGATAAAATTCCCCCAGAAGATACAGTGACCCACATATAAGTACCGGCGCTTGCGTGTTTTGCGCCTCTTGCTGATGTGTTATCAAGGCTATGGTACTCACAAGGTCTTCGGCCACGTGGGCATGGTGCCCCAGTTGAGCGACAAAATCTTCCTTATCTTGTTGGCGTAGGGCTCTTTCATTATTTTGAATATCTACAATATACAAGGGGCAAAAGTTACATAAAGCATGCAATTTTTGCAGCAGGGGCAGCATGCCAGCAGTGTCTTTATCCCTAAGGCAAGAAAAAATAATGGCAGAGGGAGGATGCGCAAGGTTTTGTACGTGTTTTATAAGCACCTCCAAGCCCTGCACATTATGTGCGCCATCAAGTAAGATATTTGGCGGTAAATTTGCCTCTTGACAGCTTATATGCTGCAACCTTCCGGCAATAAAGGCTGTGGCAAGGCCTTTGTAAATATTTTCTGTGGTGCAAGGCCATGTGTAGCGGGTGCTGAGCCATTGCCACGCCTGCAGCGCTAAGGCAGCATTTTTTTGTTGATGGTTGCCTGCTAAACCCAAAGTATGGGGTTGTGAGAAGAGGGGCGCATCTGTGGGCGCTACATGCAGTGTTGCATGGCGCTCTTTGGCAAAGTTTTGCAAAAATACCTGTACTTGCGGCTCTTGCTGCGCCATAAAAACTGGCATGTGCCCTTGGATGGCGTGGGCTTTATCTTCTGCTATGGCTAGGAGGGTGTTGCCTAAAATGTGTTCGTGATCAAGGCTAATGGGGGTTATGCACAGGGCGTCTCGGTGCAAGGCGGTGGTGGCGTCGTGGCGCCCGCCAAGACCGGCTTCTATGATGGCCACATCTATGGCTGCTTCCTGAAAAGCCAGCACGGCAAAAACCGTTAAAAACTCAAAATACGTAAGCTGCGGAGCGGCAGCGTGGACTTTTTGCGCTAAAGGCAACCACGCTTCCTCGCTCAATGCAAGACCATTTATACAAACTCGCTCGCGCGGAGAAACAAAATGCGGTGAAGTAAAAAGCCCTGTGCGTAAACCGTGAGCGCGCGCCATGGATTCTAAAAAGGTAGATGTGGAGCCTTTTCCGTTGGTTCCTACAATTTGCACGGTCACAAAAGATGGTGTGGTAAGCTTTAGGGTTTGTAAGGCTTTTTCCATGCGAGAAAGGCTTAAGTCCATGTGGAAAAGCCCAAGGCCGTGGAGGAAGTGCTGTATATCTGCATAAGAGGTGAACATGGTCAGACTATGACAGAACTTGCCTTGCCTGTCAGCTTTTTTTGTTTGTGATTTTTATTTGTTAAGTTAGTGTGTTAGCTTTGTATGTTGAAAAAATATACTTTCTGCTTGACCACGGCGCCCCGAAAGGATAGAAGAGTCGTCACGCGTCTATAGCTCAGTTGGATAGAGCAGGAGCCTTCTAAGCTCTTGGTCGGGAGTTCGAATCTTCCTAGGCGCGCCATATATTTTAAGGGCTTACGGTGAAAAACTGTAAGCCCTT
>CAYJNG010000035.1:0-18934 GCA_964371505.1 uncultured Desulfovibrionaceae bacterium
TTTCACGGCTATACTCCACACTATCCATAAGTTTTTTTACTAAAAAAACACCTAAACCGCCAACGGTACGATCTTCAAGAGGGGCGTGTATATCAGGTTCTTGGGCTTCTAAAGGGTTAAAGGGAATTCCACAGTCAGAAAACTTTAGGATAAGGCGTGAGGTATGAGAATTGTAAGCTATTTCTACAGTGAGATTTGCTGTAGTATCGGTAATTTCTGGATGCGCGTGCTGTATACCATTGGTAAAAATTTCATCTGTAGCAATGAAAAGATGTTTTTTGATTTTTTCAGTGAGCGATAGCTCTTGAGCGATGTCGGCTAGCCACTCATTCAATAGAGCAAGGGCTTCTACTTTTAGAGGAAGTATAAGGGAGTCTTTCCCATTATACTGAAATTTTTTTATAATTTCTCCCATAAAGTATTTTTATTCTAAAGTTAATATAGTATCAAACCCTGTCATGGCAAAGATTTCATGAATATCATCGCTGACATTTCTAATAATCATTTTTCCATGCTTTGCCATATATTTATTAGAAACAAGAAGCGTGCGAAGCCCTGCGCTTGCCACATAATCAACAGCGGCAAAATCAAGAATGAGGGTGTTTATCCCCTCTCTTTTGGCTTCTAACTGGCTTTCAAGTTCCGTAGCCGTAATGGTATTTATACTTCCCGTAATTAAGGCCACAAGCGTGGTATCTTCTTGTATAAATTCAATTTTCATGATTATTTCCCTTTAAGTCAGTTTTTCATTTTGTGTAGATATGCTTTATATAAGATTATGCCAATCTTTTATGAGTATCAAGAACTTTAAGATTATGAATACGACTTTACATAAAAAACCGTAAGGTCACTTAAAATCGAAACCACATAACACTTGCATTCCCCTATTGTATGGCATAGCGTATCGCTTTCATTGACGATACATGCTCCTACAGTGCGCCCTAACCTGCCCACAAGCAGGGGTTTTATCGTATTTGCGCATACGTTAAACGCTGCTAGAGCCCCTGCAAAGGCGGGTATCCATGTTCATTTTTAAAATTTACAGGATATACATGTTGCCAACACAAATAACTTCGCCCATAAAAATTTTGGTGGCAAGCTTACCCAGTCTCGATCATCAAGAGGCTGAGTTACTCTTACACCCTGTTTTAGCCATGTTACCCTCTGAGCAAGTGCAGAGCATTGCCGCAAATCGACGACCTTTAGACCGAGCCTTACGACTTTTAGTTCGTATACTTTTAGGCTACGCCTTGCAACAAAGCACCGGAAAACCGGCGCGGGAATGTTTATCCAAACTCACAATCGACGCCTACGGGCGCCCTCAATGCGAAGGACGCTGCTTTAGCTTCAGTCATACCCTTCCTTACGCAGTTTGCGCCGTAGGCCCTCATCAATGGACAGGGCGTATAGGAGTAGATGTGGAATCCGTACAAGCTGTAAACCCAGAAGACTTTAATAAAGTTTTTACCCCAAAAGAACTAGCTGAAATACTGACAGCATCTCACCCTTCTCAAGAGGTGATTCGGCGTTGGACCATTAAAGAAGCCGCGCTAAAAGCTGATGGCATGGGTTTTCTGGCTGATCCTTTAACAATACATACCAGTTTTGAAACTCAAGGAGCATGGGAAAATGGTTTATTTTGGCGCCATGTGCCGTTAGCAGAAAATTTTTGGCTCACGGTGGCTACTAGTAGTAATAATGCTATTACTTTGGAAAAAGTGAACGCTGAAACATATCTCAAATTGCTCTAGTTTACGCTTTATATCTTGCGCTCTAACGCTATTATATTTTTGAAAGAGTTTGCTGCCTTGCGTTGAGGATATTATGTGAACATGAGGATATTTGCTTATATTTGACAAAGCGCAGCATCACCTTTACAAAGGATATCAAACAACAAAGCAACTTTTCAACTTCTCCGCGTAATTAATACATTCGCAATTTACATTAAAACTACAAATCACTTCCCTTAGAGTATCCATGAAAAAATTATTATTTTTTAGTCTTGTAGCATTATTGTCTATTTATCCTTTAGCTAAAATACGAAAAAACTTCATTACAGAAAATGAACTATTTGGCATTTTTCTTGGTAATTATATTTATTTTACCCACTATATTTTCATGATTTCCATAGTTCTTGCCCTAGTGCATTACTCTTTTTTTCCTCTACATAAAAAAACACTGTGCATTATTATTCCACTAGCACTACTTTTTGTCGGCTCTTTAGGGTATTATAATTATAGAAACGCAGAGGTTACCCACACAAAAATCACGCTACATAAAAAATCTGCACGTAAAGAAATAAGAATAGCATTTGTGGCAGACTTACACCTCACTACCACGTCTAACAAGAATCTCTTCCTTGATATGGTAGAAAAAATTAATGAACAAAAACCAGATATAGTTATTTTTGGCGGAGATGTTTTGCAGAATAGTCATACAAAAATAAAAGATGACTATACAGATGTATTTCCTAAGCTACAATCCACCTACGGAACATTCGCCATTTTAGGTAATCACGAGTATTATGGTAATGATGTTGAAGAAAATATCATATATCTACAAAAAATGGGTATTAAAATATTACGTGACCAAGTAGTAACTCTAGACGGCATACAGTTTATTGCAAGAGATGACATTCGAAGAGATTATACGCAAGGTGATAGAAAAAGCTTAGAAGAGCTCTATGCAGAAAATGTAGACACGCATGCTCCCATCATTGTGGTGGACCATAATCCGCAAAGCATACCCGAAAGCATACACCATAAGGCGGATATACAGCTTTCTGCGCATACGCATGCAGGGCAATTTTTCCCTTATAATATATTACTAAAGAGTAAATTTCCCAATGCCTATGGCTATAAAGTTATCGATGGGTTACACACTGTGGTAACAAGCGGTGTAGGTGTAGGTTTTTGGAAAATTGTGGGCCCTTGGCAAATGCCTTATAGATTTGGCACTCGCAGTGAAATTAGCATCGTAGACGTATATTTTCCGTAAAACGCGTACCCTATTCTGCCATGCTCTTAACAGCCTGTTGAAAAAACATGTTTTAAAAAATACTTATAAAACATTTATTTTTAGGAAGGTACTTCATGCTGTTCAAAAAGAACAGCATGCCACAGGATGTGGCTACCGCGTAGCGGAGCAAGCCAAAGGCAAGGCGAAATTCACTTTCGCCGATAGCCGACGCTTGCGATAGCTTGTGTCGCATAGGACATGCGACCAAGCGTTATACGTACTGTTCAAAAAGTGTAAAGTGCGAGAAAGACTTGCTTTTTGCGGATAGAGTGTATGAAATAATACTCGACTGGAGACCGACCCAACGGGCGCACAAAGTGCGTTTATGTTAGGTGAGTCCACGAACCTTACATAAATCGAGAGCAACGCAAAAAAACAAGTCTGACGAGGCAATTTGCACTTTTCCAACGGCCTAGGTGACGCATGTAAACACGCTACACGTTGCGCCCTACGCATGATGACTTTTTGCAATCCACTGCTCTATGGTAGTGTATAAGCGCTCTGGGTCAATGGGTTTTGTGGTATGCTCATTCATGCCGCAGGCAAGGCTTCTTTGCTTATCTTCTTCCAAAGCATGTGCCGACATGGCAATAATAGGCAAGTGAGCAAAGCGCGTTTGCTCACGAATGCGCGCGGTGGCAGTAAGGCCATCCATAACGGGCATCTGAATATCCATCAGCACCAAATCATAACATTTTTTCTCAAGCATATCCAATGCTTCTTGCCCATTATTGGCAATATCAATGGTATACCCTGCCTGAAGTAAAATTTCTTCAGCCACCAGCTGATTAATTTCATTATCTTCTACTAAAAGCAAGTGTCCGTGACGCTGTGGTAAAAAATTTGCAGCTTCACGGTTCTTTTCAATACAGCTCTCGTCTTGCTCTGCCACAGAAAATACCAAGGTAAACGTAAAGGTAGTTCCCTTACCCTGCTCGCTTTCTACCCTAATATCCCCTTGCATCATGCGAACAAGGCTTTGTGCCAGAACAAGCCCTAAACCTGTGCCACCATGCTGACGCGTAAAAGACATATCGGCTTGCGTAAATGCGGAAAAAATCTTCTGTATATTTTCATTATCAATGCCAATACCTGTATCCTTTACAGAAAAAATACATTGCATCTCGTGCGCATTGAGCATGGTTTTTTCCACACGCAACGTCACAGCACCTTGTACGGTAAATTTAATGGCATTATCAATCAAGCTTCCAAGGATTTGGCGCAGGCGTAAAGCATCCCCCATGAGGGACGTTTGGTGTTTGTCATGGATTATGGAAAAATCAAGACCTTTCTCCAAACAAGGGAGGTTGTAGGTTTCTTCAAGGTCTCGCAAAATATCATCAAGCATAAAGTGAGCAGATTCTATTTCAAATCTTCCTGTTTCAATTTTAGAAAAATCTAAAATATCATCAATGATACGCAAAAGATTTTTAGCGGAAAAAGAGGCTTTTTCTAAATACATAGTTTGATCTGCTTGCAAAGGCGTCTTTCCCATAAGGTGTAAAAGACCCAAAATGCCATTCATGGGCGTACGAATTTCGTGGCTCATATTGGCCAAAAACTCGCTTTTAGCCGCAGCATTTTTTTCTGCAAGGTTTTTGGCTCTGCGCAGGCTATTTTCTACTTCTTGAATTTCACAAAGCATGGCCTTTAAGGTGCGTAAGTCTCTAAGATAACATAAAACACCATGGGCACCCTTGTAGGTCGTGCGTGTGAATGTTATCTCCATAGGAATGACTTCCGCATCTTGCAAAGATATACAGGTAAATTCTGGACAAAAAGCATGCCCATATTGTAAGGCCTGCGCAAGGTAGCGCTGCATTACTTGCTCAGAGTTTTCCCCTGTTAATTGCTTAGGGGGATAGCTTGTGTGGAAATTGGCCAAATACTCCTGCTTACTATCAAAACCAAAAAGGCGTAAGGCTTCTAAGTTACAGTCAATCAGATTGCAATCTGCATCCCAAAAATGCACGCCCAATGGCACAGAATTAAGCATGAGTTTATTACGCTGCTCTGCCTCTTCAGCTAACATTCTAGACGCGTGAATTTCTCGCAGATCGCGTGAAAAGGTTACCACCACATCTTCACCCTTATGGCTTGCCCTCACACACGTTTTATCCACGGGCACAAGGGTACCGTCGGGGTGTTTATGCATCCATTCCACATGGCTTATGCCCTTTTGCAAGGCCTCGTCAAACTTTGCGTGCAAAGCTTCAAGGCTTGGGCTGCCATCAGGTTGAAAATCCGGTGAAACTTCGCGAAATTTTGCCAAATATTCTTCTTTACTTTCAAAACCAAACAATTGCACACTTTCTAAATTACAATCGATAAGTTTATACTCTTTATCCCAAAAAGACATACTTAAGGGCATGGCGTCCAGCACAACCTTATTACGCTGTTCAATCTCCACCACATGAGCTTCACGTTCTCTTATGGCGCGCAAGTCATAAATATATTCTGCCACCATAATAGTATTTTCAAATTGAATACGGCGCAAGGTAATATAGGTTGGTATAACAATGCCTTGACTATCACGCCAAAGCCACTCTACGCCCACCTCGCCCTGCTGCAATGCCATATTCAAAAGCTCCACAGCATACTTTGTAGAGAGCTTACCATTCCTTTGATACTTGGGATAAAACGATTTTGCGCGAAAAGCATATTTTTCAGCGTGCTCAACACCAATGAGCTGCAAAAAGCTTACATTACAATCAATAAGTCTGTGCTCTTTATTCCATAAGCAAGCTGCCATAGGTGAAGCCTCAAAAAGAGCCTTCATATTCTTATCTCTATAATAGCCCTCACCATGGGTAGGTAAAGCTTGCTGCACCGCAGTTAGCGTAGCCACCACTACGGGAGTTTCATGACAATGGATGCGAGAGAACACGCATTGCACATGGTTTTTTTGCCCATGGGGCAATATGTGCAGCCAAGACATCTTTGAGGCACTTTGTGCAAAAGCTTTCGCTACATTATCTTTATAGGCAGCGCAAAAACTCTCCGCTCCCCCATGGGTATTTGTACCATACTCTTGAATTTTTTTGCTACATTCTGTTAAGGACGCAGCACCATAGAAATGCAAATACGCATCAGTGCAAAATAGTATTTCACCATTTTGAGCATGACAGCACAAAGGCAAAGAACTTGCACCGTACAATTGCTGAAGAAAGGTAACGATAGGGGTATGAGGAAAATCTAACTCTTGCACAAAAAACCTACTATTTTATACGAATCAAAACGATATACTTTACATGTTATTCTGTGAGTGCACACTAAACAGATGGATTTTATATACTACAGAGTGGCTTTCTAACTCAAGCATAGTATCATATTTTTTATATAATAAATTTAACATATTAAAAAAAATTTCTACTAACAAGTACTATTATCAATAAGACCGTAAAATAGTTAAGGGATTGTAAATACCATAAAAAAAGCCTCTCACACGAGGCAAGAGGCTCTTTAAAAATCAACACAAAGGATGGGATTAACGTGTCATAACGTTAAAATTGTGTTGTAATCTATATTTACGCAATTTTGCATAAGGAGCTGAGTTAAATTGCTGTAAAGTTACACCTTCTACAGACATAACAGGCACAGAATACGTAATGGTAAAGGTTTCACCTGGCTGTACAGGCTCAAAAGTAGCTGGCGTATCAATAACAATCATCCCTTGAGCAGAACCAACTTGTACACCGCCTTCTACAGCTTGAGCCACAAAGCCCATACTACGGCTAGAAAGGCCTGTGATAATTGCATTACCATTATTGGTACAGGTGGCAATAATTTTGGCATAATAATAGCCTGGAGCGTCTGGGTTCGTTTGATCTGCATTTTTATGCAAAGTAAAACCAGAATAGGCGACGCTTACCCAGCTAGGACGCGCTTGAGCAACTGAAGCACTCAAAAAACAAAAACATAACAACATTGCCAAGCAAGGGAACAAAGATTTTCTCAACATACTCACTCCTTATTACATAGTTCATCGGAAAAGCCGATGGCTTTATAAAAACGACAAAAAACTCTCTGAAACAGATGCAAAGTGCATTCCAAAAAATAATGAACAACACAAAAACAGACAACAACCTATTCAAAGCAGAAAAACGCGAGAAGACAAAAAGCCAAAATATTTGTAGCATTAAATACATACAAGTAATTTAACTTTTTCCACGATAACAACGCAGACTATTCTTTTCCAGTACCTTATCAAAATACCAGTAAAAAACACTTGCATGGACAACGCATGACACAAAAACATAAAAGAAGCTATGCCATTGTACATATATTAGGCTATGCCAGCTTTTTGGTGCCAATTTTTTGGGCGTAGCATATTATTCACATCTAATGCTACGTATCAACAAGGAAACTTTGCCAGAAAAAGTGTTCAGTACAACTTTTTCTGGCAAAGTTACTCCAATATTCTAGATTCAAATTTTGTTTACTTTGAAACCTGAGACCCAGTAAAGAAACTTCCGGTGCTGGCTACTTTATAATACCGCCGGCCAAGCGAGCGCCGCCGCCGCCCAAAGACTTTGGCGTGTCAGAATAGTTATCACCGTGAAGATGAATCATAAGAGAGCGATTTCTTATCTCATCTAAAGATTTAATGCGAGGCGCCAAAGTGGCTAAAGGAGTTGTGCCATCGTTATCCACAAAAAGCACGGGCAAATCACCAAGGTGTCCATCAAGGTCATAAGGGCCTAAATGCTTACCCGTATTTGCTGAATCATAATGCCCCCCTGCTCCAAGGCCCGCTACCTTTTTCCCCTCTTTTTCCATGGGGCTTAAAGATGGGTTGGTATGAATATGAAAGCCATGTTGCCCAGGAGGAAGACCTTTCAGTTGAGGATTAATAATAATCCCTTCAGGAATTTCTTTGAATATAACCTTGCCCACAGATGCGCCAAGGCCAGATTCATTATCGGTGGTGAGTAAAAAAACCTCAACTTCGAGAGATTTTCCACTTTGTGCTTGAACAAAAGGCGCCGCAAAAACAAAAAGACCCATCAAAAAGAGGCAGGAACATAAAGCAAAAGAAATGCGTTTCATCATAAACCTCCAAAGAAATATATAGTAGAAGAATAGTTACACAAAAGAAGAAAAATGCCTAGTGTTTTGTGTAGCCATACCTCTCATTATCGCTCAAAATTTCTCCTTAAGTGAGCATACGGTATCCACACAATCCACCACATTAAAGCACAAAAAAATGTAAAATACTTTCTTAAACCACTTTTCAAAGATATATGTAAGGATTATATTTTGAAGAGGCGAAGTTATCAAAAAAAGGAATATTATGTCACATACATCCCATGATCCAGAAAACCGCATAAAAGAATTTCTTCAGCATACCTTTAAGAACCATAAGGCCCCCATTTGCTGTTGGAATCCTGCGGGTTATGTATTGTATTGTTCTAAATCCTTTTTAGAATTCTTCAACGCACAATCAGAAGCTGATATTAGGGAAAATTTCGCTCACTATCACCCTGAAATACAAGCAAATGGGCAAACTTCAGCTCATACTAAAATGCTGTTTTTAAAAAAAGCTCTAGAAGAAAATTACCTGCGCTTTTTTTGGCAACACATTCCGCCCGGTAAAGGGATAGTAGAAGTAGAATACACCATCACCACTATATCATACGAAGAACATAATATTATCGTTGGTTTCATGCATGATACCCAAAAAAGTAAATACAAATTCAATACTGACAGCAATGTACGCGCAGTGGTAGAGGCCTCCCCCACTGCCATGTGTCTATGGACAGAAGATTTTGAACTGCTAGACTGCAATAAAAGCTTTCGAGATCTTTTTAACATCCCCTATGCGGAAGATTATCGCAATAACCCCACGAAATACTACCCTAAAACACAAAGTAATGGCAGAGATTCTGTAGAATACGCCGCTGAGGCCATAGAACTAGCAGCCCAAGCCGGCCAACATACGCTAGAGTGGACATGGTATGACGGCAATGGAGAAGCTTTTCCAACACAAGTTATGCTACGCACATTTCATTACGATGGGGCAAAATTTATTGCAGAATATATTTATGACTTACGTGACCTTAAAAGAGAAGAAAAAAGAGCAAAAGCTGCAGAAGAGCGTGTAAAAATCATGCTGGACAGCATGCCTTTAGGTTCAAATATTTTTGATAGGAACTTTAAAAGCATTGATTGTAACCTTGCCATAGTAAAAATGTTTGGTTTTGAAGATAAAGAGGATTACGTTCAAGCATTTAAAAGCTTATCCCCAGAATATCAACCCAACGGCAAGCTCAGTGCTGCATTGATGGTAGAATACCTGCACGATGCTTTTGAAAAAGGTTTTTTGCACTTTGAGTGGTTGCATGAAGATAGGTGGGCAAACCCACTCCCCACGGAAGTAACCTTGGTACGCACCTCTTATAAAGCGAAGGATGTCGTCATTGCCTATACGCGCGATTTACGCGAGCTTAAAGCCTCTCAAGCTAAAGCAGAAGAAGCAGAAATTCGCAACCAAGCCATTTTAGACACCATGCCCATTGGCGTACATTTTTGGGATGAAAATAGCCAATTCATATACTGTAATGCAGCATGCGCAAAGCTTTTTGGCTATAAAGACAGTCAAGAATATTTAGAAAATTTTATGAACACGGTGCCTGAATTTCAACCAAATGGTGAAATTTCTGCCCCCATCATCCAAAAAAGTCTCATTGATGCTTTTAGTATAGGCTCTGTGCAAAGAGAATTTATGTGCATACACCCCTTCACTGGAGAAGATATGCCCGTGGAGGTGAGCGTACGACGTGCTAATTATCAAGATAAAATTGGTGTTATTAGCTATTTGCGCGATTTACGAGACGAAAAGGCCATGTTGGCAGAAATCTATGAAGTGGAAGAAGACTTACGCGCAGCCAAGGAATTAGCGGAGAAAAGCGCTCAAGCGAAAAGCGAATTTTTAGCCAATATGAGCCATGAAATCCGCACGCCCATGAATGGTATTTTAGGCCTTTTACACCTCTTGGAACATACCGAATTAAAAAACAATCAGCTGTACTATGTGCAAAAAACTTTGTTTTCAGCCAATAATCTCATGCGTATCATCAATGATATTTTGGATTTTTCTAAGATTGAAGCCCGAAAACTAGAAATGGAGATAGCCCCCTTTACCCTGCGCGAATTATGCACCGAAATTTACGAACTGTACGAACCGCTAAGCAATAAAAAAGGTATTAAATTTTACATTGAAAAAGGCTCTCACCCCTTCACAGTTATTTTAGGAGATGCTCTACGCCTCAAACAAGTGCTCTTTAACCTTGTAAGTAATGCCATAAAGTTTACCTCAGAAGGCGCGGTAACCCTTAGTATAGAAAAATCTACACAAGTGGGTGAAGAACTGCACTGCCTTTTTAGTGTAAAAGATACAGGTATAGGCCTAGATGAAGAGCAAATTTCTAGGTTATTCTCTGCTTTTTCGCAGGCTGATACCTCCGTAACACGAAAATTTGGAGGTACAGGCTTGGGCCTTGTTATTTCACGCAGCATTGCGCATATGATGCAAGGGGATATCTGGGTTGAAAGTAGCTTGGGTCAAGGCTCCACATTTTATTGTTCTGCTATTTTTACCATTAGCCCTAAGCAGCAAAATATTGAAAGCCTCGATACACGTAACGCTGATTATGCAAGCATTCCCACTGGAATAGGACATATTTTATTGGTGGAAGATAATGAAATCAACCAGCTCATAGCAGAGGAATTGCTTCAAAAAAATGGCTATACAGTAGACACGGCCAGTGATGGACAAGAAGCTTTAGATATGCTGCATAAAAAGCCTTATGACCTTGTGCTTATGGACATTCAAATGCCCGTTATGGACGGCCTTACCGCCACCGTGGAAATTCGTAAGCAAGCACGCTTTGACACTCTTCCCATTATTGCCATGTCTGCGCATGCCATGTCAGGAGATAAAGAAAAAAGCCTTGCGCACGGCATGAATGATCATCTCACAAAGCCCATTTCCCCTGAGCTTCTCTACATAACATTGCACCAATGGCTTGTGAAAAAAGATTCTTAACACAACATATTTTTCTTTGACGGTAAAGCCTTTTGAATTTTTCTATTCAAAAGGCTTTTTTTATTAAAAGAAGAATCGCCTTCCACCTACTATGAATCTAACATATATTTAACATCTTAGATTTTAAAAAAGAAAAAATAGCCTAGAATACTCCCCTAATATTCTCTCCCCTGTTGACTAATAGGAATCATTATTCTACCATAGTATGGCTTGTGAAATTAAGTATATGCTTTTCACAAGTCAAGCCTCAATCGCCTAAGTTTACTGGTAGTGTCAAAATGTATTGCCCTTGCGCAGTGCACATGTTTTTTGTCCACTCATGTACATACCTTGTATGTCATGCAAAAGGAAGTTTTAGGAGGTTACTATGTCTTTGAGCTACGCCGAAATGGAAAAGGTTTTAATGGATTCCATGAGGTTATACCACCACCCCATCGCTGTTACTTTTCTTTTTACCGATGAAGATGTGGAAAAATTCAAACAATGTACACCCCATGTGGTGCCGGTAAAACCACTCACCTACTGTCAGTGGGAAGTAGCAGCGCGCATGCAAGGCCAAACAGTGCTGGGTACAAAAGAAACGCTGGCCTGTTCCAATTCACGCGTAAGCTTTGGCTGGAAAGAAATTGACGCTGCCGAAGTAAAAAGCCAGTTAAAATACTGTGTAGACTTAGAACAAGCTGAGCGCTTTATGCTCTCCAAGCCAAAAATGCCCATGGATTCTCTCAAAGCCATAGCCGTCGGCCCCTTAGGCAAAGCTGTTATGGATCCACACGTGATACACTTTTACTGTGACAATATCCAATCTTACCACTTTGCAGTGGACTATTCTGCCGCCACAGACATTCACCCTCTCCCCACCATGATTACCATGAGCTCCTCTGCTTGTGGCGGGTCGGTATACTCCTACTTAAATACAACCTTCAACTGCTGTCCTGCTTGTTCTGGTAGTTATAATGCCGGCAAAACGGAGCGCGGCGAGGTCAATGTTTTTATCCCCGGACCACACATAGGCCCAACAGTGGAGCGTATGATGCAGCGCATGGCCGCCAATAAGGGCTCTGCTTCCATCACACGCCCAGGAGATTACTTCCCAGGTGGTGATATTTGTAAAAACTGTCCGCTCATCGTCTTCAAAAAAGGCGATACCGACATCTGCAAAAATTGCGAAAATAAGTAACTTTGCTCCTTTAGCCTCCAAGGATTTATTATGAAAAAAATACTTTCTAGAACAATACTTTTCTCCTTGTTTCTTATGGCTTTCCTGAGCGTGCATATGCCCTACATGGTACAAGCAGCGGACAGTGCACCAGCAGCAACACAAAACGTGAGCGCAGAACAAAAGGTAGAAATTGATAAAAGCCCTCTATCTAAAGCTATTTATGCCGCAGTAGATGCCAAACAGGTGGACCCTGCAGCCCCCACAGGCTTTTTAGGCATTCCCGGAGCTCCTAGCATCAGCCCCGTACTTGGCTTCATTTGGGCCATTTGGGTAGGTTGGATTTTCTCCACAGTAGGCGCATTTGGCGGCGTTATGGCCTCTGTTGGTCATATTAACGTTTTTGGCCTTGGAGATTATGCCGGCTCTTTCGGTAAGGACATGGCTCTTAATAAAGGCATTACCGATTCCATACGCGTATCAAACCAATGGCTTGTGGGCTGTTCTGCCTTTATTTCCTCTTTTAAATATTGGACCATAGGCCGCATTGTACTGCCCCTAGGTATTGCTCTTGGCATAGGTTCTTTAGCTGGTGCCACGCTTATCCCCATGCTAACTCGCGGTAAAGTAGACTTTTCGAGCTATGTGGGAGTGTTTGGTCTTTTCGTTTTAGGCCTTGGATGTTACTTACTTTACGAAACCACACCAGCTGCCAAAGCTAAGAAACAAAAAGCTGCTGCAGCTGCCAAGGCTTTTGAAGAAGCATCCAAAGATCATAACAGCAGTGGCGAACAAACACGCGTAAAAGTAATCAGCATTAGTGCTTCTCGCGTTGTCTTTACCTTCTGCGGCGTTGAGTTTTCCTTCAGTACCTTTATTCCCGTCATAGGCGGCTTTCTCATCGCCGCGGTGGCTTCTTTCCTTGGTGTGGGTGGTGGCTTCTTACTGGTACCTTTCTTAACCAGTATCTCGCAGCTTCCCATGTATTTGGCAGCCGGTACCTCTGCTTTTGCCGTGCTTGTGGGTATGATTGTTTCCATCAGCACTTTCATGTTTAGCGGTACCCCTGTGTATTGGCCCCTCATTGGTGTAGAATTGGCCGGTATTGTGGTAGGATCATGGGTAGGCCCCATAACCGCAAAATATTTACCGGACGTATGGCTCAAACGTTTATTTATTATATTAGCCTTTGTAGTAGGTATTAACTACGTGCTACGCGGCTTCTTTGATATGCGTTTATGGTAGCATTGTTATAATTTTTGTGGAGGAAGGGAAAACTTTTTGCTAGCGCCAAAAAAGTTTTTCTTTCCCCCACCTCTCAAACCTTTTAACACGCGCTTACTATAGGCATAATGCAAAATTTTCTTCCTTCTTGGCTGGACGCGTTCCTCATCGCGCCATTTCGCTGGCTAAACCATGCAGAAACAGGCCTGTGGCTTGGCTGTGCCTTACTGGCCCTCTACTGCATAGGCATCGGTAAAGCAATTTATGGGCTCTTACAATGCTTGCATGGAAATTACTACCATGGAATGCAAAATGAAATGCTACGCTTCCATACTGTGAGTATGAAGGCTTTGCATGCTGGCAATAAAGAAGCGTATTTTGCTGCCAATGAAATGGCTCATGAAAACTTTGGCAAACATTTCTTTGCAAGGGCAAGCATGAGCATGGCTTCGCTCGTGCCCGTTCCCTTTGCCCTTTCTTGGCTTTCATTACGCTTTGAAGGCATTACTCTCTATACCCTTCCCTTCACAAAACTTACCATGGGCTATGTATTTGTTTTTCTGAGCTGTTATATCGTACTACGCATTTTGTGGGGAAAAACAGAATCAGCGCTCAAGCAACATAAATAAATACTATTAAAACCGCTTAAAAGCCTGCTGAGCCGTCCACTTAGCTGTGTATTTTTTGCAATACTGCTCATAAAGTGGTTTCTCCACTTGCCCAAAGTGGCTCACTTCCTTCGAAGATAATGATCCTAAATGATATAATTGCTGACCACAAATGGCATAGCAAGGGCGTTTTTGCGTACGATTCACATGCAAAAGATAGTTATCACCGTAAAAAACTTTTAAATCTTCGGGAATGGGACTATACGCACTTTTATGCCCAAACATGGCAATACCAAACCAATAGCACAAATGCGTCATTTCACGGAAAAACAAATCATCTGTGGGGGGAATTGCAGTACTATAACCCTGCAAATCGACGCATTTCACATAATCCCCCATAATGCCTATCAGCCCCATGGAAGCATCTAATAAATTAAGCACACGCGAGCAAAAGCCTTTGCATAGCATGATGTCATCATTCATAAGACACCAGTATTCTGTTTTGCAATGCTGCATGCCTAAGTTCCACGCTGGATTAACAAAAATATTCTCATCCACTGATACAACAGTGATTTTTTCTGAAGGAAAATCAAAACTTAAGCAGCTATTATCAATAACAATAACCTCTTTTACGCAAGCATCATCATGCAAGTTTCGCAAAAGTAATGGCAAAAGAGGGTTTTTCTGCAAAGTAGGAATGATAACAGTAAGCTCTTTATTCATATTTTATCCTTTATTCACTTCAGTGAAACTCCATACGAGTCATAAATATCTACCATAAAAAAAATATGTACGCAAAACTCTAAAAGACAAGATCCCTTATCCCACTCACAGCATAAATAGTTAATACATTAATATTATAGCAAAAATCATTTACCCTACCTTTTAGCATGCTTGTAACTCCCTACTTTAAAAGTAAGGAACATTGCATGCACTTAAAATTGACCGAGAAAATCTGTAAGGTCGATTTTTTATAAAATTAAAAGCCCTATTATGGCATGTAAAATGCAAGTGTAAAATACATATAGTACGTCTGAATGCGAGCTCTCAAAAAGTATCTCTTTCGCCGCCATGGGGAAAAGGTCACGGCCTGCTCAAGCAGAAGATGTATCTCATAACAAAAATCTTTAACGGCTTTATACATGTTTTATGAAACAGGAGATCCAAATGAAGAAAATATTTTCACCCCATATTGTTGTGAAGAAATGTTTTTTTTGCCTTCTAGCTCTTATTTTGAGCATCACATGCAGCCATGCCGCTTTAGCAGCAGAGAAAGAAATGGCCTCTTGGTGGGGCACCTATTATAATAAAGAAAATAATACAACCCTACTTATTACCAATGTCGCTGTAAAATACCACCTGAATGAAAATGGTGTGGGAATTTTCTCGGCCGATTTTTTGGATGAGAATGAAAATGAATTATGCGCTGCTATGGGTGTTTTTGAAGAGATAGATGCACACAGAGTTCCTGTCATGTATTACGGCTTTGCCATGAGCGATGATGAAGAAAGCATTACCGTGGACGCATACGACAAAGAGTTTGTAGAACAGGACGGTTGCACTAAGGCTTACTTTGGAAACTATATCAGGCAATAAAAAACCTAAAATACAAAGCCCTTATGTCTATTAGGAGGATTCATGAAACTGATACTTTTTTCCAGAACAGCATTTTTAAGCTTATTTTTTGTGCTCATAACCATACATATGGGGCATTTTGCTACAGCTGCCACAGGGGAGCTCTATATAGATTACCGTCAAGTACTCAATACAAAAAATAATGCTGCCATTCATATCACCGCTTTTAATGCCGACGGAACCAAGGGCAGCGTTGCTGTGCGTAATTTGCCCCAAAACCCTCAGGGCTTTGGCGTGCAAGGGGGTACAAACGTTGAAATAGAGCATATAAATGGAAAAAGTGAAGCCATTGTTATGGATTTTAACGGTATGGAAGCAGGCAGTGTCGCTGTCATCCTTGCATGGCGTAGCCGTAAAGAATCAGCCAATGTAGAATTTTTGAAAGATGGTAAAGAAGTATACTCCATGGATATATCCGGCTCCGGAGATACAAAAAACGGCATCAAAAGAATGCTTACCCCCCCAAGTGGTAAAAGCTTTAATGCCCTACGTTTTACCGCACCCTATAAGGGCGATGATTACCTCATCCATGCCCTATGGGTGTATCCTAAAATTACTGCCGAAACCATGACCTCTTTTAAAAATCTTGAGGAGTTGAAAGACCTTTTACTCAGCGGTGGCGATGTGAATGCCGTATCCGCATATAATGACACACCGCTTATACAAGCCGCTCGCTTAAAGGACAGTGAAGCCATTGGGCTGCTTTTACAAAAAGGCGCTTCTCCCAATATAAAAAACCGCAATGGTGATACCGCACTTTCCATTCTATATGACAATACTCCCACTGCCCATGAAGAATGGCGAAAATGCGTTGCCATGCTTGAAACTGCAGGGGCTGTACAAGGCAGGGAGATTTCCCCCAAGGATGCAGGTCTAATTTCGTATACCATTGAAAAAAATACCTTAGATACCTATGAACCCACGCATAATTTTTATCAGGATGACTTTTGGCGCGTAGCCACCCTTGAAGACGTTAAGCAAAGTTTTATTAAAGCGCTGGAACACAAAGTCTCGCAGCCAGACAAAGATGCTCGTGGCAGAACCATTCTCAGTATTGCCGCTGCGCATTCTGAAGACCCCAATATTGTGGACTTTATAGCGGACCAATTCCCCTACCTAGAAGAGCAAGATATCATTGCCGCTGCGCAAAATCCCAATCCCAAAGTATTAAAAGTTCTTATAGACCGTGTCTCCTTAGGTTACGAAGATGGATTTTTCAAAGTGGCAGCACGAATGGCTGGACAAGCAAATTTAGGAGAAAACTTACGCTTGATTAGCAAGAGAGCTCCGGAAGTTTTATTCTATGGTAAATATCCCGGCACGTATCTAAGCGAGCATATCTACCCCACCGTGGGTAGGCCTGACAGAAAAAAGGTGCGACAAGTACTTAGATCCATACCCAAAAAATATGGTAAAGACCACTTTTTCTTCACAGAACTTGGCCCAGAAACCACATTGGGAGAAGTTCGTTATCAGCGAGCAATAACACAAGGTTCAGATTTCGACATGAACAGCACCTTCGAATGGGGTTACGGGGAAGGTTTTGGATATAATGGTGACACCATTCTTGAATATGCTTTACGAGAATTGAACACCTTACAACCTGAAGTTATAGAATTTTTAGTAGAAGAAGGAGCCACAATAACCCCAAAAGCCATGCGTGCTGCCAGCGATATTACCACCATGAAAACATTTCTCAAGCTTGGTGCTAAGCTCAATGCCGTAACGGATTTTGATGACCATATTATGCAGCAAAGTTTCATGTTTGGCGATCCGGAATATGTGGAGTTTCTTCTCAAAGAGGGGGCGCTTCCTGACATAAAGGATAAAATGGGAAATACCGCTTTAGATCTCATTTACTCTCAATACCGCCCTAGTGGAGATGACAATTCCATTGAGCTGGGTGGCAATGATGCAGCCATTGTAGAATTATTGAAGGCCGCAGGTGCTAAGCCCGGTAAAGGAAGAACGCCTCAAGAGGCAGGGCTTATTACATACAAAATACAAAAAAATACCCTTACATCTTATACCCATGAACACAATTTCCATGAGCCGGATTTTTGGCGATTGGCAAACCTTAAAGATGTGCGCCAAAGCTTCTTGCAAGGCGAAAACTTAAATGACTTTTCCATAGAAGATAAGGAAGACCCAAACTATGGGAAAAGCACCATTCTTGCTAAGGCTGTTTTGCAAAGTCCCCATCTTGCCATTATTCAATTTCTTGTGGAAAATGGCGCCCAAATAGGCCCTGCGGCCGTGGTTAATGCCGCCATAAACAGCAATATTGCCATATTAAAATATCTTATAGCGCAGGGGGGGGATGTAAATAGTGAGTCAACCTACACAGCTGTAGGCGCCGCCGCCGCTGCAGGCTTAAAAGAACATATGGTATTCCTTATGGAAAAAGGGGCTGATGTAGATATATCCCCTTATCTTGTGGGTAATGCCCTGTGCTTTGCCAAAGATAACTATTTTAGACCAGACAGAAAAGCCCTTGTAAAAATACTTGAAGATGCAGGAGCATGGGAACATTGCGGAACTAATTAAAGCAAAGCTATACACAATAGTAAAAATAAGTGAGGAAAGCATGAAAAATATTTTATCTATAGCATTCATTTGTTTTTTCCTTTTACCGCCCGTGTCAGCCTTTGCTGAAGTAAGACGCTGGGGGAATGAATACTTCAATAAGGAAAATGGGGTTACCTTAAAGGCAGATAATGCAGAAAATCCAAAAATCGTGAGCGCGCATTTTATAAATCATAGCATGAATACAATGAATATGTACTTTTGCAGCTTTGATGCAGCTATGGTCAATAAAGATATACATAAGGCAGAATTTGCATTTTTAACGCTAACCTTAAGCGAAGACGGTAAAAATTTGACTGTGGCCCCAAAAAAGGACGTTCCCAAAAAAGTCCCTGACGGCATAAAGGTGGGGTGCAATCTGGACTCTATTTATGGAACATATGTTAATGAATGCCCTGAAGTACGCTTTGGAGCTAAAGAAGGTGTTATAACTTTAACATATGTCGATCAACATTCTCATGCTACTTTTATAAAGTATATACTTAATGGAGAGCATAAATGGGATTATGTTGACATACCGGCCAACAAATTAAAGAAGCTTATGGGGAAAAAAGTTAAAGTTACCTATAACGACATACAAACATTTGATGAAATGGACATGGCGTGTGTGAAAAGCGTAGAACTTAAGAGTATAAATGGCATTACGTTATAATTAAA
>CAYJNG010000036.1:0-18751 GCA_964371505.1 uncultured Desulfovibrionaceae bacterium
CTTTTTTTAGGAAAAAAAAGTTTCCCCTCCCAGAAAAAATCTCCCTACATAATTTCTTCCAAGTGCGTACGTGCAAATTCTAAACTTGGGTCAAGCTGCAAGGCTGCACTGAGGTAATGCTTAGCTTCTTCGGTGTTTCCGAGAAATTTATGGCACAAACCAAGGTTAGCTATGTCCATAACGGAGCCTTTATCTATGCGCAGTACTTGCTTAAAGTCTTCAGCGGCTAGGGCGTATTCTTTAAGCTTAAAGTGTGCTACGCCGCGTAAGTTTCCGTATTCCTTCATGTCGGGGCAATAGTTTGCGGCACGAGTGAGGAAGGGGAGAGCTTGTTGCCATTCTTGCATAAGGGTTAGGCTATAGCCGGCATAAAAGGCGGCAAGGCCCTTGGCGTCGCTTTCTGGTTGTAAGGGTTCTGCCGCAGCAAAGAGAGCATGCGCATGGGCGTATTCTTCTTGGCGCAGGGCCAGCATGGCTTGGAAGAAGGGGATGAAGTGGGCCTTGGGGTAGGCTTGTTCAAGCAGGGCAAGGCCCTTGAGGGCGTGCTCTGTATCGCACTCTTCAGCCAAAATACGCCCCACAAAAAGGCCAAGACTTTGGTTTTTATCCCGCTCACGGAAAGCAAGGCCAGGCACAAGGCAATAGTGCGTGTGAATTTTTAGCTCAGGGTGCATGGTGGAAATGGCATATACGGGATAACCACCTGCTTTGAGACCTTGAATAAGAGCTTGCAATTCTTTTAGAATATCATCATTGATGACGGTGGGAAGTGCATTGAGGGGGTATGTTTCCCCTTGCGTAAGCCATGCAATGTCTTCAAGTTTTTCAAACTTGGTAAGGCCGGAAGCTTCGTAACAGGCAGAGGTACAAAAATCCCCTGCCAATTGGGCCACTTCGGTAACAGCGCGAATGGCAGCCTTAGCGGGGCTGGCGGCGGTGCCGGCGGTGAAGACAATTTCTGAGGTGCTAGGGAAGGTGCTTGCATCCCACGCCACAGCGCCCACAGTGGGCACAGGCGTATTTAGCGAAAAATCCTTAAGAATAAGGGTAATATTTTCACGCTTAAAGGCCGCCAATAAATCTTTTAAGGTAGGGTCTTGTACGCTATCAGGATCAATGGTGGGGGTGATGCGTTGTTCTCTATCTATGAGGCAACACACATGACGCTCTACCAATTCGCAAAGACCTTGCAGCAGGGATTCTTCTTCGGTATTTCCTGCGGAGGTGCCATTAAATTCGCCCAGTTTTTTAAACCAATTGAGCGGCGCCCACACTTCACGCATGTGTATAAGGTCTGTGACGGGGAAAAATTGCCATGGTAAAAGGTCAAGTAAGGCTTCGGCTTTTTCTGGAGCAAGCGTGTCTTCCACTGCCTGTAGAATATGCTCAATGGGCATGAGTTTGTCGCCAAATTTTTGCTTGGCTTCAGACCATGTGCAAGTGACGCATTGGGGCAGAGTATCCCAAAAGGTAAAGAAGGAATAGCGCTCCATAAGCTCCATAAGTGCCGAGGCTTCGGCCTGAATGGGGGAAGCGCCTTTGCCCATTTGCTTGCGTGTGGGCATGATGCGTTTGGCATCATTACCGCAATTGCTTAAGAATACGGGGATGCCAAGGCGGCCCACATCCACGCGGGTAGTGCTGGCTAAAATATCCAAATCAAGGCTTGCAAGGCGCTCACGCACGTGAGCCACCGTTTGCTCAGGCGAGTTAGCTTTATCTAGCTCAAGGCTATGCCCCTTGGGGCAGGAATGTAACTGAATCATTTTGCCTCCAAAATGTGTAGGGCGTAGACACGTTTTTCTTCTTCGCCGTTTTCACTAAGGCCTTTCACACCCACGAGTAGCTCTTGAATAGTAAAGTCTTTGGCGGCTTGTTTGAAAAAACGCGGGCGTTTACGAGCCATATCTGTGCACAAAATGGCTTTGCCGCCTTTGGCAAGGTGGCGTTGTAAGCACTTGATAAGTGGTCGGTGCAAGTCTTCTAAGTATAGAATTTCCGAAGCGGCAATCATGTCAAAGCGTTGTTCACCAAGGGATGCGCGGCTGTTGGTAATGTCCACATGTCGCACACTTACTTTATCTTCAAGACTGTTTTTGAGCACATTGGCTTTGGCAAAAAGCAGGGCGTCGTCCACAATATCGCTTATGCATACCGAAGAAAACCCGTAGCGGCTGGCAAGTAGGCCCAAGGTGCCACAGCCTGCGCCAAGCTCTAGCAAACTTTTACCTTCAGGCTCAAGCTTGCGTAAATAGCGCCCAAGCACAAAGGAGGCAGGCCATACCTTTGCCCAAAGGGGTAAGTCTTTTAAAGGGTTGTGAATGGCTTTTTTATGGATGAGACCGTCGAGATGTTCTGTCATATTGGTGATGGAAAGTACCTGTAAAGGCTTACCATCCACATCTAAGGGCTCAAAGTCCACAGTAAATTTTTGTTGTATCTGTTCTAAAAGTGCATCAAGTGCAATGTTGGTCATGGAATATCCTGTAGGAAGTTGGAATGGTGCATTTTGTCTTTTTTTATGCCGATAGGCAAGCTTTTTATGGGGTATTTTTTGAAGAAAAAAGTTCTAAAGTGTTGGAGAAAAGGAGGCATGGCTTGACATGGGAGAAAGACTTTCATAAATCTGGATAGGCTTTATGAATTTTTTATGAAAAGGTGATGTTTTGCAGCAAAAAAATGAAATAAGTTCTTATGCATGGGCACTCTTTGCGCTTATGAGTGTGGCCTATATGCTTACGCCTTTTCATAGGGTAAGCCCTGCCATTATGGCTACAGATATTATGGCAACATTGCAACTCGATGCTCCTGCCATGGGGCTTTTGGCTTCGGTTTTTTTTGTGACCTATGGCATTATGCAAATTCCTGGGGGCTTGCTTACCGATGGTGTGGGCCCAAGACGCCTTTTGCCCATTATGGTGGCTATTTCTGCTATTGGGGCGGTGCTTTTTGGCATGGCGGATTCGCTTTTTACAGCCCTTTTAGGACGTGGTCTCATAGGCATTGGGGTGTCCGTCATCTTTTTATGTGGCATGAAAATCATAGGGCAGTGGTTTCCTGTACGTGTTTTTGCTCGTATGAGTGGTGTTTTTTTGGGCATGGGCGGCGTAGGAATGTTTTTGGCAGCAACGCCCTTGGCTGTGGGATGTGAAGTGTATGGCTGGCGGGCCATGTTTTATGGTTGCGGTGTGGCTAGCTTTGTGTTGGCAGCCTTTCTCTTTTTTGTGGTGCGAGATGCGCCAACACAGCGTGAACCTTCGCAAGCAAGCGGTGCTGATCGTTCTGGTGGTGTAGATTGGCAGCTCATGGTGCACAACTTTAAAATTATTACTAAACATAGAGATTTTTGGTGCGCGTGCGTATGGGGTTTTTGCCAATTTAATTTACATATGAGCTTTGGTGGTTTGTGGGGCGGCACATACTTGCGCGATGTGCATGCTTTAAGCCTTGTGGAAGCAGGTAATGTGCTTACCATGGCAGGCCTTGGCGTGGTGGCGGGGGGCTTCCTCATGGGCTGGTTGTGTGATGTGGTTTTTAAGTCCACTCGTGTGACTATGCTTTTTGCTTCCGCCGTGCTGACGATGAATTTTACCATTTTGGCTCTATGGGGGCATGTACTGCCTGTGTGGAGCTTGTATATATGGTTTTTCATGCTTTCTGCTTTGGGTGTACCTGCCATGTCTGTGGCTTTTTCTGCCATGCGCCGTATTTTTGGTATAGAGGCCACAGGGTCTGCTTGTGGTTTGCTTAATTGCTTGCCTTCGGTAGGTATGTTGGTTTTTCAGCCTTTAACGGGTTTTTTCTTGGAACTATATCCCAAAGTAGCAGAAAGCTTTCCCCCAGAGGCTTATGGAACGGCATGTTGGTTGTATGTGGGGGCTGGTGCGCTTGGCTTGTGCGGGGCGTTTTGTATGCGAGAGCATAAGGAGTAGGCTCATATGCGTTTTTTAGTTAAAGTTTTTTTAGTGCTGTGGCTTGTGGTTTTTCATGTTCAAGCTGTAGCAGCACAACAAAGCGTGAAGCTGGAAGATTTTACAGGCTTTAGGCAAGAAAGTATGGATTTAAGCGCACTTTTTGGTGATCTCAAGGGGACAGCGGTTTATTTAAAGCCAAGCACGCAGAAAATAATGCTGTATAATAAAGATTTGGCAGAGCAACGCTTTTCTCCTTTTTCTACATTTAAAATCGTATCTGCCATGCTGGGCTTAAAATACGGCGTCGTGAAAAATGCCCAAAGTACATTACAGTATAATGGTACTACCTATTGGCTACCTGCATGGAATAAAAACGTGACCTTTAAGGAGGCTTTCCAAAGTTCTTGCGTGTGGTATTTTCGCCAACTTATAGATGAAATTCCTGAAAAGCAGGTAGAAGAGTATTTGCGTGCTCTACAATATGGCAATGCTGATGTGTCGGCATGGCAAGGCAATGGGAGTAATGCCCTTAAGGAATTAAATGGCTTCTGGCTTAATTCTTCCTTACGCATATCTGCCTTAGAGCAGGTAAAGGTTATGCATCATCTTTTTTATATGGCAAGCCCTTACCCCAAAGCTGATAGGGAGCTAGTAGAAGACTTTATGCATGTGGGGCATGGTTCTGTGTATGGAAAAACCGGCTCCGACGGTAAGGGGCAAAGCTGGTTTGTGGGCTTTGTAAAAAAGGGCTTGTACAAAGACTATTTTGCTTTTTATGTACAAAATGCCAAGGATAGCGCGCCCCACGCTAAAAATATAGCCTTAAAGTTTTTTGAACAGCAGTAGTATTTTATAGACATAAAATAAGTGAGATTGATATGTTTATAGCGGTGTTTTTATTGTTGTGCTTTATGTTATTTTTTTTGATGGCTTCTAAGGCGCAGGCAGCTTCTTGCCCCCCTTGTACTGGCCAAGCGCATGTAACCTTGGTGGCCACAGGGGGAACCATTGCCGGAACAGCCCCTGACGCCACGACCTTTACCGACTATACTTCCGGCACATTAACGGCCAAGGAGCTTTTGGAAGCCGTACCTGAGCTGGCTGAAATAGCCCATATTCGCACCGAGCAATTTTCCAATATTGGCAGTGAGAACATGACGTTAGATAATGTTTTACATCTGGCTAAAAGGGTGAATGCGCTTTTATTAGAGGAAAGCTGCACAGGCATTGTGATTACGCATGGTACGGACACATTGGAAGAAACGGCGTATTTTTTAAACCTTACAGTAAAGAGTGAAAAGCCTGTGGTATTGGTGGGGGCCATGCGCCCTTCAACAGCCATAAGTGCCGATGGCCCTTTAAACTTGCTGCATGCTGTGGCGGTGGCTGCCAGTGAAGCGTCTTACGGTAAGGGTGTTATGATAGTGCTCAATGGGCAGATTCTTTCTAGCCGTGAGGGGACGAAGTCCAACACGCTTTCTGCTGAAACTTTTAAAGCTCATGAACTGGGGATTTTGGGTTATGTTATAGACTTTGCCCCTGTGTTTTATCGTAATGTGCTACGTAAACATACATTACACACAGAATTTACTATAGATGCTGTGCAAAGCTTGCCTCGCGTAGATATTTTATACCAATACTTGGATGTGGCACCTGAGTTGTGTAAGGCTGTCATTCAAAGTGCCCCCCAAGCCATAGTGCTAGCTGGTGTGGGGGACGGTAATATTTCTGATGGTACAGAGCGTTTATTGCAGCATGCTGTGCAACAGGGCATTGTGGTTGTGCGCTCTTCGCGAGTAGGGTCGGGTATGATTACGCCGCATGAGCGTGATAGATGTTCCGGATTTTTATATTCTGACAATTTAAGCCCACAAAAGGCGCGAATATTGCTCATGCTTGCTCTTACAATGACCAAGGACCCTGCTAAAATACAAAAAATGTTTGCTTTGTACTAAGTTTTTTGCATTTTTAATGTAGCTTTGTGGCCAAGGCTATGATGGGGATAAAAATATTTTTTTCTTATTTCTTTTATTGAAAAAAATAACGGAATCCTCTAGAATTTCCTAGGTGCGTATGCCGTCTTCACGCACAGTCCATGGGGTTGCCTTTGTAGGTAAAGTCTCTTTTTTACCGAATGCCCATAAATATGTTTTCTATTTTACGATTCTCTAGGTATCTTTTGATAGTCCTTTTTGTGTTCGCCTGATGGAGCTTTTATGACATCTAGCACTAGCGCCATGTATACTTCTTCCGCAGACTATGTAAACTTATTTATGCGTATTTCATCTCGCATGCTTACGGCTAAAGATGAAGCTTCTTTTATGGAAGAAACCCTTGCAGATATTGGCACAGTTATGCAGGTTGGGCGCAGCTATGTGTTTGAGCAGAGGGGGCAATTTTGGTCTAACACGTATGAATGGACTTCAGAGGGTGTGGCATCGCAAAAAGATGATTTGCAAAATATTTCTTATGAGTATTGGCAGGACGAGGGGAGTATTTTGTACTCTTTACGTCGTGGTGATCCTTATGTGGTAGAAGATATTGCAGAAGTGAACAATGAGGCCACAAGGGCCATTTTACATCAAGGTGGTATTGTAGCCTTGGTAACGGTACCTCTTTTTGATGAAGAGGGTATTGTGGGTTTGTTTGGTCTTGACCAATGCGTGCATAAACCCGGTTGGTCGCAAGAAACTGTTAATGCAGCCATTATACTTGGTAATGTGATAAGTAATGCCAAGGCGTATTTTAAAACGCAGCGCAGATTTGCGAGAAAAAAAGCGCAAACACAAGCTTTATTTGACGCTTTCCCTTACCCTATTTATGTGTCTAGCATGGATGACTATTCCATCCTTTTTTATAATAAAGCCATTGCTGAACTTTTTGATGTGTCCAAAGTAGAGCAAGAAAAGTGCTATAAAATTTTGCAAAATCTGGATGCTCCTTGCCCCTTTTGTACCAATGCGTTCTTAGAAAAAGGCGCCCCTCCCTATGTATGGCATCACCATAACCCCATTACGGAAAAAGATTATAAAATTGTAGACCGTTGCACTTCATGGGAGCGTACAGATCATGCGCGTCTTTCCGTGGCGCTGGATATTACAGACTCGTTGCGTTTGCAGCGTGAACGGGTGTTTGAGCGTGAAGCCAATGCGGCCAAGGGAGATTTTCTTGCCAATATGAGCCATGAATTACGTACGCCTTTAAACGGTATCATAGGCATGACGCATTTAGCTCATGGAGCTAATGATAATGTCAAAGTGCAAGATTTTATAGATAAAATACAGCTATCTTCTCGTAATCTTTTGGCTATCATCAATGATATTTTAGATTTTTCTAAGCTGGAAAGCAATGAGATTACGCTAGAAAGGGAGCCTTTTAGCTTTTCTGATTTACTTTTTGAAACACAAGCCATCTTGCAAACTGAGGCTGAGCGTAAAGGATTAGATTTGCAATGCCATGTGGATGAAAATCTTTTTTCTTCTTTTTATGGTGATACGTTACGCCTTTCACAAGTTCTTTTAAATCTAGGAAATAATGCGCTAAAATTTACGGAACAAGGTTTTGTGCGCTTCGAGGTTCAAGTTTTAGAAGATAAAGAGAATGAGCAGAGTTTAGCTTTATGTGTGCAAGATTCGGGGATTGGTATTTCCAGTGAAAATATAGAAAAGCTATTTACAGCTTTTACGCAAGCAGACGCATCTACCACGCGTAACTATGGTGGCACAGGCCTTGGGCTTACCATAACACAGCACTTGGTACAGCTTATGGGCGGTAGCATTAGAGTAGAGAGTGTGCTGGGGGAAGGGGCTAGTTTTATTTGTACCATACCCTTTAGTAAAGTTTTTGAAGAGCAAAAAGCAAAACAAAAGATGGCCCCAAAGCAAAATGCAAAAATGGATATTAGCGGCGTGCGCATTCTTTTGGTAGAAGATAATGAGATAAATGCGCTTATTGCCCGAGAAGTGCTGGAGCAATATGGCTGTTGTGTGGATACAGCAGAAGATGGCTTTGTGGCTTTAGATAAGCTGAAAAGCGCCACGTACGACCTTGTGCTTATGGATATTCAAATGCCACGCATGGATGGCCTTGAAGCCACAAGACGTATACGAGAGATGCGCGCTTATGATACCTTACCTGTAGTTGCCATGTCTGCGCATGCATTGGTGCAAGATTATGAAAAAAGCCGTGATGCAGGCATGCAGGCGCATGTGATAAAGCCATTCGTGCCCGAAGAATTGCGTGCTGTTATACATCAATTTGTAAGTAAACCTTTTGAGTTGCAAAATAACAAAGGGTAGGCTTAGGTAATACTATGATAAATACAGTAAAACAGGCAAAAACAGAGAAAAGCGTCACAGATCTTTTTTTGCGCCTTTCCACCAATATGCTCAGAGCTTCCAATCTGGAGACTTTTTTACACGAATCCTTGGTGGATGTAGGAAATGTTTTACATGTGCACCGCGTATATATTTTTTCTTATAATAATAAAGAATGGGAAGTTGCATACAATTGGGTAGACTCACGCTTGCCTCCCTTTTCAGATTTGCTAGAAGGTAGCACATCTTTGCAAGACGCTTTATATGCAGACGGCATGTTTGATGCTCTTATGGCGGGCGAGCCTTATGTGCTGTATTCTGTAGATTCACTTAAAGATAGTAAAGCACAAGCCGCGCTGAGACAAGAAAGCATTGCTAATTTGATAATCGTGCCTTTATTTTCTGAAGGTAAGCTCACGGCCTTTTTTGGTGTAGATCAATGTTTTGGCATTGAAGAGTACGGCATTTTAGAAAACTGGCCGGAGACGACCCTGCCTTCCATGTTAACTTTGGGGTATTTGCTCAATAATGCCATGCATTATTTTTCCTCCTTACAGCTTTTGGATAAAAAGGAAGATGAGGCGCAAAATCTTTTAGATATGTTACCCTTCCCCATATATATTTCTGATCCGCATACGTATGATGTGCTTTGTTGCAATAAAGCTTTGCTTGAGTACCTAGACACAGACGATGTGCTGGGGGGAAAGTGCTATAAAAAAGTGCGGCAGTTAGATGCTCCTTGCTCCTTTTGTGTTACCTCCTCTTTAGAAGTAGGGGCAGAGCCGCGTATATGGGATTTGTCTGGCTTTAAAGAAAAGTACGACTTTAAAGTTGTGGCAAGCTGCATTCCTTGGGGAGAGTTAGGGGGAGTGGCGCGTTTTACCGTTGCCATTGATATTACAGACTCCTTACGCTTGGAGCGAGAGCGTGTGCTTGATAGGGAATCTACGAGAGCCAAAAGTCGTTTTTTGGCCAATATGAGTCATGAATTGCGCACGCCTTTACACGGCATCATTGGTATGATGCAGCTGGCCATACAATATAATAAAAATGATAAGGTGGGGGATTACTTAAAAAAAGCCAATGAATCCTCCCAAAAACTCTTGGAAGTCATAAATGACATTTTAGATTTTTCTAAGCTTGAGGCAGGTAAGCTTGAACTTGAGCAACAGCCCATTAATTTACATACTATATGCCACACCATTCAAGAAGAAGTGGAAGCAGTAGCTCATGCTAAGGGGATAAGCCTTGCTTATCGTATTGATGGTTGCGTGCCTACTTTTATGCTGGGGGATGCTTTGCGTCTTGCTCAGCTTATGGAAAAATTAGTTAAAAACTCCATTAAATTCACAGAAAAAGGCTCGGTACTTTTTTCTTTATCTTTGTGCAAAGATGATCTGTCAGAAAATGATAAAAATCATACGCATATGTTACAATTTACAGTAAAAGATACAGGCATCGGTATGTCTGAGGACATGGTGCAAAACCTTTTTATGGAATTTGTGCAAGCTGATGGTTCTTCCACGCGCCGCCATGGTGGTATGGGGCTTGGGCTTGCTATTGTAAAGAGTTTACTCAACCTTATGTCCGGCCGCATTTCTGTGCAAAGTGTGCAGGGGCAGGGTAGCACGTTTATTTGCTCTATTCCCTTTACGCCTGTGGAAAAGCATATGGAAGAAGAGCAGACCTTTATGGACTCTGACATAAACGGCATTTCTGTTCTTTTGGCAGAAGATAATGATATTAACGCTACTATTGCTCAAGAAATGCTTGAACAAATGGGCTGTCAGGTGGATTGGGTACAAGATGGCTATAAGGTTTTGCGCAAGCTTGAGGAAAAAGCATACGATATTGTTTTAATGGATGTGCATATGCCTAATATGGACGGCCTTGAAGCCACAAAGCGCATTCGTGCTCTTGGACAATATAAGAATTTACCTGTAGTGGCTTTAACAGCGCATATCCTCAAGGAAGAACTGGATAAATGCTATGCAGCAGGTATGCAAGGGCATGTGTTGAAGCCTATTTCCTTAAAAGTTTTACGTCAAAACATAGCACGGTTGGTGCAAAAAAAGTTATAAAAATAGTGAAAAAGGTGTTATGCACACGGCTTTTGTACGTGCAAGATGTAGATGATTGCGCCGGTTCTGTATTTAATGGTGAAAAGAGTTACTCGTATGTGTTTGAGTGAGGAATAGTATGCATGTGTTAACACAGAACGTTTTTTTAGCCTTAGCTAAGGCAAATATGTATATGAACTATGCAGCTCCGCGTGCCTTGCATGCCTTGGGGGATTTGCATAACTGGGCTGAAATTATAAATGCTTATGAAGCATTAGACGATGCCACGTCTAAAGAAATTTTCCAAAAGCTTATAGTGTTACGTATTTTATATTTCTCTGTACCAAGTGCCATAGCAAGCAGCACTTTGTCTTTATATCCTACAGAAATTTGGGAACAATTGGAGCAAGCGGCAAAAAGATTACCCGGAGTTAAAGGGGATTATCTTTTAGATAGAATTGAAACATGGGTTCTTAAGGGGTATGAGTGTAAGGACTGTAAGGCAAAAAGTGGAGATGTTGTCATAGATGCGGGGGCCTTTACCGGTAATACCACGACATACTTTGCTCAATGTGTGGGCGCACGCGGCAAGGTATATGCGTTTGAACCCATGGCTACAAGCTTTGCTTTTTTACAAGAAAATACAGCGCATTTGCCGCAAGTATATGCAGTGCAGGCCGGTATTAGCAATAAAGATGGACAGATATATATAGAAGAGCAAAATAGCCCTGGCGCTTCCATCTTACGCCAAGGGGATGTGTGCATTGAGGTGCGCACCATCGATGCTTTTGTACAAGAGCAAGCCATAGAAAAAATAGATTTTTTAAAAATGGATATTGAAGGCTCTGAGATGGACGCTCTTGCCGGTGCTGTGCACACTATTCGCAAATATAGGCCCAAAATGGCCATTTGCGTGTATCACAAGCCCAATGATATTTTCCAAATCTATCAACGTATATTAGAGATTGATAGGCACTATACGTTTTACTTAAAGCACTCTTCCAATAATTTATGGGAAACGGTACTTTTTTGTATGCCAAGTACAACAGCGCATCCTTATATGGATTATACAGACCAATATGCGCAAGATATTGCCATGGCGCATGTGCTACGTGATGTATATAAGCATGTGGATGAGCAGGCCACAGAGTATGAAAGGGTAGATAAGCGAAGCCGCATGCTAGAAGATCAGGTGGCGTATATTTTGAGTACACTTAAAACTGCTCAATCTTAACGCTGTCTTTAAACTAGGCTATCCATTTTGAGAGGTAGTAAAAAATAATAGGAGCTAAGGTACATACTTTAGCTCCTATTATGATTTTTGCGAGGTACGTGTTCTATAAGCTTTTATGGGCAGCTTATTTTTTCTTTTGTAGTGGGGCTGCGTTGTCACCGTATAAGACGGAGCCATCTTGCCCGCTTAAGCCGGGGATATAATCATATGTTTTTCCTGCAGCATCCACGTAACGAATGAGGGTAGTGGGCATTTCACCTGCATTACAAGAGAAAAAGAGTACGTCACCTGCTTTGTAATCGCGAATAAGTTCATCGGGGACAATTTTTCCTTCATCGGAAATTTGTACAGAATACAATTGGGTAGTTCCGCCGGTAGTATTTTTTACAATATAGGTTTCACTGCCGAATCTATCAAGATACGTAATGCTACGAATCTCTTCTGGGCTTAGATACGCCTCAAGATTTGGAAGTTTGCCCTTATTATTTACGTCAAAGCCATCGTCATAATTTAAAAATTTTACCGCAAAGATTTTAGTGGCGGGGGCGGCTTCCATGGTGGCAGTGTTTTGCGCGCACGCTGAAGTGGCAAGGGCAAGACAAAGAAGTAAAAGACAATGTAAACGTAACATACTTTGAAACATGGGAGGGTCTCCTAGGTAATAGAGTTTAGTATGTATGCAGTGAGTAGCGAGTCTACTGCGCCTTTTATGGTACCATAACGCACAACATTGTATTATGGTTAGTTTTCTTTCTTATTAAGCCAATGGTCTAAGGTTGCAAAAAGTACTTGGGGGTCAATGGGCTTGGTGATGTGATCATTCATGCCGTGTTGCAAGCTTTTTTCCTTATCACCGTGCATGGCATGTGCCGACATGGCAATGATGGGTAAGGTTTTAAAGTTAGGGTTTTGGCGAATGGCTTGCGAGGCTGATAAGCCATCTAAAACGGGCATTTGAATGTCCATAAGTACCGCATCATAGTCTTTTTCTACTAGCATATCTAAGGCTTCTTGCCCATGGTTGGCAACGTCTAGAGTGTAACCTACGCTTTTGAGAAGCTCTTCGGCTATAAGCTGATTAATTTGATTATCTTCTACCAATAATAAATGCCCTTTGCACTCCCCATTCCCTGTGCTTTGCCCTGTTTGTACGCTATTATGTGCAAGTTCAGCGTAGCATTCTCCTTCAGGAGCAAGAGGAAAAGCAAGGGTAAATATGAAGCGGGCCCCTTGCCCCAAGGCACTTTCTACCCATATGCGCCCCTGCATCATTTCTACAATGCTTTTAGAAATGGCTAGCCCAAGGCCGGTGCCGCCGTATTTACGCGTTACGGAATTATCGGCTTGTGTAAAGGCTGTAAAGAGGTTTTGCATTTGTTGTTCGCTCAAGCCTATGCCTGTATCGCTTACCGTAAATGTACAGTGCAATTCTTCATTAACACCTTGAGCATTTGTAAGGACTTTTTCTATAGAACTTTCAATGGTTAAGCCCACAGTGCCTTTTCCTGTAAACTTAATGGCATTGCTAAGCAGGTTTAACAGCACCTGCTTTAAGCGTAAAGGGTCACCCATGATGGGGGTTGTGGCATAATGGCCTTCTTGCAAGGCAAAAGTGAGTTCTTTTTTGCATAAGGCAGGGCTTAGTAAGTTTTGTATTTCTGAGCAAAGATTGTGCAGGGTAAAGGTAAGGGATTCCATTTCCAGCTTACCTGCTTCAATTTTTGAGAAGTCCAAAATGTCGTTAATAATGCGTAATAGTTCATTACTGGAGAAAAGCGCCTTATGAGCGTAATCCAATTGCAAGGCATTTAGCTGCGTATTGCTAAGCAAGTGCAAAAGCCCTAAAATGCCATTCATGGGCGTACGTATTTCGTGGCTCATATTGGCTAAAAATTCGCTTTTTGCGCGGGCGCTTTGTTCGGCAGCTTCTCTTGCTTCTTCAATCTCTGCCAGCATATGCTTGGTTGGGCGCAAGTCGTGTGCATAAACAATATAAAGCTCTTCATGCTCAAGGTGCGCATTCACCGCCGTTATTTCCAGCGGAATATCTTCATTTTGTACATTTACAGCCATGATTTCGCAGTGCGAGTGTCCATTTTCGCGTGTTTTTGTTAAAATATCTTGTACATGCTCTGCAGCATTACGTCCATCGGGCTGTATAGGAGCCAGCACATGGCTAAAATTTTCCATATAGCTTTCTTTGGTATCATACCCTATGAGCTCCAAGGCCACATCGTTACAATCTAAAATGCTAAAATCAGGGCGCAAGACATTAATACTTAAGGGTAAGCCTTGTAGTATGGCAGCTGTGCGTTGCTCGGCAATTTGAAGCTTTCTTTTTTGGGCTTCAGCTTCACGCAAATCTTTTACATAGCCCACCACTACATATTCTCCGCGGTTTTTAAGGCGCACGGTGTGTACAGAGCAGGGTACGGGCTCTCCCTTTATGCTTTGGCCTACCCAAGGGCAGTCGGCTTGTCCGTGAGATAAGGTGTGCATAAGCACTTCTTGCATTCTTTCTAGAGAGACCACGCCATCCGGTTGATACTGCGGGATAAGTTCTAAAAAATGTGTAATAAATTCTTCAGCCTCTTGTAAGCCAAAGTTGACAGCTAAAGCTTTGTTACAATGGAGCAGGTTAAGGTCTTTATCCCAAATTAAAGTGCCAAAAGGGCTAAAATCAAGCATAAGTTTGATATAGTCATCAGCTTCGCGCAATTTTTCCATGTTGGCATAGTGTTCGCTCAAATCTCGCATAAATGCTAGAATAACGGTTTCTCCATGCAATGAGGAACGAACGGTGGAGATATCAATGGGCACAGGCTGGCCTGCATTGTTGCGGTGCAGCCATTCAATATGTGAGGAGCCTTTTTCATACGCCTCTGCAAGAACAGCTTGTAATCTCTCTATGCTTTTGCTGCCGTCAGGCTGATACTCAGGAAGCATACTTTCAAAGTTCGCCCAATAGGCTTCTTTATCACTAAATTCAAATAGGCGTGCCGCCTCCATGCTGGTATCCAACAATCGCCCATCTACAGACCAAATTTGCGCTGCTAAGGGCATGGTGTCTAGCATGAGCTGCATGCGCTCTTTGGCCAGTTCCATATTTTTTTGTGTTTCGCTGAGCTCTTCAACTTTTTGCGCTAAAGCGTATTCCAACTTTTTTTGTTTTGTTATGTCAACGATAATGCCCACAAGGCCTTTTTCCTCAGTGTGTGGAACTAAAAAGCCTTTGTCCCAAAAAAGAGTGGAGACTTCTCCTTTGGGCACAGCATACACTCTTTCGCAATGGGTTGAGCAAAGATTTTCAATGGAGTGTAGCGCTTGTTTGTGATACTCTTCTTGTTCTTTTGAGGAGAAATAGTTGAGTTTTTTTATATCTTTTTGAAGAACTTCGTGTTTATTTACCTGAAAAAACTCTTCATAGGCCTTGTTGATGGAACGCATAACGCCGTTTTCATCTTTTGAAAAAACAGGAAAGGGAATATTATCCACCAAAGCCTGAGTAAAGTGAAGTTGTTTGCGTGTTTCTTCCAGCTCAGCTAGCAAGGCATTATAGCCTTCAATGCTGATGGAAGTAGAGTCTTTTTGTGTAGGGGCGCTTTTTATCATGGTAACCAAAGCCTTCAGGGTGTCTATATGAAAATTTATATATAAAAAGACAAAAAATGATAATAAGTAATTTGCACTATATTAGTAAATTATAAGCTTTATGCTCTTCACTTAATAGCATAAGAGCTCTTTTTTGTATATGGAAAATTGAGCAGATACAAAGCGGGGGATAGCTGAGGGGGAGGTCACGCGAGCTTGCACTCTATAGGTAGGAAGAGAGCAAATAGAGTTGTGGGGCCGCTACCTGTGAGTAGGGGAGGTTCTACTCACAGGCGCAAGGATAAGGTGCATAAAGGCTATTTGTTTTTCTCAAAAAAAATGAAAGCGAGCATGGCAAGGGTTAAGCCGGATAAAAGTGCTGCTGTGCTGATGAGTAATGTGTTCATGGTCCACTCCTTGGAGGTTAAAGGTTAATATATATACACCGTGGTGTTAGAAGTTTATGCTAAAAATCCAAGAGCTGATGGCGTATCCGCCCACGAGTAACCAGAGGGAAAGAATGCCGGCTAAAATGAAGGGTTTGGGCCCCACGGCGCGTACCTTGGCAAAGGATGTTTCCATGCCCAGTGCGCACATGGCCATGGTGAGCATAAAGGTATCAAGGTCATTAATATCTTGCACCACATCCTTAGGGATAATGTTTAAAGAATTTACCCCAATGCACAGCAAGAAAAGTACCGCAAACCAAGGAAAGGAGCGCATGTCATACGAAGTATTTTGCTTTTGAGTTTGGTCATCTTTGCGAGCGCGTGAAAGCCACCAACCAAGGCAAATAAGCAGAGGGGCAATCATCATAACGCGCATCATTTTTACAATAATAGAAGTGTTGGCAGCTTCGGGAGTAATGGCTTGGCCTGCGGCCACGGCATGAGCCACTTCATGTAGGGTACCGCCAGCAAACATGCCGTATTCTGCCGCTGTCATATTTAGAATGCCGCTATTATACAGGCTTGGGTAAAGGAACATGGCCAACGTACCAAAGAGTACCACAGTGCCTACTGCAACGCTGCTTTCATGTGTTTTGGCATTTACCACAGGCTCGGTGGCCAGCACAGCAGCTGCACCGCATACGGAACTCCCTGCGGCGGTGAGTATGGCAAGTTCTTTTGGCAGGCCAAAAGCTTTAATGCCAAGCCATGATCCCCCTATGAAGGTTGTGGAAAGCATAAGGGCAGCAATGAGAAGCCCTTCTATGCCCACCACAAAAACGTCTTGATACGTAAGGCGAAAGCCGTACAGCACTATGGCTATGCGCAGTAAGCCCTTGGAAGAAAAAACTATGCCCAAAATCCAATACACAGGTAAATGCAAGCGCAAAGTATTGCCATAAAGCATACCCATAACAATACCTACAATGAGGGGGCTGATGCCAAGCATGGCAATGTAATGCCATTGTGAGAACTGATAAGCCGCTCCAGCAAAAAGGCCCACGAAAAATATGCCGTTGATGAGTTGGATATGACGATCGGTAATAATACTACGTGCACTGCTGATTAAATTCATGTTCCTTCCTTTTGCTATATCGTTGTGTGCTTAGGTATTTTGTATACGTAAAGAGAAAGACAATACAAACGGATAAAAATATTTATTTTGATAAAAAATACTTATTATTTCAATATATTGTACTTTGTTTCACATGGGTAAAACCTGTCATACATAGCCTTAGCTTGTCGGAGGTATAAGAGAATTTTATTAAAAAAAGGAGTAGCAATAAGAAAATACTACTATTGCCCATAGATAGAGTTGTTGTAAGTGCTTTCGTAGTTTTTTCTTACTGGGAAATCTTCCTTATAAGAGCTTCTTTAATCTTAAATTTGTTCTTTTATGTACAAATGATCCTCATATGCATAGCGAAAAAGGGCAATATGAGGTTTATTTTGTCAGTTCTTGGGGGGGCTCCCATAGTTCAGAGGTGCTTGCTTTGTGTGTTTTTGGCAAAATACGTGGAATGTACTTTTCATATTAGACTGTAAAGGGAAGCTTTACGTGCATGGTAGCTTAAAAAGATGGGATGCGCCTTAAGGAGCAGGTGCATCAAGCAGATTGCATTTGTATCTTTAAAGTCAAAATCATAGTTTTTTGTTCTATGGCTGAGTAAGAAAAAATGAATCTTACGAGGGAAAAAAATAAATATTTCTACCATAAACTACGTATCACGTAGCATCTCAAATTATATTTTGCCTCTAAGTAGTCATTTGTAGATATTGACTTTGTGTGAGTGAGTATTAACTCATTATATACGTTTCGTATGATTTGTGTAGCATAATATACACAGTTTTCCCCTTATATATTTGCAGAATTTCTTACGCTTGCCTGTTTACTCTTCCTCGAAAATGTCTTCTGCATACTTAGGTTTAGTTTGTTTTTTGTTCCATGACGTGAGCACATGGTATAATTTGTTTTTGTTCGCCTTTTTGTAGCCTCTACAGGGAGTAACAGCATGAAAAATATTCTTATAAATCCTCCCTTGCCAGGCGAGATACTTTATGTGACCCCACCAGCTGACGCGCATTTTTTACTAATGTGTAGCCAAAGCGACTTTAGCCTTATTCAAAGCGGTGATGCTCTTGTTTTTTCTTTTGAAAATGGGGGGCATATTACCATAAAAGATTTTTTCTCTATCTTTGATATGCAATCCTTGCCTGATTTTACCATGGATGGAACTCTCGTGGCCGGAAGCGACTTTTTGACTGCTTATGCTGCTACTATTTCACCAGCAACGGGTTTTGAGACACAAAGCCCTGAGCAAGGCTGTAATTTTATGGAGGGCAGCAACCTTGAGCAAGATTTGGCCACTTCCGGTGAGCTTGGCAAAAATCTGCACGAAATGTACGTTTCAAAGATGCCTACTAAAGATTTTTCTTTCTTAACCATCACAAAAGATACACAATTAAACTTTGATTTTGATCCCGAACACACTTCTTTAATGCGCATTGGGAATAATTTAATTATCTCCTTCAATGAAGGTGGCAAGGCCATACTAAAAGATTTTTATCTTGCGTATGATGCGGATAATATGCCGAACTTTATTGTTGAGAATACGAAAATGCGCGGTGAAGAATTTTTTGAAAGGTATGGTTATGTGCTTTCACCTGCGGCTATTTTGGAGCCTGTGCAAATGTTTGGCGGATTGGAGAGTACGCACTTTATGCAGAGTACGCATTCTGCCGCACAACATACTGTAGATGTAAATGCTTTACATGATATGGTTATTTCCCAGCCTGCGGCAGGGGAGCTTGTGTTTTATGCTCCCACTTCGGATGCGCGCCTTGTACTTGATTTTGACCCCACCGGTGCTACGCTTATTCAAAGTGGTGAAAGTTTAGTTTTTTCTTTTGAAAATGGTAGCCATGTTACTCTTAAAAATTTCTACGCCATTTATGATGATACTACCTTACCGGATTTTCTTATAGATGGTGTGGAGGTGACAGGGCATGCTTTTTTCTCTTCCTTTGACCAAATTCTTTTTCCTGCAGCTGGCACAGATATGCCACAGGCAGCTGAGCACGCTTTTGCCACGCCTGCGCAGTCGTCTTTAGATTTTATGGAGTATGCAGACGCTGAAAGTGTTTTGCATGGTATGGATTTGGCTTCTGCGCAAGCTCCTGTACAGGC
>CAYJNG010000037.1:0-18421 GCA_964371505.1 uncultured Desulfovibrionaceae bacterium
GATGCAGAACAATTGTTCACAACGGGGTGGCCTTAACAGGCCCCCTTTTTTTTATTCTTGAGAAACTATGGCAAAACCAGAACTTATTGAAATTTTACACAAAATAGCGCAACCTATTGTGACTTCCAAAGGCCTTGAAATTTGGGGTATTGACTTACTTCAAGGGGCCCGTCCCTTGGTGCGCGTGTATGTGGACGTTCCTTACGAGCAAAAGGCAGACGGTGTTTCCCTTGTGCCCCAAAGTCATGGCGCAGCCAAAGACGAAGCACAAAAAAGCACTACGCTCTCAGCCAGCATTGATCAATGTGCTGAAATCTCACGTATGATGGGCCTTACCATGGAAGTGGAAGATATTTTTTCTTCGGCCTATATATTAGAGGTTTCCACGCCAGGCTTTGCGCGCATGTTCTTTCACCTTGAACAATTACGCGGCTATGAAGGTGACCATTTAGAAATTAGCCTTAACGACTTTTTGCCGGTATGTCCCCCATCTTTGGAAGGGCGCAAAAAGATTAAGGGTATACTAAAAAGCGTCAACCTTGACCAAGCCTCTTTCGACATTATTATTGGCAATGGCACAGAGCCCATTACCATAACCCTTGATTGGGAAGTTGTACGAAAAGTGGTGCGCGAGCATATTTTTGTTATGCCGGAAAAGCCCGGAAAAAAACGTAAAAACGAAAAATAGTCATTGTAGATTGACCCCAATTATGGGGAATACATCGGAGGCATCATGAATCCTATAGAACTGAAAAAAGCCATAGATCAAATCAGCAAAGATAAGGGCCTTGAGCGCGACATGCTGATTGAAACCCTTGAAGATGCAGTAAAAGCGTCTATGATACGTCGTTTTGGTGAAGATGCCATTATCGAAGTCAGCTACAATGACGAAACAGGCGATATTGAAGTTTACCAATTTAAAATAGTGGTGGCTGACGGCGACCTTGCCAACGAAGATTCTGAAATTGAACTTGAAGAAGCTCGTGAGCACGATCCATCGGTACAACTTGATGATGAAATGGGTTTTCGTATCAAAATGCAAGACCTTGGACGTATTGCTGCACAATCTGCCAAGCAAGTTATTATCCAGCGCATGCGCGATGCAGAACAAGCCATCATTTATGACGAATACATTTCTCGCCTCGGCGAAATAGTTTCTGGCATTGTGCAACGTCGTGATAAAGGCGGCTGGATTATTAACCTTGGTCGCACCGAAGCCATGCTTCCCCGCGATGAGCAAATCCCCCGTGAGCACTATAAACGCGGTGATCGCGTGCAAGCCATCATCAGTGATGTGCGCCGCGAAGGCCGTGGCCCGCAGGTTATTATCTCGCGTGCACACCGCGATTACATGGCCGCACTCTTCCGCCGTGAAGTGCCTGAAGTGGATGATAACACCGTACAAATCATGGGCGTATCACGCGACCCTGGCTCTCGTGCCAAGGTGGCTGTGCTCTCCCGTGAGCGTGACGTGGATGCTGTTGGCGCTTGCGTAGGTGTACGTGGTTCCCGCATTCAAAACATTGTACAAGAACTACGCGGCGAGCGCATTGATATTGTTATTTGGAGTGCAGACATTGCCACTTACGCACGTAATGCCTTAGCCCCTGCTTTGGTATCTCGTATTATTGTGGATGATGAAAGCAATTTGCTTGAAATCATCGTACCCGATGACCAACTAACCAATGCCATTGGTCGCAAAGGCCAAAACGTAAAACTTGCAGCCAAACTTCTTGGCTGGAAAATCGATATTTTCACAGAAACTCGTTACAACGAAGCCAATGCCATTGGTCATGGCCTTGAACAACTGGCTTCTGTGGCAGAAGTTTCCATGGACGCTCTTGTGGCTGCCGGCTACTCCAACATCGAAAGCTTGCGTGAAGCCAGCGACGAAGAACTAGCTAGCAATTTAACCATGAGCGCTTCACGTATTGCTGATTTGCGCTCTGCCATTGCCTTCTTAGCACCTGCCAGTATTACACCGGCAATAGAAGAGCCAGCACCCATGCAAGAAACAACAGAAATAGAGCAAACTACCAATGACCAAGAGGTAGAACAATAAATGCCACATACGCCCATACGCATGTGTATGGTATGTAGACGACGTTTTGCTAAGGTGGAGTTGATGCGCCATATTATCACCACCGACAATACATGGTTTTTAGATGAACACGCCACGCAGCCGGGAAGAGGCTACTACGTGTGTCAGGACGAAACCTGCAAGGAAAAGTTTTTACACTATAAAACGGGAATGAAAAGGCGCAAAGGGGTAAAAAGTGACAAAGGATAAAATGACTGTAAAAGAATTAGCTAGCGAGCTAAGTGTTGCACCCAAGGATTTGCAGCAAACCTTGCTCACTCTTGGCATTGAAACAAAGAATGCTTCGAGCCCTGTTGCTATGGACCAAGTAGAACGTGTTCGTAGCCACTTTAGCGAGCAAAAGAAAAGTAGCGTTATTGTGCGTCGTCGCAAAAGCAATGATGCTGAGGCAGAACCCAAAGCAAGCGAGAAAAAAGCTCCCAAGAGTGGCGATAAAGGAGCTAAAGCTCCCAAAGAAGCCAAGACCGCTCCTAGCGAAGAAGCGTCTACTGATGCCTTGAATGCTGCCAATGCTTCCACGCCTACAGAGGAAGCTGCTGTAAGCAAAGCCCCAGAAAAATCTGTAGAAAAGTCTAAGCCTGCGGCTAAAGTTCAGCCTGCTGATGCTCGTATTATCAGCGCCCCTGCAGCGCAGGAGCAAGAGGCAAGCCCTGCCCCTTCACAGCCTGAACAAACTGCTGCAAAGGAAGTAACAGCACCCGTTGTTGAAGCTGTAGCCGAAAAATCCGCTACCGCTCAAGCAAAAGAAGCTCCAAGCGAAGCAGAGAAAAATCCCTCTGCAGAAGCTAAAGCACGCTCTTCCGCTCCGGATGCTTCCGCCACGCCTGAAGGCTCTTCTGCACCTAGCTTACCTATACAACAAGGTGAAAAGAAGCACGATAAGCCTGCTGACCAAGCACAAGGCGATAAAAAGAGAAAAGATCGCGCTCCTAAAAAACGCCCAGAGCCAGAACCAACGCACACACCTGTGCGCATTATTTCGCGCCCTTCTCCTGAGGCAGAAGAAAAGCGCAAAGCTGAAGCTGCTGCTCGCGCCAGTAACCAAGGCAACCAAGGTGGCGATAGAGGCAATTTCCGTCCTCGTCCTGGTCAAGGTGGCCCTGGTGGCGATAGAGGCAATTTCCGCCCGCGTCCAGGCCAAGGTGGCCCCGGTGGACAAGGCGGCGATAAAGACGCCCCTCGTGATAGACCCGCAGGCAATCGTCCTCCGCGTCCCGGCGGGCATGCAGGCGCACCGCGCAGTGGCGATGGTGGCGGCATGAATTTTGGCGCTCCCAACGTTGCCAATGAACAAAGCAAGAAAAAGCGCAACAAAGGCCGTCGCACGGTGGACTTCCCTGCCGGTGGCAATGGTGACTTTAGCCGCTTTGGTCAAGACGATGAAAACGCCAAGCGCATGGGCAGCCGCCATAAGTCGCGCCGTAAGGGTAAGGATATGCGTCAAGTATCCTCCACCACACAGCCGCTTAAGGCAGCCAAGCGTAAAATTCGTGTTACTGAAGCCATTCGCGTGGCAGACATGGCACACCAAATGGGTCTTAAGTCCAATGAAATCATCAAGGTTCTTTTCAACCTTGGTATCATGGCTACCATTAACCAATCGCTGGATTTAGACACCGCTACCCTTGTGGCAGCAGAATTTGATTACGAAGTGGAAAAGGCAGGTTTCTCTGAAGATGATTACCTCATCCCCACCGAAGCCGATAACCCAGACACCATGTTGCCACGTCCTCCTGTAGTAACCATCATGGGTCACGTTGACCACGGTAAAACGTCTTTACTTGACGCCATACGTAAATCCAACGTTACCAGCGGTGAAGCAGGCGGTATTACACAGCATATTGGTGCTTACCACGTAACCACCAAGAGCGGCGAAATTGTTTTCCTTGATACCCCAGGTCACGAAGCCTTTACGGCCATGCGTGCTCGCGGTGCTCAAGTAACAGACCTTGTTATCCTTGTGGTGGCAGCTGACGACGGCGTTATGGAACAAACTCGTGAAGCCATTAACCACTCTAAGGCAGCCGGCGTACCTATTATGGTGGCTGTTAACAAAATGGATAAAGAAGGCGCTGACCCAGATCGCGTTTTACGTGAATTGGCAGAGCTTGGCTTACAAGCAGAATCTTGGGGTGGTGATACCATTACTGCCATGGTTTCTGCCAAGAGCCGCCAAGGTCTTGACGACTTATTAGAGCTTGTGGCCTTACAAACAGAAATTCTTGAATTGAAAGCCAACCCCGATAAGCCAGCTCGTGGCCGCATCGTGGAAGCTAAGCTTGATAAGGGCCGTGGCCCTGTAGCCACCGTGCTTATTCAAGAAGGTACCTTGCACCAAGGCGACACCTTTGTATGTGGTGTTTTCTCTGGTCGTGTACGTGCCCTCTTCAATGACCAAGGTAAAAAGGTTAAAGAAGCCGGTCCCTCCATGCCTGTGGAAGTACAAGGTTTTGATGGCGTAGCTGAGGCTGGTGAAGAGTTTGTTTGTGTAGCTGATGAAAAGTTAGCACGTCGTATTGCCGAATCTCGTGCCATGAAGCAGCGTGAACGCGCCCTTGCCAAAGAATCTAAGGTAACGCTAGAGACCTTCCTCTCGCGTCGTGCTTCTGACCAAGAAGCCCTTACCTTAAACCTTGTGCTTAAGGCCGACGTACAAGGCTCCTTAGAAGCCATTACAGAAGCGCTTAATAAACTAAGCACAGAAAAAGTACGCATTAACGTGGTTCACGGTGGTGCAGGCGCCATCTCCGAATCGGATATCTTGCTTGCCTCTGCCTCCCAAGCCATCATCATCGGCTTTAACATTCGTCCCACAGCCAAGATTAAAGAAGTGGCTGAAAACGAAAGTGTGGATATTCGTTACTACGACATCATCTACAAGCTTAAAGAAGATGTACAAAGCGCCATGCAAGGCATGCTTGCCCCAATACAGCGCGAGCAGTACCTTGGTCAAGCCGAAGTGCGCGAAGCCATTAGCGTACCTAAGGTAGGCGTGGTAGCCGGCTGCTACGTGGCAGACGGTAAGATGATGCGTAATGCCCCTGTGCGCCTCTTGCGTAACGGTGTGGTTATCTACACAGGTAAAACCACCTCCTTAAAACGCTTTAAGGACGATGCCCGCGAAGTACTCAAAGGTCTTGAGTGCGGTATCTGCCTTGAAAACTATAATGACATTAAGGTTGGCGATATCATTGAAGCCTTCGAAATGATCGAAGAAGCCGCTACCTTATAATATATGAGCCCACCTAAGTTTTATGACTTAGGTGGGCTATCTTTCACCCCAAGGTATACCACATTTTATGAACATGCTCGTAGCTGTGCTTACGGTAGAATTTATGCTACACGGTAACGACTCTCTTAAAGGTAAGAGGCGTGTGGCCAATAGCCTTAAGCAAAAAGTTCGTAATACCTTTAATGTGGCCATAGCCGAAGCCGGCACGGCGGATTCCTTAACGCGCTTGCGCCTTGCTGTGTGTTCCATCTCCAATTGTGAGCAGCACTTGCAAAGCCGCATGGATAAATGCCTCGCCATGATAGAAGCTGTATGCCCTGAAGAAATGATTTATAGCGACATCGAAATTTACGCTGCCTAAAGAGAAAGAACCGCCATGCCCTACACTCAAAAACTTTTTTCTAAAGACATGTATGCCCCTGCTAAGGATGTGGCTGCCTTATTGCAAAAGTATTCCGTCGTGGGCATTACTGCCCATGCCAATCCCGATGCAGATGCTCTTGGCTCCATGCTGGCCTTAGCGCATGGCCTTGAAAGCCTAGGTAAAAAAGTTCTTCTTTGTAATGCATCGCCCATACCATCCTATTTGTCATGGCTTCCTTATACGGGCCCTCTTTATACGCAATTTCCGCAAGACCAAGAACAACCTCAAGTGGTGGTAGTACTTGATTGCGGCGACGCTGCACGTCTTGGTGAAATAGAAGCTACCATACTTAGTTACCCCACCATAAATGTGGATCATCACCTAGATAATCCGCATTTTGCCAGTGAGTATAACTGGTCCGACCCCACCATGGCTGCCACAGGGCAAATGGTGGCTGCCATATTGCATGCTTTGAACATCCCCTTACAAGGGGCCATAAATGACTGCTTGTATATGGCCATCAGCTCCGATACGGGCAACCTTACCTATGGCAATACCACGGAAGATGTTTTTCTTATTTGTGCCGAGCTTATGCACAATGGCCTTGATATTATTTCTCTTCGTGAGCAACTAGACAATACATGGCATTTGGCACGCATGCACCTATGGGGTGAGCTTATGCAAAACCTGCACACCACGCGCAATGGCACCATAGTCTTAGCTGCCGTATCGTTAGAGCATTTTAAGAAAAACAATGCCACCAAGGAAGATTTAGAAGGTTTTGCAGAGCATTTACGCCGCATTGAAGGCGTTCTTATAGCAGGCTTTGTGCGCGAAGACACACCAGAGCAATGCAAAACAAGCTTGCGATCTTCCGGCCCCATTGATGTGCGTGAAATATTATCGGAACTTGGAGGCGGTGGTCATCGCAATGCCGCTGGCGCCACCTTACACACAACTTTAGAAAACAGCCTTGAAAAAGTTTTTCAAGGTAGCAAAAAGTGGCTAGACGCCCACGAACTTTAACGGTACACTATGCTCACCACAGAACAACAGAATCCTCTTGCGCCCAAAGCTCCTTACATTTTACCTAAGTACGACGGACCTCAACTTCCACAGGCGCATGGTATTTTAGTATTACATAAGCCTAAAGGCCCCACATCTGCACGTTGCCTAAGCCTGCTTAAACGCATGGGGCAAAAAAAAATTGGCCATGCAGGCACTTTAGACCCCATGGCTGAAGGTGTTTTGCTTGTTTTGCTAGGGCATGCCACAAAGATTTCCGGTCATCTCTTGACAGATGGCAACAAAATCTATAGCGGTACTGTACAGCTTGGGCAACAAACCGATACTTGGGATGCCGAAGGGCAAGTGGTAGCTGAAAGTGCGTGGGAACATATTGACGAACCCACACTGCACGCTGCTTTTAACGCATGGCTTGGCGTTAGTGAGCAAACAGTGCCCCCCTATTCTGCGGCTAAGCATCAAGGGCAGCCCTTGTATAAACTGGCTCGCGCCGGCAAAGAAACGCCGGTGAAAAAGAAGCTTGTAGAAATTTCGCAAATGGAAGTGCTAGATGTGCGCCTTCCCTTTGCTCGCTTTCGTGTAGAATGCAGTTCTGGCACCTATATACGCTCCCTGGCCCACAGCTTGGGGATGCGCCTTGGTTGCGGAGCCGTGCTCACAGAACTCACACGAGAGTACAGTCACCCTTGCGGTCTTGACCAAGCACACACCCTAGAAGCCCTTATGGCAGAACCTTGGCGCTTACAAGAGTGGATTATGCCCATTACACGCGCTTTGCCTCATTGGCCTGTGGTAAAACTCACAGCCATCGAAGAGGAAAAGCTTAAAAATGGAACACCACTTCCCTATCGTCAAGGAGAACACCAAGAGGATATACAGGGGTTAAAGCAGGAAAACACGCCCGCAGCGCTTGAGCAAGATGCAGAAAAAGCCATCTTACTCAGCAGCACGGGAACACCCCTTGCTTTAGCAGAAAAGAAGCTGCTTACCAAAGCGCCTTCTAAGGGTAAAGGCTCCTCTTATACTGATGCAGCCGAACCCATGTGGACCGTATTACGTGGACTGTGGACACCGGACTAAGGCCTTTTGCCTTAGCCCATAACATTAAATTCTATGGAGAATTGCTGTGGCTATGAACGCTGAACAAAAAAAAGTTGTTATTGATGTGCACGCTAAACACGAAGGCGACACAGGATCCCCTGAAGTGCAGATTGCTCTTCTTACTTCCCGCATTGAAGGCCTTACAGGTCACTTCAAAGCCCACAAGAAGGACTTTCACTCCCGCACAGGTTTGCTCAAAATGGTAAGCCAACGTCGTAAACTTTTAAAGTACTTGCGCAACACTGACGTACAACGTTACCGCGCTCTCATCGAAAAATTGGGCTTACGTAAGTAATTTTGTTTGTTCTGTTCAAGAGGGCATAGTATGCCCTCTTGAACTTTGCAACAAAGCCCACGGTTTAACACGAAGGCTAGCGTTGCCTTCTAGGTATGAGACATATGCACAGCCTGTGCATGGGTCTTAACATTTTAACGCACAGTAGAAAGGGGGGGCCGAGAATGCCAGCGAAGAATGGTGTTTGCCTTCAGCTCCCAGTTACGAAGACTCCCGCACCTTTATCTCTCGTCTTCCGTTGCCTCCGTTGTCATACTCGGAATCCCCTTTGTCTTTTGTGAAAGGAAAGCATTTATGCAAGATATTTTTAAACCCACACGCCTAAGTGCCCTTGTTGGCGGCAAAGAGATTATCTTTGAAGTTGGCCGTCTTGCCAACCAAGCCCATGGGGCCGTATGGATTCAATGCGGTGGCACTGTGGTGCTGGTAACTGCCTGCTGCCAAACATTGGAACAAGATAAAGGTTTCTTCCCCCTCACGGTGGAATATTCCGAAAAAATGTACGCCGCTGGTCGCATTCCCGGAAACTTCTTCCGCCGCGAAATTGGCCGCCCCTCTGAAAGAGAAACCCTAGTATCTCGCTTAATTGACCGTCCTTTGCGTCCGCTCTTCCCCAAGGGCCTTAAGCAAGACGTACAAATTTTAGCCAATGTTATCTCTGCCGACCAAGAAAATGAGTCCGATATTTTAGCCCTTACCGGCGCTTCTGCTGCCGTGCTCATCTCTCCCCTTCCTTTTGATGGCCCTGTGGCCGGTGGCCGCATTGGTCGTGTAGATGGGCACTTTGTGCTTAATCCTTCCTTTGCACAGCAAGAGCAAAGCGATTTAGACATCGTATTTGCTGCTAGCCGCGATGCCATCACCATGGTGGAAGGCGAAGCTAAATTCTTGCCTGAAAATGTTATCATTGAAGCTTTGGAATGGGGTCATAAAGAAATTCAGCCTCTCATTGACGCACAGCTTAAGCTTGCCGAAATGGTAGGCAAAGCCAAGCTTGCTTTTACACCTGTAGAAGAAGACGCAGCTTTAGTTCAAAAAGTAACAGAATTAGCCACAGCCAATGGCGTAAGCGATGCCATGCAAGTGGCGGAAAAATCCGCCCGCAAAGAAGCCCGTTCAGCTGTGAAAGCTGCTGTAATGGAAGCTTTATTAGCTGATGAAGCCTTTGCTGAACATCCTTCGCTCAAAAATGTGGGTGATATCATTGCCGGTCTTGAAAAAGACGTTGTGCGTAAGCGCATTTTAAAAGAAGGCAAGCGCATTGACGGACGCGATACCAAAACAGTACGCCCCATTCAAGTGCAAACCTCCTTATTGCCTCGTGCTCACGGTTCTGCCCTTTTTGCTCGTGGTGAAACCAAGTCTCTTGTGGTAGCCACCCTTGGCGCCTCCACCGATGAACAACGCGTAGATAGCTTAAATGGCGATAAAACCAATCGCTTCATGCTACATTACAACTTTGCCCCTTATTCTGTAGGCGAAGTAAAACCTGTGCGTGTATCCCGTCGTGAAATTGGCCACGGTGCTTTGGCAGAAAAAGCCCTGCGCTACATTTTGCCCCAAGGTGACTCCTTCCCCTTCACCATTCGCATAGTATCTGAAACCTTAGAATCCAACGGTTCTTCTTCCATGGCTGCCGTATGCGGCGGTTCTTTGTCCCTTATGGACGCTGGCGTACCAGTAAAAGCGCCTGTGGCTGGTGTAGCCATGGGTCTTATTCGCGAAGAAGATGAATTCATCGTACTTACCGATATTCTTGGTGATGAAGACGCCCTTGGCGATATGGACTTTAAAATTGCCGGTACTGCCGAAGGCGTAACTGCTGTACAAATGGATATCAAAATTACTGGTATCACCACAGAAGTTATGAGCCGCGCCATGGAGCAAGCCCGTGAAGCTCGTGTACATATCCTTGCTGAAATGGCCAAATCCATTGAAGCGCCGCGCCAAGAGCTTTCCCGCTACGCACCTCAGCACGCCGAAATCTTTGTTAATCCGGACATTATCCGCCTTATCATTGGACCTGGTGGCAAAAACATTAAAGCCATCACGGCTGCCACTGGCGCTTCCATTGATATTGATGACAGCGGCCGTATATCTGTATTTGCCCCCACAGCCGATGCCATGGCTGTTGCCAAAGAAATGGTGCAATACTACGATCAACGCGCTGACCTTGGCAAAAACTACACCGGTAAAGTTCGTAAAGTGCTTGAAATCGGTGCCATTGTGGAAATTCTTCCCAATGTGGAAGCCTTGGTACACGTATCCCAGCTTGATACCGCTCGTGTGGAACAACCTGGCGATGTGGCTCGTCTTGGCGAAGACATGGTGGTTAAAGTTATTGAAATCAATGGCGACCGCATCCGTGCTAGCCGTAAGGCTGTTCTTCTTGAAGAGCAAGGCGAAGTATGGACACCTGAAAGCACTGCTCGCCCCCAACGTGACCGTGGTGACCGTGGTGATCGCGGCGACCGTGGCGGACGTGGTGACCGTGGCGACCGTGGTGGCCGTGGCGACCGCGGAGGACGTGGTGATCGCGGTGACCGTGGCGGACGCGGTGGCGATAGAGGCCGTCGCGACTAGTTTAGTCTGCTAGGTTAACATCTGCTTTTTATGTGGGGAGGGTGCTTTTTATAAAGTGCCCTCCCCCACTTTTTTATGGAAAAAGCAAATTTGACAAGGGAGCGTTCTAAAATATTGAGGGAAAAACTTCACCGTTGAGCGTCATATTTCCCATCCCTTTTAACATGGCATAAAATTGCCCTAGGCTCACAAAAAGCTTGTATAAGCACTACACACCGTATACAATTTGCTCCATTGTAAAAGATATTCACCGGTAAGGAGCAATAGATGTTTAAGGTAGATTTGAATAGCGATCTAGGAGAAAGCTTTGGTGCTTATACCATGGGCTTAGATAGCGAAGTTATAAAATATGTCACCTCAGCCAATGTGGCCTGTGGTTGGCATGCGGGCGACCCCCTTGTTATGGATGCTACACTGGCCGCTGCCAAAGAATGCGGCGCCGCGGTGGGTGCGCATCCCGGTTATCCTGACCTTATGGGCTTTGGACGTCGCAATATGGTGGTTTCCCCTAAAGAAGCCAAAGCCTATGTAAAATACCAAATGGGCGCTCTTATGGCCTTTACCAAAAGTTACGGGCTGCCCTTACAGCACGTAAAGCCCCACGGGGCCTTATATAATATGGCCGCAAAAGACGTTACTTTGGCCCGCGCATTGGCAGAAGCCATTGCCGAAGTAGACGATACCATCATTATGCTGGCTCTTGCCAACAGCCAAATGATCACCGCCGCCAAAGAAGTTGGCCTGCGCGTGGCCAATGAAGTTTTTGCCGATAGAGCTTATCTTGAAGACGGTAACCTTGTGCCCAGAAATCAAGAAGGCGCCGTTATCCATGACGAAGCCCTTGCCATGGAACGCGTCATCGACATGGTTACCAAGGGTAAAGTAAAAGCCATTACCGGTAAAGAAATTGCCATGGAAGCTCACTCCATTTGTGTGCACGGCGACAACCCTAAAGCTGTGGATTTTGTGCGCACCATTCGTGAAAAGCTGCAAGGCGCCGGCGTGGAAGTGGTGAATCTATCCCACATTGTATAAATACAAAGTAAACACCCCAACGTCATAAAAACGCATACTATACAAGGATACAATGGACGCTGTAAAATTTTTACTTACGGGTGACACCTCAGTGGTGGTGGAGTTTGGCAATGCCATATCCACAGAAATCAACGCCCGCATTCGTGCCTTCAAAATAGCCCTGAGCCAAAGCGGCGTGCAGGGCATTGTGGAGACTGTTTCTACCTACCGCTCTTTAAGTGTGCACTATCGCCCTGAAGTCATAGGTCATGAAGAGCTCATTGCCCATATGCAAAACTTGCTTGAAAACTTGGGTAATATTGACATTCCCCCTGCAAAAGTCACTGAAATACCCGTTATTTATGGTGGAGAATATGGGCCGGACATAGATTTTGTGGCCGAGCACAATAACAAAAGCGTGGAAGATGTTATTCGTATTCACACTTCACAAGAATACCTTATCTACATGTTAGGCTTTGCACCAGGCTTCCCCTACCTTGGCGGTATGAGCAAAGAAATCGCCACGCCGCGCCTCACATCGCCACGGGTAAAAATCCCTGCCGGCTCAGTGGGCATTGCTGGTGAGCAAACAGGCGCGTACCCCTTTGACTCCCCCGGTGGTTGGCAGCTCATTGGCAGAACGCCCTTACGCCTTTACGATGCTGAACGCCCTTCCCCCATATTACTTACCCCAGGCGACTATGTGAAATTTGTTTCTGTCAGCGCTGAAGAATACGCCCAAATTTTAGCCGATGTAAACCGCGGCGCATATGAATACCATTATTACCATAAGGCGGAGGCATAATATGGGAATTCTCGTTCGTCAGGGCGGCCTACTTACCACTGTGCAAGACCTTGGCCGCATAGGTTATCAAGAGCTGGGCGTGCCTGTGTCCGGCGTTATGGACTACCGCTCCGCTAAGCTAGCTAATATATTAGTGAATAATGAAGAAGCAGAAGCTCTATTGGAAGCCACTGTCATGGGCCCCACTCTATCTTTTACAGAAAATTGCACCATATCTATCACCGGCGGTAATCTTTCCCCGCAAATGAATGGCATCCCCTTGCCCATGTATAGAGCTGTGCCCTGTAAAGCCGGCGATGTGCTCTCTTTTGGTGCACAAAAGGACGGCTGTCGCGCTTATATAGCCTTTGCCGGCGGCCTTGAAATCAGCCCCATCATGGAAAGCTGCTCCACCTACCTTAAAGCCAAAATGGGGGGCTTTCATGGGCGCGCCTTACAATCTGGAGATGAAATTCCCCTAAAAGCTGCGCACCACCCTGTGCCTCATTGGGAAAAACGCGCCATTACCCCTGAGGATTTTAGCGCTAAAAACAAAACCCTTCGTGTGGTGCTCGGCCCGCAAGATGACCACTTTACAGAAAAAGGCTTACACTGCTTTTTACATTCCACCTATGCTGTCACCGCACAATGCGACCGCATGGGCTATCGCCTAGAAAATGCCTCCGGCGAGGCCATAGAACATATAGGTGATGGCAATATTATTTCCGACGGTATCACCATGGGCGCCATTCAGGTACCCCAAGAAGGCAACCCCATTATCCTCATGGCAGACAGGCAAACCACAGGCGGCTATGCCAAGATTGCGCATGTCATCACTGTGGATTTACCATGCGTTGCTCAAGGAAAGTTTGGCGACACCGTGTGCTTTGAGCAAGTTTCTGTGCAAGAAGCGCAAGCCTTATACTTAGAAGAATTACAAGCCTTTGAAGAACTGCGCCGCAATGCCGATACAGGCAAAATCCCCACCACGGTAGCCGCCAACGCCATAGCTCCTCTGTCAGAATATGTCATAACGCTAGAAGGTAAGGAATATCAAGTCACCGTGGAAGCGCTGGACTAATAAAATAAGATATCGCAAACAGTACGCTATTTTGTGTAGTATGCGTAAAAGCAAAACGTAATTACTATACATACATCTTCAAAAAAGCGTTTTTTTAACCATGGCTAATAGGATACAACATGACTACATTTGACATCAGTAAATACAGAGATATGAGCCCCAAGGACGTACGGGCATGCGTGCGACGTGAAGAAATCACCTTTCCCACAGCAGGCATGTGCCGCGGTTATGCGCAAGGAAATTTAGTGGTACTACCTGCAGAATACGCAGCGGACTTTAAAGAATTTGCCCTGCGTAACCCTTTTTCCTGCCCTGTCATTGAAGTGATAGAAAATACTCCTCTCACCCATGATATGGGCGAAGGCGGCAATATACTGAGCGATATTCCCGAATATTTTATTTATCGCCACGGCAAGCTTGTAGAGCGCTGCCATAATGCCGAAAAGTACTGGCAAGAAGGCATGGTGGGCTTTCTCATTGGTTGCTCCTTCTCCTTTGAAGAAGCGCTTATAAACGCCGGCATAGAAATGCGCCACATTGCCACCGGTCGCAATGTGCCCATGTACAAAACCAACTTTGCCACGGAAAAAGTAGGCCCCTTTGAAGGCCCCATGGTGTGCAGCATGCGCCCCATGACGCCAGAAAATGCCCAAATTGCCCATGATATCACGGCAAAGCTCCCCAATGTGCACGGCGCCCCTGTACACATGGGTGATCCCGCCAAAATAGGCATTGCAGATGTAAATAAGCCCGATTATGGCGACGCTGTGGAAATACGCCAAGGGGAAATTCCTGTATTCTGGCCTTGCGGCGTAACACCGCAATCCGTTATCGAAAAAGCCTGCCCGCCGCTGGTTATTGCGCATTCCCCAGGGCATATGTTCATTACCGACGTGCTTAATGCAGAGCTCAACGACTTTTTGGAAGCAAAGAAAAAATAAAAACTGCGTAAGAGAATCTAAACTTCTCAAAAATACGCATTTTTCAAAAAACTCACAAAAAAGCCCCTACGCCATTGAGCGCAGGGGCTTTTCTCATCTAAAATGAAATGTATGTACTTTACCCGCACAGTACCAAGAGCACACCAGCCGCCACAGCAGAGCCAATTACGCCTGCCACATTGGGCCCCATGGCGTGCATGAGCAAGAAGTTTTGCGGATTTTCTTCCAAGCCCACCTTATTCACCACACGCGCCGCCATGGGCACAGCAGAAACCCCCGCCGCCCCAATGAGCGGGTTAATGGGCGTTTTAGACAGTTTGCTCATGAGCTTACCGCACAATACCCCCATGGCAGTGGCAAAGGAAAAAGCCACAAGCCCAAGGAAGATAATATACAAAGTTTGTGATGTGAGAAATTGACTAGCCTGCAGCTTTGAGCCCACGGACAAGCCTAACAATATGGTAACAATATTAATAAACTCATTTTGTAAGCAATCGGAAATGCGGTTCACCACACCGGACTCTTTAACTAAGTTACCAAAAGTTAAAGCACCAATGAGCGGGCAAGCGTCGGGCAAGAGCAAGGCGCACACACCCAGCACCACGAGGGGAAAAATAATCTTCTCCCGCCTGCTCACGGGGCGTAGCTGCCCCATAACAATTTGCCGCTCAGCCTTGGTGGTAAGCAAGCGCATAATGGGCGGTTGAATAACAGGCACCAAGGCCATATACGAATACGCCGCCACGGTGATGGCACCAAGCAGTTCCGGCGCTAAACGCGTTGCCACAAAGATGGAAGTGGGCCCATCAGCACCGCCAATGATACCTATGGAAGCAGCTTCAGGTAAAGAAAAACCCAGCCCTGTTGCCATTATTAGCGTACCAAAAATACCAAATTGCGCCGCAGCGCCCAAAAGCGCGGTTTTAGGGTGCGCAATAAGCGGGCCAAAGTCCGTCATGGCGCCAATACCCATGAAAATACACAAAGGAAACAAGCCCGTAGTTATGCCCATGGAATAGATAAGATGCAAAAAGCCCCCAGGCTCTGCCATATTTGCCACAGGAATATTAGCTAAAAAGCCCCCAAAGGCTATGGGCAAAAGTAAAAGCGGTTCAAATTGCTTTTTGATGCCAAGCCACAACAAAAAAAGGCACACGCATAACATAATGGGTGTACCAAACATATGTAAAAATTGCTCCATTCCGCTCAAATGTTGCGCGGCTGGCTTCACTATATTGGCAAAGCCCGTAGAAGCAAATAAGGAATCTAAGGCATCGGAAGCATTCATTAAACATTCTCCATATAAATACCACTTGGTCGTACATCCTGTGCGACACAAAGATCACGAGAGGCGCTGCTAGAAAACCATTTTATGATGGCTCTCCTCCTGCCTCCCTTACAAAAATTTTACGTGCGCCCAATGACTTCTTTGAAAATAAACTTTAGGCGCATATGAACTATTACAAAAAATATTTCACCGTTTTATGGCCTATGCTTTCCTAAAAAGCACTCTACAGGCACAGCAAACTGTCATTACGCAATGGTCAAAAGCACATGGTCCACGGGCACCTGCTCGCCAACGCTCACAAAAACTTCCTGCACAACGCCATCCACAGGGGCCACAATGTGCGACTCCATTTTCATAACACTAAGCACAAGCAATGTGTCCCCTTCTTGCACAGGGCGCCCTTCGGCCACAGCAAGGGCCGCCACGGTGGCGGGCAGGGGGGCGCACACTTTTGTGACACTGGCAGGAGCAGCCACCGCAGCGCTAGCGCTCGTTCCGCCCATGGGCGCAATACCTATGCCGCCTGCATCGTCAATTTTTACCATAAAAGTTTTATTATTGACGCTCACTTTATACGTGGTGGAGTTAACCCCCGAGTGGGAAGAGGAATTACTAAATGTCATACTATATCCTTATGCTGTTTGGCTCTCAGCCAATTTTCTTTTATGTATAGCCAGCGCAATAACAATGGCTAAAGCTTCGTCTTCATCTAAACCGCTAGGTGCGGTGCTTGCTACTTTTTTAAGTGCCGTACTTGCAGATGAAGCAGCAGCCCCCGCCGTATGCGGCTCAGGCCAAATGCTATTGATGCGTGCCACAACGCGCGACATAATCCCCATGCCCAAAACCAAAACAATGAGCAATAAAAAAACAATGCCCATGCCCAAAAGCATGACCATAAAACCTTGTTCCAATGCAGTCACACGCGCTCTCCTTTTTTGACCGTGAAGCGTATTGTGTACACAATTTACCCCCCGCGCGTCAATGCAGCTAAGGGAAATAAGACACAAAAAAGCCCGCAGAAAACAGCAATTTTCTGCGGGCTTAATACATTTTTTCTACACTTATCCGTTTATAAGCTTCATAAGACCGCCAAGCCCCTTAAAGCTCATCCACGCGGTGAAAACCACCATGAGGTAGCCAAGAGCCGTCATCCACATGGGGTGCTTATAATCGCCCACAATCTCTTTTTTATATGCGGCAAGCAGCACGCTGATAAGAGATAAAGGCAAAATCATACCGTTTAAGGAACCCACAGCCACCAACACCAAGGCAGGACGACCAATGGTTACAAATACCGTTGTAGAAAGTAAAATGAAACCGATAATCCAATAACGGTAATTATTTTCCACCATGGGAGAAAGGGTGCGCAAGAAGGATACAGAAGTATACGAACAACCCACCACAGAGGTTACAGCTGCAGACCATAACACCACGCCAAAAAACTTATAGCCAAGCTCACCTGCGCCTATACGGAAGGCAGCAGCGGCAGGGTTACTAGGGTCAAGCTTAGCACCAGTAACCACCACACCCAAAATGGCTAAGAACATGAGGTAACGCATAATACCAGTGGTAACAATGGCGCTGATGGAGCCCCAAGTGATTTGCTTGATATTTTCATGGCCGGTAACGCCGCCGTCAATGATACGGTGTACACCGGTGAAGCTTAAATAACCACCCACAGTACCGCCCACCAAGGTAAGTACGATGAACCAGTCAATTTTAGAAGGCGCCACTGTTTCTTGCACTGCAAGAGCAATGGGAGGGCCCGTTTTCACTACGATGACCAGCACAAGGCCAATCATAATTACGCCGAGTACCTTTACGAACTTATCAATAACAGGGCCAAATTCCTTACCAAGGAAAAGCGCAATGGCCACAGCAGCACTAATAATGGCGCCTATGGCATGCGGCAGACCAAAGAGCACATCAAGCCCCAGCGCTGCGCCGCCCACGTTACCAATATTAAAGAAAAGGCCGCCCATACACACAGCAAAAGCAAGGAAGAAACCCAAACCGGGGATAACCTTATTGGCCACATCTTGCGCACGCATGCCAGAAACACCCAAAATGCGCCAAATATTTGTTTGAATAATAATATCAATGATAACGGAAATAAGAATGGCAAAGCCAAAGGCCGCCATAAGTTGTTCCGTAAACATAGCTGTTTGTGTTAAAAATCCCGGTCCAATGGCAGAGGTTGCCATTAAGAAGGTTGCTCCTGTGAGAATGCTCACCGCGTTACCGGTGCTACTCACCTTTGTTCCTGCATTTGCCATAATCCTTCCTCCTGTAAATCCGTACACTGTTTGGTACTGCACACACTCAAAAAAAAGCTTGCGTATACAGTGCACTGTATTAAGATTGTGTATAGTACCAAAGTTTTCTACTTTGGCAAGTGCCATTTTTTTACCACAAAATAGGCACACATATTCTACATAAAGGTATTTTTTACACATGTAGTGTACTATTAACAAAGAGTTACACAAAACTGCACATAAGGCATGGACAGTATTTTCTGACAAAGCGTAAATATAGAAAATATTTTTTTCAGCGGCCACTACTTGTGGTAGCTCTTTAAAGGTACAAAAAAAGGAAGCTCACGCTTCCC
>CAYJNG010000038.1:0-4417 GCA_964371505.1 uncultured Desulfovibrionaceae bacterium
CTTGACCGCTGCGTTGTGCCATTTGATAAATGGCCATATCCACTTCTTGGTCTTGCACTTCAAGGCCTTCTTTTTTAGCAACACTCATAAGGAATACTTGTGCACGAGTGATATCTTCTGCTTCTTTACGCGCTTCCTTGGTAAGTTCTTCCATATTCTTGCCCATGGACTCAAGGCTACGGCCTTGTCTTTCTGCTTTAGCTTGTTGCTCAGCAATCATGGAACGAGTATGCGTATCCACCATGGATTCAGGAAGTTCAAAGTCCACCATTTTCAAAAGCTTATCCAGCAATTCTTTTTGTGCTGTACCCTTGTGCAAGTTCGTACGGCTGCGTTCATAGCTATCAATGAAAGCTTGACGCAAAGATTCCATATTTTCTTGACCCATGGTTTTAGCAAAAGCATCATCCAATTCAGGAAGCTTGCGTTCTTTAATGGCATGCACGGTAACCTTCATGGTGATGGTTTTACCTGCAAGGTCAGAAGCTAAAAAGTCTTCAGGGAAGCTTACGTCGCCTTCCTTGGTTTCACCAAGGGCTACACTTTTCACAAGTTCTTCAAAAGATTCTAAAGCTTGACCTTCACCAAGATTCATTTGGAAATTTTGTGCGCTAATACCTTCAAGAGCTACGCCATCTTCGTAAGCAGCAAAATCAATATCCGCCACTTGACCGTCCACAGCAGGGCCCTTACCTTCAGCCACAACCAATTCGGCGCGGTCTTTACGTAAACGCTCTACAAATTCTTCCACTTCTTCGTCTTTTACCACAGCCTTTTCTTGATTTACTTCAAGGCCTTCGTACATAGGAATTTCAAAGGTAGGCAGCACTTCAAAGCTAATGGTGTAAGAGAAGTCTTCACCACGAGCAATGTCTTTACCGTCAAAATCAATGCCAGACACAGGGGAAGCATTTAATTCGGTAACAATTTTGTTAATGTGTACGTTTACAAGGTCTTGCTTAGCTTCGCTGTAAACCTTGTCACGAAAGCGATTTTCAATAACAGATGCAGGCACTTTGCCCTTGCGGAAACCATCTATTTGTACAGATGTACGGTATAAAGCAACAGTGCCAAGGATGGCAGCTTCCACTTCCTTAGCATCGACGGTTACTTTCACTTGTTTTTTTACTGGGGATAAATCTTCAACTGTATATTCCACGAGGGACTCCTTCATAAAGGGCAAAGCCCTAAGTATTTTTTAGCAAAAAGAAACTATATACGTAATAAAGCCATTTGTCCAGATTTAGTGCGCGCAAAAATCATATTGCGCTGTGGCATTGTTTAAAACTCAATACCCTTGGTGGCCGGTATGCCTTGTTTCCAAGGGTGTTTTATTTCCTGCATTTGCGTTACCAAATGGGCTTGCTCAAGAAGCCATGGCGGTGCACCGCGCCCAGAAAGCACTACATGCACTTCATGCTCTTGCGCAGCAGTAATAAGCTGCATAAGCTCATCTTCATGTATAAGCTGAGCCTTTAAAGCGTACAAACTTTCGTCTAATATAAGCATATCAAGTTGCGGTAAACGCGCTTTAGCCCAAGCCAATGTGGTAAGCGCCGCCTCTCTATGTTTTGGCCTTTCATCTTCATTGCGAAAAAAGCCAAGACCGCCCACATAAAAAAGCTCACCCAAAAGTTTATGAAGCATTTGCTGCTCCCCTGCTTTTTCATCGCGCTTCATGCACTGTGCAAAAGCCACACGCAAACCTTGCCCCAAAGCACGCACAGCTTGCCCTACGCAAGCAGTGGTTTTGCCTTTACCATCACCTGTATAAACAAGCAGCATTACCAAACCCCTTCAAGTTTATATTTACATTTGGGGCAATGGCCTCTTTTAAGGGAATTTTTACTGGTAAAGCCTTTTCGGGTAATGCAAGGGTGATTACACTGAGGGCACAAAGTCATGGTTCCCACCATGCTATCTGCATTGCCAATATACACGTATTTAAGGCCCACATCTTGCCCAATATGCATGGCTCTTTCTAAGGTTTCTACAGGCGTGGGAGTAGCATTGCGCAACTTATAAGCTCCATGGAAACGGCTAATGTGCCAAGGAACGTGTGGCCCTAGTTCGTCATGTATAAAGGCTGCCAAATCACGTAACTCATCATCGCTATCATTGTATTTTGGCACAACAAGCGTTGTTACTTCTACCCACCACCCCATTTTTACCATCATTTTCAGATTTTCCAACACAGGGGCAAGCTTAGCGCCGCATAAGACTTTATAATAGCGGTCACGCATGGATTTTAAATCCACATTGGCAGCACGAATAGTATCATATAACGAAGCCAAGCATTCCAAGCTTTGATACCCGTTAGAGACTAAAATACAATCTAAGTCGTTAAGACGAGCCTTTATGGCCACTTCCATCATAAGTTCCATAAAAACTGTAGGCTCATTATACGTAAAGGAAATACTCTGCGCCTTATGTTTTAGAGCTTCTTTTACTAAAATATCTGCCGTGGTAAGCTTACCCGGCACCACGCCAGCATCAATAGGGGCGCGTGAAATGGTATGATTTTGACAAAAAACACAAGAAAAATTACACCCTGCCGTACCTATTGAATAGGTTTTTGTGCCAGGTTTATAGTGATAGAGAGGCTTTTTTTCCACAGGATCAAGCCCCACAGAAGCCACTTTATTGGCCACATGAGTTTGCAACACTCCGCCTATGTTTTCTCGCACACCACACAACCCCTTTTTACCTGCAGGCAAAAGGCATCTATGATGGCACAAAGAACACTGTACAGTGGTGCCTGAGGTGTTTGTCCAATGAAGTGCTGGCATAATTACACCTTCTTTGTCATAAAATTCCGCTGAATACGCATAACTGGAAGCGTAAACACGTCGTTATTAGAAGGATATGACTGAAACTCCACACGAGGCTGTGGCCTTGGCACTGAGGGGTTAGGGTGCGGACGCGTAGGTTGTTGTGGTGTTATCTGCGGGAATACATAAATGGGCATTTGGGGCGTACTCTGTGTGGAAGATGGTAATTGCCTTTTACCTTTAGGCTTTACAGAAATAACCTTATCTCCCGTTTGCGGGTCTACCCATGTATGCACCGTTCCCTTATTGGGGGAATTTTGCAAATTTGTTCCATAAACTTTATCTTCACGCGCAGTATTAGCCACACTCCACGAAGAGAAAGTACAAAAAAACAAAATAGTACAAAATAATAAAATGATGCGCACAAAATTCCCCTGTTAGAAAAAAATATTTCCCAATAAAATTATAGCATTAAACCATATTACAGGCCCACATATCAAAAAAAGCCCCTAAATCCCACTTGGGTATTTCCAAGAAATTTGATATATACACCATATTATCAATTTTCACAAGGAGCCTAACATGTCCTCAGGGCGCGCAAAAGCTTATGTAGATGCAGGGGTAGATATCCATGCCGGCAACGAACTCGTTGACCGTATTAAACAATCTGTAGCCAAAACACTTACTCGCGGTGTTATTTCTGACATTGGCGGTTTTGGGGGGCTTTTCCGCCCCGATTTAGCAGGTATGGAAGACCCCGTACTTGTTTCTTCCACCGACGGTGTGGGTACAAAACTCAAATTGGCTTTTGCCTTTGACAAGCACGATACTGTAGGTATCGACCTTGTGGCCATGAGCGTAAATGATATATTGGTTCAAGGAGCAAAACCTTTATTTTTCCTTGATTACTTTGCAACAGGCCATTTAGATGTGGATAAAGCAGACCAAGTAATACAAGGTATTGCCGAAGGCTGTAGGCAAGCTCAGTGTGCTTTGCTTGGCGGCGAAACTGCCGAAATGCCTAGCATGTATGCCGATGGTGAGTATGACTTAGCAGGTTTTTGCGTAGGTATAGTGGATAACGCTAAGCTTATTGATGGCGGCAATATTCGTATTGGCCACAAAATTATTGGCATGGCTTCTTCTGGTCTTCACTCCAACGGTTACTCCTTAGCACGTAAAATCTTAGATAAAAGCGGCTTAAAAAAGGATGACATCTTCCCCGGTACGGATAAAAGCGTAGCAGAAGTTATGCTCGCCCCTACCATCATTTATGTAGATGTTATTAAAAACTTGCTGCGCGATGCCCCCATTGCCGGCATGGTACATATTACCGGTGGCGGTTTTTACGACAATATCCCACGCGTATTACCACAGCAAGTAAAAGTTACCATTGACTTTGATTCTTGGGAAATGCCTGCGGTATTCACATGGCTTAAAGAGCAAGGCGACTTAAGCTGGCCTGAAATGCTGCAAATTTTTAACTGCGGCATTGGTTACGTACTCGTAGTGCCCGATGAAAATTGCGAAGAAGTGCTACAACGTATCAAAGCTAGCAATATGGACGCTTGGGTTATTGGTACTGTGGAAAAACGCACAGAAAATGATGAAGAAGCCGTTATTGTAAACTTCTAAGCTTCTTATAT
>CAYJNG010000038.1:4517-18404 GCA_964371505.1 uncultured Desulfovibrionaceae bacterium
TTTTTTATATCCAAACCCTTTTTCGCCTAAAACTCTGGTGGAAACTCCAACATTTGCTCATAGGTAAATACAGGGCCATCACTACAAATATAATGCGCACCAACCTTACAATGCCCGCACTTACCAACGCCGCAACGCATATTGGTTTCTAAAGCCGTGTATATGGTACTAGGATGCATACCAAGAGCCACAAGATCTTTGGCTACAGCCTTTATACGCCGCGCTGAAGCACAAATTATGGCTGAAGTATTTTGCCAGTCAAGGCCGGGATTTTGCTCTAAAGGAGCTAACAAATCATTAATATACCCCACATGTATGGGCACTGTGGTTATAGCCTTGGTGGGCTTTGCAAGGGCATAATGTACCTGCACCCCCTCTAGCGTATTCCATTGTTCAAGGTCTTCTTTAAGCATGAGCTCTTCATAGGTCATGGCAGAACCTATCACAATGATATTTTTAAAGTCATGGCTGTTTTCAATGGCACGTATGAGCGGCGCTCGCACCGGAGCATGCCCAACACCAGACCCCACCACCAATAAAGTACGCCCCACAAAGCTTTCATAAGGAAAAGGCACACCAAAAGGCCCGCGTAAGCCCAGCACATCCCCCACCTTTTTGGTAAAGAGCTCTGTGGTGACCTTTCCCACTTTTTTTACATAAAAGGAGAAAAAATGCTCTTCCTTATCACTAAAAGGAACAGATATGGCTATTTCTCCCACGCCAAAAAGCGTAATCATATAAAATTGCCCGCGTAAAGCTGGCTTGCCCTGCATGGGGTTATGCGTATACTTTACAGTAAAGCGTTTAATACTCTTAGCTTCTTCAAATATATCTATAATTTCCACCAATTCTGGAACATAGAGCTTTGCGTCAAATCCGCGCTGTTCACGCACAAAGGGCACAGGGCGCGGCGTATAAACAGCTTCGGGCGGGCAATCTTGCATAAGCTCTTCAGTAATATGCACCATATCAATGGCCGCGGGGCACACAACACTGCAACGCCCGCACCCTGTACAGCCTTTATGCCCAAAACGCTCTTCTATATATTGCAGCTTATCATACATTCTGTAGCGCACCATACTTGTATGGTCGCGCGGTTCATGCCAGCCTGCATTACGTGTAAAGCCCTGACTTTGACAAGAGTCCCAACAGCGCACCCTTGTGCCAGAATCCCCCACGCCATTTTCTTCATGAGTAGTGAAGCAAGTACACGTAGGGCATACACGCGTACAACCGGTGCATAAAATACAAGAAGGCGCCACCCGCTCCCAAACTTCATGGTTAAAGCCTGCCTGTAAAGATTTTTGCAAAGTACTAAAATCCGGTTTGCGAAAAAAAGAGTTTTTGCTTTGCTCTACTAAAGCTTCCTTTTGCTCTAAAATATGCGCATCGTGGTGTACATGTATCAAGGTACTAATATGCGTAAGTAACCATTGCCCTTTTTCGCTATGCACTTGTACTAAAAAACCTTGCTGCCATGGGGTTAATTCCAAGTCAGCTCCGGCTTTAGCTCCGGCCTTAGCTCCTTCCGTTGCAGGTGTTAAAAAGGGGCCTGTGCCTAAGGAGGCGCAAAAACATTGTTTCGCTGGTTCAAGACAATTTATGGCAATGACATGCAATGCTTTTTGCCTATGAGCATAATTCATATCTGTATATTCTTGCGCAAAAAAAGCGTGCATATACGCAAGGCCGTACGCATCGCATGGGCGCACGCCAAAAAGCAAAATATCCTTAGGGCGTGGCTGCGCAGTATTTTGCTCTTTCGTTAAAGCATCTTGCAAAAAAACTTTTTCTTTTCCTTCCCAAGAAAACAGCTCCTCCCTAGGGGCGAAAACAAAAGATTTTGGCGACATGGAGGTAAGCGTATACGCATCATGGCCTAAGGTAGGGCTCTGCCCATAAGGGGCAAGATGTACGTCTGTCGTATTGCTAGCTACGCTTTGCGCATTTTCAGCTACAGTTTGTACTTCGTGTGCAAGAGGAGCTTGCGGTGTAAAAAGCGCATAAGCCTTGGCCCATACTTGCAAAGCGGTATCCACATTATCATATGGTAAATAATAAAAAGACATATATCCCCACGTACTCTTATGGACTTTTAAGGTATAACAGAAACAGCCACAGAACTGACTTTAAATTCCGGTATTTTAACAATAGGATCTAAATGTTCGTGACTGGTTAACGTATTGGCTGCGCTTTCAAAAAAATGAAAAGGTAAAAACACACTACCCTTGGCAATATGTGGCGTTACAAAAAGTACAACATCCACTTCACCACGCGGTGAGCGCACACGCACATTCCATCTATGCCGCGCCCCAATGCTGGCAGCATCATCAGGGTGCATTTCTAAAAATGCTGCGGGGCTTTCTCGCTCCAAAGCCCAAGAAAGACGCGTCATGGTGCCGGTATGGTAATGGTGGGCAAGGCGCCCTGTAATTAAAATAAAAGGAAATTCCTCACTCTCTTGCTGCCCGCGAGCTTCAAAAGTATTTACCGTAAAGAGACCTTTTTCCGAATCTGCACGTGCAAAGTGCTCCGTATGCAAAATAGGTGTACCAGCATGATCTTCACGCGGGCAAGGCCAGCATAAACCGTCATGCGCTTCTATGCGTGCGTAGGTTATGCCAGCATATGTAGGTACAACAGTGCGTATTTCTTCAAAAACATCTTCAGCACTCGTATATTCTTGCGCTTCTATGTTTAAAGGTATTTTTTGTGACAACCTATGTATAATGTCAGCTAAAATTTTCCAATCTGGCCGCGCTTCCCCGTAAGGCTGTAGTACTGGCCTAATGCGCTGCACACGCCGCTCTGTATTGGTAAAGGTGCCTTCTTTTTCCAAGTAACTGGCTGCAGGCAAAACCAGATGTGCAAGCTTTGCTGTTTCTGTAAAAAAGATATCTTGAACTATGAGCAAGTCCAAGGCGCGTAAAGCTTTTTCTGTGCTTATGGTATCTGCATCTGAAAGCATGGGGTTTTCACCAATCACATACAAAGCTTTCATTTGCCCGTGCTGCATGGCATGCATCATCTCTGTAAGTTTAAGACCCTGCGCATTGGCAAAATCTCCCCATACGGGTGCAAAGCGTTGCTTGGCTGTGTTACTGCCCGCCGTCACATAGCCTGGCAAAGTCTCCGGTAAGGCGCCCATATCGCACGAGCCCTGCACATTATTTTGCCCGCGCAAAGGTAAAAGGCCTGCACTTTCATGCCCCACCATGCCGCACAATAAGCTCATATTGGCCAAAGCGCGGCAGGATTCCGTACCTGTAACGTGTTGGGTTATACCCATGCAGTACAAAATCATGGCCTTGGTACCGGCGGCAAATATACGTGCAGCATCTCGAATATCTTGCGCCTCAAGACCCGTTATGGACGCTGCCCACTCTGGTGTGCACTGCAGTATGGATGCAGTAAAGGCTTCAAAGCCCTCTGTGCGCGCTTCAATAAAGGCTTTATTATGGAGATTTTCTGTGTAAATCACATGTAGTAAGGCATTAATAAGCGCCAAATTAGTGCCCGGCTTGATGGCAAGGTGTATATGCGCCAATTGGGCCACGGGCGTTTTTCGCGGATCCACAACAATAAGTTTGGCCCCGCGATTTTTCACCGCATCAGCCACACGCGCGTAAGCTAATGGATGCTGTGCAGACGTATTGGAACCTATAATAAATAAGGTATCCGCATAGCGTATTTCTTCAAGGCTATTGGTGGCAGCGCCAGAACCAAAAGATGTAACCAGACCGGCCACAGTGGGGCTATGTCAAAGGCGTGCGCAATGGTCTATGTGCGGCGAACGCATAACAGCGCGGCAAAGCTTAGCAGCGAGATAATTTTCCTCATTGGTACAGCGTGCCGAAGAAAAAAGCCCAAAATTGGCGGGCTGTTCTTTATAGACGCTGTGCAGCTTCTCCACCACGAAATCCAAAGCTTCTTGCCACGTTACCTCGGCAAAGGAGCCATCTTCTTGGCGCAGCATGGGGGCTGTTAAGCGTTTAGGATGTGAAACAAAGTCATGCCCTAGCCACCCTTTGGCGCAAAGCATGCCGCCATTGACGGGGTGATCAGCTTTAGGACTTACAGCAACTACATGATTTTGCTCCACATGAGCATAAAAATTACAGCCACAGCCACAATAGCCACACGTAGTTAATACTTTTTTCACCCTACACCTCATACGCTTTAGCGATTCTGTTTATGTAAAAAGTCAGATATCTACACAAAATAACGCATCTTTACCATGAGAGCAAGTGGTGGTATACTGCCTTTCTAAGCTAGCTTAAAATACAGCCAAAACACAACAATATACTATAGTTATCTAAAAATCCATGCAAATTACACCTTGTCTTTTTATTACACAATGCCCCCACAATGACATTTTACTACACTATTTACCAAAGCTTTACGCTCTTTGCCCGCGTATATTACTCCCCCGTTCCTTAAAGGATACGTTTACACCTTCTGTGCCTGTGCACTGGGTAGATACCGTAAGCCTTGCTCCGAGAGGGGAAAAACTTTTTTGTGCTGCGCATACGGCAAAAGCATTACAATGCACGCATATACTTTCTTTAGCTTTATACGAAGAACAAGACGAACTCTTAAAAGACGTGGCACACATGCTTGCACAAAGCCAAGAAAAACCCCACGCGCTCGTGGTAGGCACGCGAGATTTTACCCAGCCCTGCCCTGTGCGTATGCGCTTTGAGCGTGTTTTATCTTCTTTTTGGATGCGCGTACAAACGGGAGAAAAAGTTAAAGATATGCATAATAGCTTACGCGTGTACCCCTTACATTTCTTTGACTTTGCTAAAATTCAAGATAAAGGCTATGCCTTTGATGCTGAGGTGCTGGTACGCGCTGCTTGGGGTAGCTATGAGCTGTGCCAAGTACCTGTGCATATGCCAAGCCCAAGCACATGGCAAGGCCCTTCCATGACAGAATATGGTAAAATTATAGCGCTGAACGTGCAACTTACCATGCGCGCACTCATGCCCCTGCCCTTTAAAAGATATAATGCAGCCCGCCAAGAGCCCATATCCTTAAAGCATCCCATTAAGGCCTTACAAAACCTTATGGCTGATCCGTATAATAGAGCTAATCCCAAAGAATTGGCCCGCACAGCAACCATAGCCATGGCGGTGCTCACCGTACCTGCCCCCATAGTGCAAAGCATTGCCCTGCTTCTTTTTATTGGGTGGTTTAAGCTTAATCGCCTCTGTGCCCTAGCCATGATTCCCTTCACGTGGCCTCCCTTCTTACCCGCTTTAGCTATACTTATTGGCTACCGCTTACGCCATGGGCATTGGCTTACAGAGTTTAGCATCCAAACCTTAGGTTATGAAGCCGGTCAAAGACTATGGGAATGGGTTATAGGCTCCTTGGTGCTTACGCCCATATTTGCGATAACAGCAGGCAGTGTGGTGGGAGCGCTAGCCTATATGGTGGCAAAAAAGCATTAAAAAAAGCTGCACCTTAAACAAAAGGTGCAGCTTTTAACTATATTTCTAGAAATGTAGATTTAAACCTTGCCGGCTTTTTCCATTTTTGCCCAGCTATCTTTTAACGTCACAATACGATTGAATACGGGTGCATTTTCTTTGCTATCTTTATCCACACAAAAATACGCCAAACGCTCAAATTGTACTCTATCTCCCACCTTAAAGCTTTTAAGAGCGGGCTCGCATTGGGCCGTAACAACCTTGAAAGAATCCGGATTCAAATAATCTAAAAAGCTTTTACCTTCTTCCACAGCATTGGGATTTTCCGTGGCAAAAAGATGTTCATACAAACGCACTTCCAACTCTGCAGCTTGCTCAGCACAAACCCAGTGAATGGTACCACGCACGCGGCGCCCATCTTCTGTTTTTCCGCCGCGGCTTTCAGGGTCATACGTGCAGCGCAGCTCCACCACATTTCCTTCAGCATCGCATAGGGCTTCTTGGCAGGTAATATAATAGGCATAACGCAAGCGAACCTCATTGCCCACATACAATCTATGAAACTTTTTGGGCGGATCCATGCGAAAATCATCACGCTCAATGTAAAGCTCACGTGTAAAAGGCATGGTGCGGCTGCCATAGCTGGCATCTTCCGGATGGTAAGGCATGTCCAAATCTGCCGGCATATCTGCAGGATTTTCGGGGTAGTTGGTAATAACCACTTTAATGGGGTCAAGCACAGCCATAACGCGTGGCGTGTGCGCATTTAAATACTCACGTTGGCAAAATTCAAATAACGAATAATCCACTGTGGAATCAGCACGAGCTACACCTATGCGTGTACAAAAATCCTTTAAAGCTTCTGGTGGCACACCACGACGGCGCATACCGCTTATGGTAGGCATGCGTGGGTCATCCCAACCTGTCACATGCCCTTCTTGCACAAGCTGAATAAGCTTACGCTTAGAAAGTACCGTATAGCCCATTTGTAAACGGGCAAATTCGATTTGCTGCGGACGATATACACCAAGATTTTCTAAAACCCAGTCATACAATTCGCGGTTATTTTCAAACTCTAGGGAGCAAATGGAGTGCGTAATACCTTCTAAGGAGTCAGAAATACAATGCGTAAAATCGTACATGGGGTAAATACACCAAGCATCTCCTGTGCGGTGGTGCGCCTCATGGCGTATACGGTATAATGCAGGGTCTCGCATAACAATATTGGGGGAAGACATATCTATTTTTGCGCGTAAAACATGCGCCCCATCAGGAAACTCCCCTGCGCGCATACGGCGAAATAAATCCAAGTTCTCTTCTATGCTACGCTCTCTATAAGGGCTGTTGGTTCCAGGAACAGTAAAAGAACCGCGCATTTCACGAATTTCCTCAGCTGTGCAAGAATCCACATAGGCCTTACCTGCAAGTATCAACTGCTCAGCAAAGGCATAGAGTTTATCAAAATAATTAGAAGCAAAAAACTCACGCTCTTGCCAGTCTGCCCCAAGCCATTTGACATCTTCACGAATGGAATCCACATATTCTGTTTCTTCCTTGGTGGGGTTGGTATCATCAAAGCGCAAGTTAAATTTACCTGCAAAATCTTGTGCAATACCATAATTTAAAAAGATAGATTTGGCATGGCCAAGGTGTAAATATCCATTGGGTTCAGGGGGAAAGCGTGTATGTACGCGTGCATCAAAACGCTTGGAAGTATTATCTGCCATAATGCGTGTGCGAATAAAATCTGCCCCTGTTTCTACAGCTGTATGGGAAGGAGTTGTATCACTCATACGTATTCCTTTATTTGGTGAAAAAATGAATTGAATAATTTAGCGCAAGAGGCATGTATGGTCAAGAAAGACATGAACACTAAAAAGAATTTAGCCACAAATACAGCGCGCAGCTTCCCACAAAGAGCTCACCGCACGCGCTTGACAAGGTAAGGCATTGGAAGGCTCACCAAGAAAAAATGCCCCGCACCCAGCAGCCACACCGGCTTGCACATCACTGATTTTATCCCCAATCATAAAGGAGCGGTGTAAATCCAGCTGCAAATCTTGTGCGGCTTGTTGTAAAAGATAGGGGGAAGGTTTACGACAAGAGCAGGTACCGGAAATTTGTGGATGATGCGGGCAATGGTAAAAGGCATCTATATGTATCTGATGCTTAGTCAGTTGTGCAGACACCCAAATATGTAAGCGCTGCATATCCTCTTCTGTATAATAGCCGCGCGCTATACCCGATTGATTAGTTACCACCACCAAAGCATAGCCCTTATGCGCAAACATGGCGAGGGCCTCCACCGCTTGGGGAAGCCATCGCCATGCATGTATTTCGTATAAATAGCCTGTATCTTCATTAAGGGTGCCGTCTCTGTCTAAAAAGATGGCCGGCCGTGTTTTTAAAGATACTTTTGTTTGCATAGGTGCAAAAAGCCTTAGCTATAAAGGCGGTGTATCGCTGCCAGCTTCAAGAAGCTTTGGCAAATGTTTTTGCACAAGATTAATATCACCTTGGCTCACACTTGGCATATCTTTAGGCTTTGGACTATGGGGGCCCAGACCTTCTGAAACAAGATATAAAGCTGCGGCGGCCTTACCCATCACAAAAAAGAAACGCTTTGGCTCTAAATTATGCATCTTAACCCACTCAGCCGCGGCATCAGAATAGGTAAAATCTGCTTTTCCATCTACGGTGCTAGGGTGAGAAGCATCCTTTTGTGAAGCAGCCCATGCTCGAAATTGCGGCAAAAGCTTTATAAAAGACACCATGTCGGCATCGTTCATAGGTGGCTGATTTTCATATACACTTTCTGCATATGCTGGCGCGCTCATTCCTACGCAAAGGCAGCAACATGCTGCTAGTAAAATTCCTTGAAAGCTTTTTTTTACAAAAAACAAGGCATTCATTGGCATAATTTACCCTTAGTATTGTACGGCAGAGAAAGTATTAATCTGCTCAATATTATGATAGGACTCAATATAACGAAGAGTGCCTGTTTTTCCACGAATAAGCATGGAATGCGTAATGGCATTACCGCCGGCATATTGCACACCGCGTAAGAAAGAACCACCAGAAATACCTGTGGCAGCAAAGAAGCAATCTTCTGAACGAACAAGTTCATTCACGGTAAGCACTTCACGAATATCAATACCGGCATCAGCAATGGCTTCTTTTTCGGGGAAGGATTGTGGGTCAAAACGAGCAAACATTTGCCCGCCAAGGCCTTTAATGGCACATGCAGCCAACACCCCTTCAGGAGTACCACCGGTGCCCATCATCACGTCTACTTCTGAGCGTGGGTCCACAGCCATAAGCGCACCTGTTACATCACCGTCGGTATGTAGCTGAATACGTGCGCCTGCACTACGAATTTGCTTAATAAGAGTTTCGTGGCGAGGCTTATCCAAAACAAAAACCACAAGGTCTTGAATTTTTTTACCTAGGCTTTTAGCAATATGCTGTAAATTAACGTCCACCGGTGCGTCAATATCTACCACATTGCGTGCGCCATGAGGCACAACAAGCTTTTGCATATAATAGCTAGGGCCAGGGTTAAACATGGTACCTGCAGGGGCTACACCAATAACAGAAATAGCATTGGGACGGCCATAAGCCAAAAGGCTTGTGCCTTCCACAGGGTCCACAGCCACATCAAGCTCTATACCGTTGCCCTGTCCTACTTTTTCGCCGTTATACAGCATAGGGGCATCGTCTTTTTCGCCTTCACCAATAACAATGGTGCCTTGAACATCTAAAGAATTAAATGTCACGCGCATGGCATCTACAGCGGCGCCATCACCGGCATTTTTATCACCGCGTCCTAACCAGCGCGCAGAAGCGAGAGCTGCAGACTCCGTAATACGTACTAGGTCAAAAGCTAAATTTTGTTCGGGGCGTTCCACACTCATTGTATCCTCCAAGGTGTAACCTTATGTTCACAGTTAAGCATTTTACCGTAATGGCATGGTAAAACGACACATCTATTTTCTAATGCAGCGCATAATACCCCTCTCCCCTAGAAAAGGCAAAAGAATATTATCCATGTTAGCGCTTAATATATTTACCTATTTATAAAATAGAGAGTTTTTTTACAAAAAACCCCTTTAAGCAAGAGCTATGCCTTACGTAAAGGGGAAAAACTTTAGCAGTATGTACCATGCCCCTTACGCTACGGCATTTTTTCTATACAAGAATTTATTAACCACATAGCACAATACCATGGTAACGGCGATGACAGGTAATGTGGTGCCTATGGCAAGGTCAAAAGCCTTCAAAATATGGTAAAAGATAAAGCCCATAAACCACACAGCAAGGTTAAGGATGGCAAAGTCCTTGGTATGGTAATCTTGCTGTAAAAGAAAGAAATTTGTAATGAGCACTGCTGCCATGGGAGCAAAAACAGAACCAATAAAGAGTAAGAAAGATTCGTATTCCCGTATGGGGGTAAAGAGCGCAAGCCCAAGACCGGCAAGGCAAACACATATGCCTACACTTTTTTCATTTAAATTTTTCCAAATACTTACTGCACTCACGCCGCCTGAATAGGCATCTAAAAAAGTGCCTGCTGTGGTGGAAAAAAGCACCACAACAGCCCCAAGCACGCCTAGGCCTGAATGCAAAAGAATCTGCCCCATATCTGTTTGCGCCGTATATAATGCAGCACCAAGGCCAATGGTATACATCCACGTACTGCCAAGTAAGTACACCGCCGCACTGGTTCTAGTAGCTTGTAAGGGTTTTTGTGCTGTGCGCATATAGTCAGCAATAAGCGGTAACCACGATAGCGGCATCACAGCAGAAAGCTCCACAGCCACGCCAAAAGGCATGGACGATTGGCCTGTATAAGGCACATTTCCTTGAAAAATAGTTACACTGAGCACAAGGGTCAAACTAAAAAGTAAGCCCATGGCTACCACATTCACTTTGTTAAAATTCTTAATTCCTATAAACACCCAGCAGATAACAAGGCCGGCAATAATAAGGCCCCAAACCCAGTCCCCCAAGGGCAAAAGAGCATTGGCTGTGGTCATCCCCACAGCAATCATAACCGCTGTCCATCCCACCAATTGTACCACATTAAGCAAAGAAAAAAGTACGGAGCCCTTTTTACCAAAAGCCGTTTTTACAGTTTCCATGGAGCTTTTTTGGGTTTTAGCCCCAATAACACCGGCTAAATACAGTAAAAACCCACCTATAATATGCCCAAGAACTATGGCTGCAAAGCCTTTTACAAAACCTAAAGGCGCCAATAAGGTTCCTGTTAAAATCTCGGCAATGGACAATGCAGCGCCAAACCAAATAAGCGCTATGGGAAAGGTGGGTGTTTTTGTTGATGACATGAACATTCCTCATAAAAAGGCTAAAATAAGGGTTGAAGCTTTAGGCAGTGCAACATGCTTTAGCTTAAAAAATAAAACGCCCACAAGATTGCCGGCGCAAACCAAGGGGCGTTTTAGCAAAGAAGACTTCGCTTAGCAAGAAAGCCGTGGTATTCCTCCATAGCTCCTACTTTACTGAATCTGAAAAAATACTTCGGCAAAGTTTTTACCATTTTTAGTGGAGACTACGTACAGAACTAAAGCATTATTACATAGTTTTTTGCAAAAGAAGATGATTGAAATAAGCAATGGCAATGAAATGCGGATCTTTAAGCAACTCCCACTCTATTTCCAGCATACGAGGCAGCCATGATTCTTGTTGCTGTAAGGCAGCATCGTGCAAGGAAGCAAGCGCGCGCACGCCGTGCACAGCCTTTACTTGTAAGGTAGATTGCGCCCACAGTTCAATATCTGCATTTTCCAAATATTTAATATTACCAAAGGCAGAAGAATAGGAATCCCCCCCTTGTAAAAGCTGTTTAGCATCATCAAGATTATATTGTTGCACCACTGCTTGTATAATGCGCCCTGCACGATTGTGACGCACTATGGATACTATGCCGCCTTTTTTGAGAACACGAACTAACTCAGCAAAAATTTCCTGAGCATTGTCCACAAATTCAAAGACTAAATGGCAAATGACCACATCATAGCTCGCATCAGCCATGCCTTTAAGTGTAGTTATATCTCCACAAAGCTGTGTATAGTTTGGCGTTTTTTCACCGGCGTCAATCATATCTTGCAGCATTTCCACAGCAGTCACATCATTATGCTGCGCTAAAAACTTTGCTGTAAAACCAAAGCCGCTCCCAAAATCCAAGACCTTTTGTCCTTGAATATGCTCCAATTGCTTCCACACCGTTTGATAAAACAACTTCCCTAAAGGGGAAACTGTATAATCATGGTATAACTGCATATCATAATCCACACGCTACTCCGTATATACACGCTAGCTTACGCGTGCGTATTTTTGCTGAAAAAGTTGCGGTGACAGCACTTCAAAAAAGCCTTTGGCATCTTGCACCAGCCAGTCTTCTTTTGCCCCTAACAAAATACTTACCGCGTCGCCACCTTGTGTCACTTCTACACAAAAAGGCTCTTGCGGCTGCAAAGCCCAAGCTATGGCATCTTGCTCATCATGACCTACAAGCCCCACGGAGCATATTTTTTGAGCATGGGGCATAGTTTCAAGCTGCTCACGCGTAAAATCGCGAGCATATGTTTGCGAAAAAACATCCGCACGCACCACATACAAATCATGGGCAGATTGCACCACGACACTATCACCGGGACCACCAGAATAATAATTTTCGCTATCCCAGGCGGTAAAAATTTTCACATACTCACTAGGCCCCAAAACATAAGCCTGTACCACCTTGGTGGCTGTGGCCTTACACGCTCGCGCGTATTGAGCAAGTGAGGTGCGCATGCCTGTTTCTGTATTAAGCACCGTAGGGAAATACTCCATTTGAGGCGCATACTCTTCATCCACCACATTATAAGAAGCTTCAAAAACCTTGCGCTCAATGGGGTACACTTCACCCAAAATACCTATCATGAGATACGTATCCTTACTACTCTTAACAAGTACGTCCCCTTCCAAGGTTCTTATGTGCAAGGTAACGCCTTCTGCAAACACCTGCGTGGTAGGAAGAAAGCCTTGTGAAGTGGCAAGCTTTCTATACAAAAAACAATTCTCAGGCTTAGGCCACCCCGCAAAAGTATGAGGGTCAAGGCAATCTATGAGGCGCACCCTTTCATAATACGAGCGCAAACGCTCTTCGCAATACGCAGCTAGGCTTTTATCCGTATATTTAGCGACAAATTTCGAATAGGCAATATAGCCGCCAGCTTTTTCCTTATGTCCGCCTCCGGAGCCCAAATCATCCGCCAACCACTGGGCCAAATCACTGGCCTTGGTATCACGGGTGGTGGTACGCACGGAAAACTTTAAATCACCGCTGGGTAAGGGAGAATAAGCTACCACCGTATCAATACTATCCACCTGAATGACAAGATCTCCAATGACACCTAAAAGATTAGGATCACACATGGGTACAGGCACAAGGGCAAGGCGCAAAGCCTCATTAATAACGTTAAGCTCAGTTAACGACGAAGACGTTTGCAATAAGTCATTTAAGGAAAGGTTTGATAGACGTAGCTGCTTAAAAATGCCTTCATCTACCTTTAAGGCGTCCCACATGTCTTTATCTAGTGGATGCTTAAGCTCAGAAAAGTTATTGGTATCCATAAATAAGCCGTACACTAAGGCTGTGGATAGGGGCAAATCAAAAACAAAGTTTTCCTTTTCCAGTAAATCCCACACCAAGGTGGAGCAAGCCCCAAGCCACGGACGTAACTCACACACCTCCGGCAGTTCTCGTTCTTGCAGGTGATGATCAATAACAGCCACATGCGGTGCTTCTACTTTGCCCACATTTCCCATGCCGTACTGACAATCCACCGTAATAAGCAAGCCATCCCATTCTTTTAAATCTGGTGCATGCTCAATGGGAATTTGCAATTGCAAAATCATAGCTAGAAGATTGGGCTTGGTTATGGGGGGACCACTGTAAAAAAGAAAAGGCTTTTTGTTTTTCTCTACTAAATAGCGATATAAACCAAAGCCTGCAGCAATGGCGTCTGCGTCCGGTATATTATGGCATTGAATAGCAATATTTTCATGCTGTAAAAGCTTATCTAACAACATACCACCCCCAAGGGATAAAATATCCAGCCCTTTGCCTTATAAAAAGCATATACTAGGCTAGCTATGCATCAGCGATACATACACTCTTCTGCTAACAGGCTTAGCCATGTTTGTCATTGAAAAAATTTACAGGAGCTTTTTGCTATGAAAAACTAAAGCCTGTGGGCAATGGCGAGGGGAATAAAAAAATCCCCTTACAGCTTTCACCGTAAGGGGTTGATTTTAATGGTGGGTCGTGCGGGGTTCGAACCTGCGACTCTCTGCTTAAAAGGCAGATACTCTACCTACTGAGTTAACGACCCGTTGTGAAGTGGATTTATACGCTTTATCTTTTAAGCCGTCAAGAGTTTTTTTAACT
>CAYJNG010000039.1:0-18288 GCA_964371505.1 uncultured Desulfovibrionaceae bacterium
AAACGTGTTTGCACACGTTTACGCTTTTTTCAAAGGCACGCTCGCGCTCAAGAGCACACAACGCTTTTCTGCGTCTCTTTCTTTAAGAAAAAAACTCCAGTGCGGAAGTATATATTTTTTTTGTCACATGGGCAATGGGAAGAGAAGCATCTACCTCCAGATGGGCTGTAGCTGTATATAACGGCAAGCGTTGTTCCAAAACAGTATGTATTTCCGATATGATATCTTGCCCTGTCAAAGAAGGACGCTGTGCCATATCAGGGCGATGGCTTAAACGCCTTACCAGTTCGGCCTCCGGAACCTGTAAGAAACATACCATGCCATGCGCACGCATATAAAGGCGATTTTCTTCAGCCAAGACCATCCCCCCTCCTGTGGCCAAAACCATGGGGGAATCTTGCGCTTCTTGTGTACACGCTTGCAAAGCAGCACTTTCTGCTGCACGGAAAACATCCCAGCCGTCACGTTCCACCATTTGCGCCACGGTGCACCCTGCTCTTGCTTGCACCACATCGTCGGTATCGGCAAAGGGCCATGCAAGGTATTCAGCCACACTACGCCCCACCGTGCTTTTACCGCACCCACGAGGGCCAATAAGGTACACTATTTTACGCATCATACTTACCTTCTTACAAAAAGGGGTTTTCTATTTTATTCTTGCGTATACGCTGACAACACATCATAAAGTTCTTGAGGCTCAAAAGGTTTCATGACATAGGCTTGCATACCTTTAAGGGCCTCTCGTTGCACCACATCTTGTTTACTATGCGCAGACATACCTATAATGGGTAACGAATCAAAAGTTGTATCGCTACGAATTTTAGCCGTAGCTTCAAAGCCCGTCATACGCGGCATTTCCATGTCCATAAGCACAGCATCATATTTGTTTTTTTCTAACAATTCAAGAACTTCAACACCATCCATAGCCACATCAACCATGCAACCAAAACTTTCCAGCATTTCTCGTGCTATAATAACATTAATTTCATTATCTTCAGCAAATAAAATTCTTGTATTTTTAAGAATTTTGTTATGAGATTTTTTTCCATGTTCTTGCTTAAGCTCACGAGCTTCTTGCTGCACAACAGTAAGCGGTAAAATGCACTCAAATGTAGTCCCTTGCCCAGGAGCGCTCGTCACATGCAGCTCTCCTTGCATAAGCTTAATTAAACCATGAACTAAGGGAAGCCCCACTCCTGACCCCCCTTGTTGGCGGCTAAAGGATTTATCCGCCATAAAAAAGATATCGAAAAGACGCTTTACATATTCTGGAGTCATACCTATGCCGGTGTCAATTACGGCAATACGCACAGTACACACACCTTGCACGTTTTTCGTATCCGCTGAAATGCGTAAGGAAATTTGTCCTGTATCGGTAAATTTCAAGGCATTATTCACGAAATTTTGTAAAATTTGTGCAATGCGCAAAGAATCACCCATAAAGTTCATTGGCAGCATGGCATCATAGTCCATATGCAAAGAAAGGCCTTTTTGCTCTGCTGACTCAGAAAATTTTTGAACTGTTTGCTCACAAACAGCTTTTAGATTAAAGGGGCTGCACTCAAGCTCCATTTTCCCAGCTTCAATCTTTGAAAAATCTAAAATATTATTAATAACATGCAACAGTGTATGTGCAGAAAATTGTATCTTTTTTAAATAGTTTTTTATTTGTTGATCTTGCGTCTTTTTTTCCGCAAGCGATGCCATACCAATAATACCATTAACAGGGGTGCGCAGCTCATGACTCATATTTGCTAAAAAACGCTCTTGCACCTTCACAGCTTCACGCTCAAGAACTTGATCTTTTTGCATTTGCAATACGTCTGTTATATCTATAAAAGCCACCGCATAAGCATTTTTTAAATTCCCCCAATCTATCCGCGTGGCAATGATGGTAAAGTCTGCATTAAGTATATCATTACGGTGCTGCCACACATTACTCACCCCTTTTTCTTTTGTCTTATGAAGACCGCAAAAGGAACAAGGCTTAGTGAAACCATGCAAAACCTCATAGCAGCGCTGATGGGGGAGCGGCTTTTTAGCTACGAGCTCAGAAAACACTTTATTAGACAGTACCAACTCATAATTCTGCGGGTTTACAATGTAAAAGGGTACAGGAAGGGCATCAAGCATTTGCTGCGCAATTTTGCCTTCATCTTGAAGTATTTTTTGCGCTTTAAAATGCTCTTTTGCACTTATGAGTAAGTGACCAAACGTTTCTACAAGCTCTAAAGATTTTTCTGTCCATTGATCATTATGCTTGCAATTATCAATGCCTAAAATGCCAACAAATCTCCCTTCAGCAAATAAAGGCATGGCAACAAAACTTACAATGTTTCGCTGAGTCCAAAAGGCACGGTCTTCGGCTGCGTCAAGCATATCTATGCGAGGAACAATCTTAAGCTTTCCTTTTAAAAATAAAGGCATAGACTTTTCTAACTGTTCCATAATATCCAGACTTACACCAGAAGAAAAAGCCTGCGCGTCATGATTGTTGGCTTTTACCCAATCATAAGGAGTATACCAATGAGAATCATCACATTCAATGATATAAACGCGGCTAGCACGTAACGTTTGTCCGATTGTTTCCAATGAGCTTTGCATAAAATCATGTTCATCTTGCATGCTCACCATATTTTCAGAAATTTTTAAAAAGCTAGCAATAACGTCTGAATCTCTTTGTACACATAAGCCTTCTGAGTGATGCATAATTTTCCCCTTCCATGTCTAAAGACCTTTAAGAATATTCTTATCCTTAGCACCCTACATTCTATGCATCTGTCGCCTTATAGTAAAAATCATTCGTGGTAAAATCATATATCACCTTACGTAGTTTTTCAGGATCAAAAGGTTTTGCCATATGGTCTTGCATGCCTGCATCATAACTCTTTGCCTGATCTTGCACCATGGCATGAGCTGACATGGCCACAATAGGAATGGCATCAAAATGCCTATTGGCGCGAATGCGTCGTGTCGCTTCAAGACCGTCCATAATGGGCATTTGAATATCCATAAGAATAATATCATAAAGTTTTTTATCTAAAGCCAATAAGGCCTCTTGTCCGTTTTCCACAGCATGCACACGGCAGCCAAAAGAATGCAGAACTTCACACGCAATAAGTGCATTTATTTCATTATCTTCCACTAAAAGTACCTGCACGCCGCTCACATTATACTCTTTTGCACTGGCAGCATTGTTCTCTATGCATTGCTCTTCATAGCACAGTGCAATGGGCACCGTGCAGCTAAAAACACTCCCTTTACCAAGAACGCTTTCCACACGAATATCACCGCCCATAAGCTTGGCAAGCTTTTTAGAGATAACTAAGCCTAGGCCCGTTCCTCCGTAATGACGTGCCACGGAAGCGTCTCCTTGCGAAAACTCACAAAATAAATTCTCAGACTGCTCTTGTGTTATACCAATACCCGTATCTGAAACAGCAAAACACACCCACACCTGCCCAGACATGACGCAAGCCCCTTTTGGTGGTGGAACCACGGTAAGCGCCAAAACAACCTTACCTTTGTGAGTAAACTTCACAGCATTGGAAGCAAGGTTTAGCATAATTTGTGAAATGCGTAAGGAATCCCCCATGAGCCATGAGGGCAAGGTGGCATCATACTCCACCTCCAAGCCAATGTGCTTTCTTTGCGCTTCCAAAGACAAGGTAGACTGGATGCCATACAACAACTCTTTTGGCTGAAAGGCACGACTTTCAAGAGTCACATTATCATCGTGAGTTTCTGAAACATCCAAGGTGTCGTTAACAACACCAAGCAAGTTATTGGATGAGAAAACAATTTTATCTAAACAATCTTCAACATCTGCATCTTTATTGTTCTGCTTAGCCAAATACGTAAGCCCAATTATGCCATTAAGAGGGGTGCGCATTTCATGGCTCATATTGGCAATAAATTGCTCTTTAGAAGCTATAACATCCCGCTCTAAAAGACGATCTTTTTGCAAGCGCATGGTTTCTGTTATATCTAAAGCTATGGAAAAGCGTGAGCCTTTTTTCTCTTCCCAAGTGACCAAGGAATCCACAATTTTGTAATCGTTCTGTACGGTGGGGTTATGATGATGCCAGACATGAGGAGGAGCCCCCTCTTTAAGGGATGCATTAGTGCAAAAGGAACAAGGTGCATCTAGCCCTTGAAACACTTGATAACACTTTCTTTGCGATACATCACTTGCGTCAAAGTTGTCACGAATGGCTTTATTACAAAAAAGAATATCGTAGTTTTGCACACTTGAAACGTAAATAGGAAGAGGGAGAGCATCAAAAAGGTTATGTAATTGCGCGCGTTTTTTTTGCACCAAGGCTTTTCCAAGAAAAAAAGCATGGGCCGCATTCATAAGTGAGCCCAAGGCAATAACAGCGCTAATGGTTTTCTCTGTCCACTGCAACACTTTATGGCATTGATCAAAGCCAAAAAAGCCCACTACCTTCCCCTGATACGACAAGGGAAAACTCACAATGGCAAAAATACCTTGCCCCAAAAGCTCATTACGTATGGTGGGGTCTTCAATCTTGCTCACATCAGGCGCCACAAAGGTTTTTCCCTTTGCTAGCTGATGCAACATGCTGTCTTCCGGCATGTCAGCCATGGTAATATTTTGTAAGTTGTTAATTTCGGCACTAATATTTGGAGCTACCCACTCATAATTATTGGACCAAAATACTTCTTCATGGCGTGTGAAGGTATAGACGCGGCTTACATCAAGATGATTGCCAATTTCCTCTAAGGCCGTACGCATAAAATGAGCTTCGGATGTGGAGGTAGTCATAATGGAAGAAACACGTGAAAACATGTTTAAAAGACTATTCTCTTTGTAACTTATATTTTGTTGCATAAAAGAGCTCCCCCATATCATTTGCAATCAAACCACAAAAAGGCATAAAACTACACTAATACAAAATCGACTCTTTTCGAGAATAATGGGGATAATAGATTTTCACACATTTTTTGTCAAATTTTCGCCTTATTATTCTGACTATTTCTAGCTAAAAAAGAAGCGATCTGCAAAGAAAATACGTTTAAAAAATCAACTATCATTTATAAAATCAAATGATTACAAAATTAACAGTACATACTAACATTTTTTTCTGTAAAAGTGTGCGCAACAGCTATTTACGAAAAGTAAAAATAGGCGTATATAGAACTATCTTGTAAAAGATGTAGTACGTGTGAATACATTATAATATTTTTAACACAGTAAGAGCAAAAAGCTTTAAGAATAGCGAATTAATATGCAGAAAAACTCTCCTCTTATCATTGGCATTGCAGGCTACGGAACTGTAGGTACTGGTGTGGTGCGCACTTTATCTGAAAGTGCTGAACTCATTGAACAACGCATAGGCCGTACCATTAAAGTAAAGACTATTCTTGTACGTGATACAAATAAGGCAAGGAATTGCTCTTTGCCCGAAGGTGCGCAACTCACAAGCGACGTCCAAGCCTTAACCGATGATCCTGAAATTGAAGTTATTCTTGAGCTTATGGGGGGCATAGATGCACCCAGCGCTCTTATTTCACGCGCCCTTGATATGGGTAAGCATGTGGTAACGGCCAACAAGGCCCTTTTGGCAGAAGCCGGCGAAGATTTGTTCCGCAAAGCAGAAGAAAAAGGCCTCTCACTTTTATATGAAGCCAGTGTTGCTGGCGGTATCCCCATTGTGCAGGCGCTTAAAGAAAGCCTTGCAGGTAACACCATTAATTCCTTAGTGGGCATACTTAACGGCACCAGCAATTACATTCTTTCCGAAATGACCACGGAAGGATTGGATTTTGCGACAGCACTTAACGCTGCACAAGAACTTGGCTTTGCTGAAGCAGACCCCACTCTTGATATTGATGGGCATGATGCCGCACATAAATTAGTGCTCCTTATCCGCCTTGCCTATGGCGTTGAATACCCCTACACGGAAATGCCTGTACACGGCATTCGCCATATGGACAAGATGGACATTGCCATTGCTCGTGAGTTTGGCTATCGCATTAAACTTCTTGCTCAAGCTCGCTGTGTTAACGGCGCCATTGAAGCGGGTATTTTCCCAACACTTTTACATCATCGCTTCCTCATGTCCAATGTGGGCGGATCCTACAATGCTGTACGCATTGAAGGTAACGCAGTGGGTTCACTTTTCTTACACGGGCGCGGAGCTGGTGATATGCCCACGGCATCTGCCGTAGTGGCTGACCTTTTAACCATTGCTCGCGATGCTAAGCCACACAACACCGGTTTCATTAAACAGGTACTTGAAAGAGCAAACATTTTATCGCCAAGTGAAGCCACATCTTGCTACTATTTACGCGTTATGGTGGACGATACCTCTGGTGTGTTGCGTGATATTGCAGGCATTATGGCCTCTCAAGATATCAGCATTGCACAAGTTATCCAAAAACCACAGGATAAAGACGGTGTGCCCCTTATTTTCATGACGCATATGGCTAAGGCTTCTTCCATGGAGCTAGCCCTCAAAAAAATAGAAGCAGAAACATTTTTACTATCTCCAGCAGTTTGCTACCGAGTTTTACAATAAGCTTGGCTGTGTTTTTTGCGTACAGTGCGTTGTCATAAGGCACCTGCACACCATATTTAATGCTTTGTGATATTTTTATCACAGTAAACTTTGCACATAAGGACCCTACATGCAGGACAATTTTTTAACAAAAATCAGTCATGAGGTTCGTACACCTATTAATGCCATTATAGGGTTAGGTTTCCTGTTTCAACAAACACGTCTTGATGATCAACAGCGCAAATACCTTTCAACCATTATTGATTCTGCCCAAAATTTACTGGAAACTTTTCAAAGTATTTTGGATTTTACCACCACTGAAGAAGGCACGTTGGAGCTTACAACCCTACCCTTTTATGTGGAGACTCTCATTAATAATGTGGCAAGTACCATACGTATACGTTGCAAAGAAAAAGGCTTAAATTTCTCTGTAAGTACAGCTGCAGATGTGCCACCAGCTCTTGTGGGCGACTCCATACGCATTTCCCAAATTTTGCTTAATATAGCAAATAATGCTGTGAAATTTTCCCATGAAGGCGGCGTGACCCTTCAAGTGGATATGGCAGATGTTGGCGCTAACTTAGTACGCTTTACCATACGCGATACAGGCATTGGCATTCCTCAAGAATACACACAAAAGATTTTTGACCCCTTTATGCAAGTGGATAACTCCCACACGCGCACCTATGGGGGGGCAGGTCTTGGCTTATCCACCTGTATGCAACTTGTAAAGCATATGAAAGGGAGCCTTACTGTAGCGCCCAATACCATAGACGAAGCAGGGGGAAGCATCTTTACTGTTGTTCTGCCCTTATTGCGTGCAGAAGAAATGTCCATAATAAAAGAAGGCCCCTTAAATGGCAAAAAACTTTTATTGCTTGACCATGACACCCTACGCCAGCAAGTAATTTCAAATACTTTGCGCTGCTTGGGTATTAACGTTGTTAATACCCATGACCCAGATAAAGCCCTTAGACTTATTTCTGAAGCAGACGCTGCAGATGCCCCCTTCACCTTTGCTATTATGGCTTGGCAAATGGCAGATATGGACAGTATGGAAACAGCACAATATATTAAGCAAATGCAGCTTGTGCATCTACCTCCAAGACTTGTGCTCATGTCCAATATCCAAATGGATCAAGTGGAAGAAACAGCAAAAGAAATAGGCTTCTCCGCCCTTGTGCAAACCCCTGCCACACAACAAACATATGAAGAACTTTTAACACAAGCACTCAAAGAGCAAGAAGCCCTCTTACAAGAGATAGACGCTGCCAACGCCGAAGAAGAAATAGCAGATGACGGGCCCGTTCGAATTCTCTTGGTAGAAGATAATGAAATTAACCAAGAGATTGCTTATGAAGTGCTTACTTCAGCTGAATACGTTGTGGACATAGCAAACAATGGTCAAGAAGCTGTGGATGCTGTGGAGAAATGCAAATACCATGTGGTACTCATGGATATTCAAATGCCGGTGCTGGACGGTTTAGAGGCCACAAAGCGCATTCGTGCTGCAGGTCATAAATTGCCCATCATTGCCATGACAGCGCACGGCATGGCCGATGACAAAGAAATATCTTTGGCCGCAGGCATGAACGCGCACTTAACAAAACCTCTGGAGCCAAGAACGCTTTTTGCCACCATCAATGAGGTTTTACCGCATAAAAAATCTAGTGTCAGCACTGCTACCACTCAAGATGCTCCCAAAGAAGCGACTCAAGTTACCAGAAGAGAAAAATTACCCAACAACCTTGCAGGCTTTAACTTAAATAATGGCCTTGCTGCCGTAGCCGGCAATGTGGAATTGTATATTAGTCTGTTACGTAAGTTTGCAGATAGATACGCCACAATCAATAAAGACATTAGCGATTGTCTGCAGCAAAATGACATGGAAACCGCTATTCGCCATGCGCATACCGTACGCGGTATTGCTGCCAACTTAGGCGCAGAAGCTTTGTCAAGCGCTGCTGAGTCCTTAGAAAAAGCCATTATGAACTCACCAGCCATGACCACCCCACTCTTACGCACTTTAGTGGTACGGCTTACAGAAACTGTTGATGCCATTCATGGTTGCTTTGGCTCTTCAGCTTCCAATGTACAAGCTCAAGACAATGTTTCTGTAGAAGACTCCATGCCTAAGCCAGAAAGAGAATACGCTTCTCTTGTGTTGAAAAAAGCTATTTTGCATATGGATGAAGATTGGGGCCATGCCATTGACACTGTAGACTATCTTTTGAAACACTTGCAAAATACCAAGGCCGAAAAAGATTTGCTAATGTTAAAGCAATATATTGAAGATTTTGAGGTTGAAAAAGCTCAAGAGCTTAGTCATGTTATTCAAAGCCACCTTAAGGTGACGTAATTAAGCAGTGACATAGCTTAAATATAGCTGTATCTAAACCAAATATTCTGGGGATTAACTTTTCATCTCAAAAAGTTTTTCCCCATTTTATTCTTGGCGTCACATACTTTGCATTACATGCTTTCTATGCCATTCCTAATAATTTCCTTCAGATAAGGCTCTAGATGCCTTCTCATATATTTTGTAAAATGCTCTGTTTTCCATCATAAGCATGTAAGCGAGTTCTTATGCAATACAGATTTTTATATAAAGAATTTTTAGAAAAACATAAAAAATTTGTGGATAATTTTTGGGCTTGGGTTGGCTCCACCACATGTCTTTTATGCATTGTATTATTGGACAATTATTTCTTTAAAGCGCATGATATTCATTTACTTATGGCCTCCTTTGGCGCATCAGCAGTTTTAGTATTTGGCGCACCGCAAAGCCCCCTTGCACAGCCACGTAATGTCTTGGGTGGGCAATTTCTTTCTGCCATTGCAGGAGTGACGTGCCAAGTTCTATTTTCTGCATATCCCACATTGGCAGCGTGCACCTCTGTTTCTTTAGCCATATTTCTTATGACCGTAACCAAAACCTTACACCCACCAGGGGGGGCATCTGCTCTGCTAGCCGTGGTAGGCGATTCTTCCATAAAAAACTTAGGCTATCTTTACGCTCTTGTCCCTTGCCTTACAGGGGCATTTATTGTGGTATTTTTTGGCGTTCTTTTTAGCTATGGGACAGGCAGAAAGCATTACCCTGTAACTTGGATATAAAAAAAGCCTCAAGCTGTAAAAACAACTTGAGGCTTATCTACTCTGACAAAATAAATACTATTTGTAGCCCATGCTTGCCAATTGCTCGTTTGTATAATCAAAGCGTGCGCGCATACATGTTTTAAAGTAGTCGTTGGACCCTGGATTCATAGGATCAATGGTACTATTGGTCATATCTTGAGCTTGCTCAAAACACTCCGCCTTGGCAGCTTCAATATCTTGCGGTTTCATGCTGCCCTTGGTTGCACAAGCACCAAGAAGAGAGACCATGGCCAAAGTTGTGAGTAATGTTACTATTTTAAACATATTTCCTCCTTAATTTTATTGTATATTTATAAGTTTAAACTTAACGCTGATTTTACATTCTACTACTTACTAATGAAAAATCTATTTCGTCCACTGGATTTGGCATGATACAAACATTGATCTGCCATGGTTAACGGTATTTTGGGGCTCACATGCTCTGTACCAGAATAGATGCCTAAACTGATGGTAAGGTAAATCTTTTCAGTACCATAACAGTAGGGAGAATCTTGAATATACAAGCGAAATCTTTCCGCGGCTATTTCCGCTTCTGTGTGATTACAATGAGGCATGACAAGCATAAACTCTTCACCACCCCAACGGAAAAGCGAATCTCCAAGGCGAATTTGCTTACGTAAATGCTCTGCCAGATGTATTAAAACTTCATCACCTACATCATGTCCAAAAGTATCATTAATACGTTTAAAATGGTCAATATCAATGATCGCTAGCGAATACTCTTGCCCTGTGCGTTGCGCATTGGCCATGACCCATTCTAAAAATTTATCAAAGTAACGTCTGTTCCCAAGCCCAGTAAGCGTATCGGTTAAAGATGTTTGCCCAATATGCATAACAGCATTTTGCAAAGCTTCATAGGTTTTTGAACGCGCATACTCTACAATGGAAACGACAGCAAAACATCCTAGCATAGACGCCAAAAGGCGTAATTGCGTGCCTAAGTCTATGGGACGATTTACCAAGTGACTTAGTGGCGTAAAAAAGAACATCATAAGCATGGACATAAAGAAGACAAAAAGTATGCTCCCTTTACGCAAGCCCATGGTCAAAATACATGTGGGCGGTAGTACTGTTATCCAAAATAAAGATCTATGGTCAGGAGTTTTATCAAAAAAGATGATAAAAAAACCTAAAAACATAAGCAAAGTCCACAGAATTATGGAAACTAAGCTTTCGTAGCCTTTTTTACGCGATACAATAAAGAAAGACCCTATGCCTGCCAAAAGAATACCCATCAACGGGTACACAAAAATAGAGCCACCTTCAAGAAAATTCATACACAAGCTTACAGCCGAGCAAGCACATACCATGCCTGCCAAACCAAAAGCGCGCACCCTTTTAAAAGAATCATCTGTAAACTGAAATGGAATGGAACCGGAATACTTAGCCGTAGATAAATTAAAAAAACCTGAAACATCGTACAGATCTTCAGAATCTATAATTTTTTTTTGATATGACATTTTTACCTACTCAAAATTTAGCCGTAACAAGATGAAAAAGTGCATAAAATACATTTATGCGCAATACACTCTCTTACTTTTACTTCTTTATGAGTACCCAATTACGTCCCAAAAGTCTACCAAGAAGCGTCGCTCTTACAATATACATAGTAAGCACTAATAATGCATCTTACGTAGTTGCTCCGTGGTATAGCCATAGCGCGTTTTCATGCACATGGTAAAATAATTATCCCAATGTATATTAAAGGAACTATGGGGAGGATCCACTATGGCATTGGCATCTTCAATACAATCACTTTTGGCATCACGCAAACGGCTTTCTTCATAGCTGAGCATTTTAGGCTCTTGCGCAGCGCAACCTGCAAGAAAAATCAAAACAAATAGACTCAAGTAATATTTCATTTAAGCCTCCTTGGGGTTTTCTGCATTTTCATGCGGAATTTCAATGGGAATTCTCGTATTATAACCAGTAATAAGAGAAATGGCCACCAAAGTTTCATCTACATCAAAAACACGAATTTCAAAACTGCCTAAGGTTCTCCCACAACGTACTTTTTCAGCCACAGCCTTTAAAGGTCCTATACGTCCAGGCTCTAAATAGGTAATGGATGATTGCGCAGTAACAAAAAATTCTCCCGACGTATGCGATGCAGCCACAAAGGCCATATCAACCAAGGAGTAAATGGCTCCGCCATGCGCATTGCCCATACCGTTACGATGTATATCCGTAAGGGGCATACGAGCCACAGCATAAGAATTTGTAATTTCAACAATCTCTATGCCTAAGCGACTTGCAAAACTATCACTTTTGGTTAAAAAAGCGTTTAACTTAGCCGCGTCTATCTTAGTGGAGCACTCCATATGTAGTATCCTTTTTACGCCATCTACTCGCAGTCAGATGGAAAATTTTCTTCTGAGTAAAGTGTAAAACCAGCGCTATTGAGCATGGTTGCCCATACGCCCATGCCGGGCACGAGTTTTTTAGAAAATGAACCATCATAAATACCCGCAGGCCCGCAAGAGGGAGAACGACTCTTTATTATGGCCTTTGTGCATCCTGCTTGCACAGCCAAGTGTAAGGCTTTTTGTGCCCCAAGTATAAATGCCGCTGTTACATCATGACCGTTTTTTGTCATCACACGCCAAACTTCATGGGAAGACGCCACAAGCTCCATACCCTCCACAGTATACCTTGGCAAATGTAAAACATCACAAGTCGTACTATTATGCGGGTAAACTGCATGGTTTCCCAAAACGCAAAGTTCGCTGGGGTCACGTGGTGTGGGCAAGCCTCCCAAAACTTCAGGGCAAACTGCTATGGCTTTTCCTTGTTCAAGCAAATTATACACGTCAGGAACAAAATTACTCTTTCCATCATAGCGGCAACACTGCCCTACCAAACAAGCACTTACAACATAAGAAATCATGTGCTCAAACTACATGAGCATAACAATTTAGGCAAGCGTATTTACCAGTAACTTACTAGGATAACCTTCAATAAAAAGTGCCAAAGTAGTAAAAATAATACTCTTTATGAAATTATTACCTCAACTCAGTAAAAGAGGGATATGACTATTTTTGGGCCCTTCGCTTCTTTCCAACATAATATAAAAATGCTGACATCAATTGCATCGATGCCAATGGAATTTTTATACTATTTCAGTAGAAGCGTGGTATTATGTGCTTAGCATAGTGAGTTTTGGGGATGTTGCAAAATGTTATTGGTGTCGATGAAATTGACACCAGCACTTTTGCAATACCTCCAAAACTTATAAAGTTACATACAAAATATTTTTACTAACTTAGGGTAATAACACTATTTTTTATCTTAAACACCTTGAAACTTTTTGCCAAAAAAATATGAAATACGTTTTTATAACACGCCTATATACTAGAAATACCCTTTTAAAAAAACTACTCCTCATACATCTTTTCTGCATAGTAAAACGCTAGACAATCCTCCCCTTTACAGCTATTATAGATTGTATAATAATATGCTTATTTTGAAGGATAATTTGAGTTCTTATTAAAAGGAGGCTTATGTATGACCACGCACATGATTTGGGGCTTGATCGGGTTTAATTTAGCGCTGCTTTTCGTATGGATCTTTCATATTTTACGCACAAAAGGTGTAGGCTATTTTTGGACGCACCCTGTCCTTGCCTGCATTATACTTGTTATATCCTTATATGTGCTTGAAAGCGTCTTCTCTGACTTATCTGAACTTCAAGTAACACTAGATTGGACCCTAGCCCTTTGGGCCGGAATCCCCTTATGCCTATTGGCCATGCTTTTCTTTGCAAAGGCTGTACATACGTTTAAAAGCACAAAAGAGTAGCAGTAATTTCTACATAAAAAAGGGAGGCTCGGCCTCCCTTTTTTATGATTTTATTATTTCTTAATGTGTTTTTTCTGAAGAATTTTCATCATTTTCACGACGTAAAGACATATACAAAGGCGTAGCATGACTGCGCCCGCTAAATATTTCTTCCGGCGTAGCAGCTAAAGCATGCGGCAATACCTCATCCACATGCTCTACAAAAATAACTTCAAGGTCTTGTAAAACCTCATCCGGTACTTCTTTTAAGTCTTTTTCATTATCACGCGGCATAATCACCCTGCTTAAGCCGGAACGACGCGCAGCCAAAAGCTTTTCACGTAAGCCACCGATGGGCAATACGCGTCCCCGCAAGGAGATTTCACCCGTCATGCCCACATCATTACGCACAGGAATACCCAGCAGCGCTGAAGTAATGGACGTGGCCAAGGTAATGCCGGCAGAAGGGCCGTCTTTAGGTGTAGCGCCAGAAGGCACGTGTACGTGAATATCTATCTTGCGATAAAAACGCGGTGATAAGCCTAAAATGTCTGCACGCGAACGCACATAAGATAAAGCGGCCTTGGCTGATTCTGTCATCACATCACCGAGCTGCCCGGTGGTGGCCACATGGCCGGAGCCAGGCATAAGGCTTGTTTCTACCATTAAGATATCACCGCCACGTTGATTGTACGCAAGGCCTATACATACACCCACTTGCGCTTCCTTCTCCCTTTCATCATGGCGATACTTTTTCACCCCAAGAAAATCCGGAAGATTCGTCACATCTATGCTTACACACATGCTCATATCATCTTTTTCCACAAGCTTAATGGCTGTTTTACGGCATAGTGCTGCTAATTCACGCTCAAGATTACGCACACCTGCTTCACGGGTGTAGTTGCGGATGATATGCACAATGGCATCATCACTTACAGTTAAGTTTTCGTCTTTAAGGCCGTGCTCAGTGATTTGCTTAGGAAGCAAGAATTGACGCGCAATATGCACTTTTTCTGTTTCCAAGTAGCTATTAAGCTCAATAATTTCCATACGGTCTTGCAAAGGCACAGGAATAGTATGTAAAGAATTGGCTGTGGTTATGAAAAATATTTTAGATAAATCATAATCCAAATCTAAGTAGTGATCCATAAAGGTGTTATTTTGCTCAGGATCTAACACCTCAAGCAATGCCGCGGCCGGATCACCACGAAAATCCGCACTCATTTTATCTATTTCATCAAGACAAAATAAAGGATTATTAAACTTAACACGCTTTAAAGATTGTAATATCTTACCAGGCAACGCCCCCACATAGGTGCGTCTATGTCCGCGAATTTCAGCTTCATCGCGCACCCCACCAAGAGAAAGACGTACAAAGTCACGTCCAGTGGCTGCAGCTACAGACTTAGCAAGGGAGGTTTTCCCCACCCCAGGAGGGCCCACAAGGCAAAGAATAGGCCCTTTTAAGGCGCCGGAAAGTTTTTGCACTGCAAGATACTCTAAAATACGTTCTTTGGGTTTTTCTAAGCCAAAGTGATCATTATCCAAAATATCACGAGCTTTTTGAATGTCCATGTCTACGTCTTTTAAGGTATCCCATGGTAAATCCATGAGCCAATCCACGTAGTTACGCAACACGGTATATTCAGCAGAAGACGACGACATGCCTTTTAACTTACGTAAAGAATGTAAGGCCTTTTCTCTTGCTTCTTCAGGCATGGAGCGTTCTTTAAACTTTTGCTCCATTTCCACAATTTCCGCTTGAGGGTCATCATCTCGACCCATTTCTTTATTGATGGCCTTTATTTGCTCATTTAAGTAATAATCGCGCTGATTGCGCTCCATTTGGGTACGCACGCGCCCCTTAATGCGTTTTTCTACAGAAGATAAAGCAATTTCTTCTTGCAAGAATTCAAAGGCTCTTTCAAGACGCTCAATGGGGTTTTCCAGTTCCAAGGCTTCTTGTTTTTTACGATATTCCGCTTTTAAATGCGGAATAAGTGCATCGGCAAGCTTACCTGCCTCTTGCAAAGAGGTGATGGCTGCAAGCACTTCTTGCGTCATTTTTTTATTAATCTTACTATATTCTTCTAAAGCCTCATGCAAAGCCCTAATAATAACCTTAGCCTCATCGGAGCTATCGCGCTTTTCTTGCAAAGCAGAAGTACGCACACAAGCAAAAGCCTCGGTGCCCAAGGGAGCTTCCGTAGAAAGGCCTTCCCATGTGGCTCTGTATAAACCTTCAAAAAGTACTTTTATGGTACCATCTGGCAAGCGCAGAATTTGCAGAATGCGACTAACAACACCCACAGTGTATAATTCATCCGCCTCAGGCTTTTCTGTACCTGGCTCACGCTGGGCCACCAGAAATATTTTTTTATCATAGTCACTATGCCCTGCTTCTATGGCGCGAATGGAAGCTTCGCGGCCCACAAAAAGGGGCATAATGGCACGAGGAAACATGACCACATCCCGTATGGACATGAGTGGCATTTCCATGCCCATTTCATCGTTGCCTTGTGCTATTGTAGTATTTTGAGAGAAGGATGCGTTATCTACCATATAAACTCCATAAAAAGGAAAAAGGCACCTTTTGTAACGTAAGAAAAATGAAAGCTAGCAAATGTATTCTTATGCCTGTAGCGTTAGTCACCATACCATAAAATACTTTGAGCTCCACATAAAAAGTGGAGCCCCAAAAAACTAGCTTGCTGCTTGCTCACTACCTTCTTTATTGTCATCATTTTCATATAACAATACAGGTTCACGACCTTTTTCAATAACAGCTTTATTAATAAGGCATTCTTGAACATTGGTCATAGTTGGCAAGTTAAACATAATATTTAGCATGCTTTTTTCCATTACATTGCGTAAACCACGAGCGCCAGTTTTACGCTCAATGGATAGCTCTGCAATAGCACGCAGCGCATTACTTGTAAAACGTAGGTTAACATTTTCAAGTTCAAAAAGCTTTTGGTATTGACGCACTAAAGCATTTTTAGGCTCTGTCAAAATGCGCACAAGATCTTCCACGTCAAGATCATCCACATGAGTAAATACAGGAATACGCCCCACAAACTCAGGAATAAGACCAAACTTTACAAGATCTGCCGGATGCATTTCATCCATAAGCTTAGAAAGAGGAATATCCTTTGTATTGCGTGGTTTACCACCAAAGCCCATGGAACCGCCGCTCATGCGCTCGCCCACGATTTTTTCAAGCCCCACAAAGGCACCGCCCACAATAAAGAGAATATTGCTGGTATCCATACGAATAAACTCTTGCTGTGGATGCTTACGCCCGCCCTTGGGAGGAATATTGGCTTCGGTTCCTTCAATAATTTTTAGCAAAGCTTGCTGCACACCTTCGCCGGACACATCGCGCGTAATAGAAGGGCCGTCGCCTTTACGTGAAATTTTATCAATTTCGTCAATGTAAATAATACCCTTACTAGCTGCTTCAATATTATAATCGGCATTTTGCAAAAGCTGTACAAGAATATTTTCTACATCCTCACCAACATAACCAGCTTCGGTAAGTGTAGTGGCATCAGCAATGGCAAAAGGCACCTTTAATGTGCGTGCCAAAGTTTTTGCAAGCAAGGTTTTACCGCTACCGGAAGGCCCGACAAGTAAAATATTACTTTTTTCCAGCTCCACATCGGAGCCAATGGCTTCAGCATGAAACACGCGTTTATAGTGATTATGCACCGCCACAGACAAAATCTTCTTAGCTTCGTGCTGGCCAATGACATATTCATCAAGACGGTCTTTTATTTCTTGCGGTGTTAATAAAATACCTTCATTTTGCACTTCGGTAATATTTTGTTGTGCAATAATATCATTGCATATGCCCACGCATTGGTCACAAATGCGTACATCGCCTTGAACAATGAGATTTTTCACACTGTATTCGCTCTTTCCGCAAAAAGAACAATTCACATCCGATTGTGGAGGGGGAGTTTTAGCCATAACGAATCCTTAAATCATAACACTATAGGTAATTACAACAATGTCATTTTCAACAGTACAATGTAGCATAAAGCGCAAAGCATGCTAGCTTATTTTATAAAACCAACATGCCATGGCGCAAAATTACTCGTCGGAAGAATCTTCTTTTTCTTCCTGCAAATCCATTAAATCGCGGCGAGAAACAATAATTTTATCAATAAGACCAAATTTTAATGCTTCTTCCGGATTCATAAAGTTATCACGCTCGGTGGCTTGAATCACTTTTTTTACATTTTGTCCCGTATTGGCAGCCAAAATATCATTTAATGTCTTTTTAATACGTAAAGACTCTTTGGCATGAATATCAATATCGGTCACTTGACCACGATACCCTGCAAGGGGTTGGTGAATCATAATTTGGCTATGCGGTAAAGAAAAACGCATGCCCTTCTCCCCTGCAGATAACAAGAAGGCCCCCATGCTGGCAGCTTGGCCCATGCACACTGTGGTCACAGGGCATGTAATATAATTCATGGTATCATAAATAGCCATGCCCGCTGTTACAGAGCCGCCGGGGGAGTTAATGTAAAGGCTGATTTCCTTATCAGGGTCTTGCGACTCCAAAAAAAGCAACTGAGCACAAATAAGTGAAGCAACATGAGCATTTACTTCTGTGCCCAAAAGGACAATGCGGTCTTTAAGAAGACGAGAATATATATCATAGGCGCGCTCAGAGCGGCCAGTGGTTTCAATAACCATAGGAATGGCAACCATAAAAGTACCTCCGAAAAATAACTCTAAAAAGGGAAAATCCCCGCATCAAGTTTTTTACACAATTTGCATATATAAAAAACTTTGATGCGGGGCAAGCTATTTA
>CAYJNG010000040.1:0-17983 GCA_964371505.1 uncultured Desulfovibrionaceae bacterium
AGCTTCATATTACGTGGTAGGCGATGCTTTCTTCAAGCCATGAACTTTTGTAAGCAAAAAATCACGCTGGGCCTCATATTGCGCTGCCCAATCAAGCACTTCCGGCGAGCAGTGCCGCACATACAAAGTAAATTTTTGCAACTGCATGAGCACATCGTCAGAAATAACATGCTCCACATCACAAGCTGTGGCTTGGGCGTCTTCAGCAGGAATATGTAAAACTGTCGTAAAAAAATCTTGCAGTACAATTTTACGATGTACCAACTTTTTGGCAACAATTTTGCCTTTTTCTGTGAGGTGTACAAGCTTATAAGGAGAGTAGGTAATGTGACCCAAGCGAGTAAGCGCACGCAAGGCTGACGTTACCGAGGATTTTGCCACTTTTGCATCGTGCGCAATGTCACTGGCTCGGCATGCGCCGTTTTCGTATTCCTGCCGAAAAATGATAGAAAGATAATTTTCTAACGCAGGCGAAAGTGTTGTTTTTTCTTGCTCTTCCAACATAAAAAAATAATTAGCACAAGCCTCTGCCCTGTGCAAGCCATGCGCGAGAAAAAAACTTTCGCGATGTATACAAACATGCTACCAAACTGCCTGCAGCCATACCCAAGTACACTCCTTCTACACCCCATAAGAGAACATGCCCTAAAAGATACGCCACGGGCACAGTAACAAGCCACATCTGTATACAAGACGCAATACACGCTATGGAAGTTACTCCTGCGCCGGCAAAAACAGCTTGTTGCATTTGGCTGAGCACCTGAAAAGGCGCTATACCGCATGCAAAAATGAGAAAGAGACGACTTTGCATAAGAGCAAACTCAAGGTGGGCTTCCTCCCCAGAAAAAAGCAGTAAAAAAGACTCTTGAAAGACAAAGAGCAGACTTGCACCGCCTATCATGGCCAAGGTGGCGTACAGCATAAACCGTTGCCCCAAAAGAATACAGCCTTGCTCAAATTTTGCGCCTAGCATGTGGCTACAACAAATGGTCAGCGCCATCCCCACCGCAGCAAAGGGAAATTGCAATATACCCATAATGCGCGAGCCCAAGGTCATGCCAGCTACGGCATGCATGGCATCTTCCCCCACTTGCACAGGCAAGGAAACAAGTAAAGCCATGAGCAAGAACGCCCCCAACTGTGAAGACACTTGCCCAAGGGTAGCCGGCCCGCCAATGCGTAAAAGACGTACCCACCCCACACGCACCCAGCGCCATGGGGGGCATGCCCCCAGCAAGTTATGGTGCAGCAGTAGGGTAAAATTGCATAAGAACCCTACGACACCTGAAGCAAAGGTGGCCCAGGCCACACCAGTATACCCATAATGAGGAAAACCCCAATACCCAAGCCCAAAGCCTATACTGCCCACAGCATTAACTAGCATGACAAAAATAAGCGTTATGAAAGGAAACCATGCCAATTTATGGGCACGAAAAATGGAGTTCATGATGACCATACTGTAAAAAAAAGGCACATGACAGCAATAGGCCATAATGAATGTATGTAAAGGTGTGGCTACTTCAGCACTGGGAGCAAGTATATGCAAAAAAAGCGGTGCTGAAACAACTCCTATAAGCGCCACAACACAGCCCACAGAAATGGCCAAACCCAAGGTAAGAAAGGCATAACGCCTGCCTCTATCTATTTTCCCTGCCCCTACGGCCTTGGCAATGGTAATCATGCACCCGCTGCTTACCACCGAGGTCATAAGCATGAGCACCATAAAAACTTGCCCTACCAATCCAAGGCTGGCCACAATGCTTGAATCCAAGCGCGAAGCCACCCAAATATCTGTTATGGAAATGGACAAATGACACAACATAAGGCCAAGCTGTGGCACGATGAGAGAAAAAATCTCACCCAAAGTAGGCATTTTAGGAGAAGACACAGAAGACATACATACTCACAGCTTGCAAAATTTTATAAAAAAACCTGCATGCTCTTCCACGAAAACATGGTAAGAACATGCAGGCAGGGAGAGTGCATTATACAGTAATCTGCGCTATAAATGCCTTAAACACATCTTGAGCCTTGGCGCAATCTTCCTCATTGGGATGTTTAGCCGCCTCTTCAAGGCGCGCTTGACGCTCCGGCGTCATGGGGTGCGGGTTGTTAGACATTTTATTCATCATTTCTGTAATTTTAGGGTCCACCTTGCCTTGGCAAATAAAAGAACCCAATACCGTATTACCGCGTGCCGGCTCCATAAATAAAGCTTCGCTTTGTACGACGCAGTCCTTGGCATGGTCAGAATCAGGATAAGCCCCAAGCGTACCAAAAAGCCCCACTCTAGCATGGGAAATGCTTTCAATATACGCCTTACATTTGGCATCGGCTATGCCCTTATCTACCCAGTACCCCACCGCAACAAAATCATAGCCTTCCACAGAGGGAGCGTCTTCCACAGCAAAAATATCACAGCTTGGGAGAACGGCGGCAATGGCCTCCCCCACTTTTTTGGTATTGCCTGTTCTTGAAGAATACACCACAAGCGTTTTCATATTTTTCTCCTATTACACACTATATTTTTGACGTAAAGCTACGAAAGATTCTTTGGCTTGTGGAATAAGTACACGCTTTTCACGCCCCACATAAATACCAAAAACCACACGGCCTTCGCCATCAAAAAATTGTACACTTAAGCTTTCTAAGCCCATAAACGGTAAGGACAAAAAGCCCACATGGGTAATCACATCAGGGTACAAATGCCCGCTTAGTGGCAAACCATGCCCTAAATTAAAATACCCATGCCCAAGCTTTCCTTGGGGAAGCTGCCCTTTAATTTCTATAACACTGCCAGCATGGGTCATAATAAATGTTGCCACAGGCCACGTGGTGAGCTCTTCCCAAAGGGTGGCAAAGTCATCCAGTTCAGCCACAACACACATATCTTCAGGCATGGCGCGTGCAATTTCCATTTCACTGACGCCGCACTCACCTGCTAAATGCCCTAGGGTATGTATTTTCTTTCCTTCTACCAGTTCTGCCACTTTTTCTTGTAAGTTTTGCATGTATTATCCTTCCTTTTTCGCAATACTATCCAACGGTAAACGCAAAGCATGCGTTCCCACATGATGTAATAATTCAAGGTCATGCGTAATAAGCAAAACGCACATCCCTTGCTCTTGGCAGCGCTGTAACACAGCCACCAAACGCTGCATATTATTTCCATCTAAGCCGCTGGTAGGCTCATCCAGCAATAAAATATGCGGCTGCTTTGCCAAGGCACAAGCCACCACAAGGCGTTGTTTTTCTCCGCCTGAAAGAGATTGTGGGTGCCTTTGCGCCAAATGTTCCAAGCCAAAATCCCTAAGCAATGATGTGGCCTTATCCGGTCTATCAGCTTTGGCAATGTGCAATATTTCCAAGGAGGTCATAACCTCTTCCAGCACTGTGCGCATATGCAACTGATGGTCAGCATTTTGTAAAACTATGCCTGTAAGGCCTAAACGCTCTTTGCGGTCACAAAGCTGTTTTTTTATGGTAAATTGCCCTTTTTCGTAGCTTTGCAGGCCTGCTATAATACGGGCCAAGGTCGTTTTCCCTGTGCCGTTATCCCCCATGAGCACCGTAATGCCGTAAGGTATAACTATATGTGCCGCTGTAAAAATGGGCTCTTTATTTTTATAGGCAAAGTGTAAATCCTCCACCTGCAGGGCCATTTCCTCTTCTTGCGAGGCTACAAAACAAGAAGGTAATTGGCTGCGCGTATCTTGCACCTGTGTGCTACGCAAGCCGTATTTAGCGCGCAAGGCCGCATCATCCAGCAAAGTAAAAGAGCCCTCTTCCACCACACGCCCTTCTTGCATAACAAGAACGCGGTCAGCAATATCCCGCAACCAATACAAGCGATGATCCACCACCAAGATGGTCATGCCTTGCGCTTTTAAGTGTTGTAAAATATGCGCCAAAGCCTCGGTGGCCTCAGGGTCCAAATTGGCACTGGGCTCATCTAAAATAAGAACTTTGGTGGCCTGCGCTCGCAAGGAGGCCAAACCCACCTTTTGCTTTTGCCCTTCAGAAAGATTGTGGATGGATGAAGCTAAAATGGATTCCAAGCCAAATTCCTGCACGGCCCTTTGCACCGCTTCCTGCATGGATTCACGCGCCATGCCTTTCCACTCCAAAGCAAAAGCCAATTCATCTTCCACATTAAGCGCAAAAAACTGCTGCTCAGGGTCTTGAAAAAGCGTGCCCACATGGCTTGAAAGCTCAGCAATACGTACTTCGGCTGTATTTTGCCCCTGCACCAACACGCTTCCCTGCAAATCCCCTTGAAAATAGTGAGGGCAAAGCCCATTGGCTAAACGTATCAATGTGGATTTCCCGCAGCCGCTGGCTCCTGTACACACCATGAGTTGCCCCGGTTCAATGCGCAAAGAAATATCATGCACAGCCGGTTTTTCCTGAAAAGGATATGTATACGTCACATTTTTAAATTCTAACATTAGCGCATTCCCGAAACCGCATGCGGGTTAAAATATTCTTGGCACAGTACGGCTAAAGCCATGATGACAAGGGTGAGCAATACAAACACTGTATCCTTAGTTTTCCATTGATTTTGCGTATACGGCACCATTTTTCTGCCCATTCCAAGGCCTTTAAGCTCAGCGGCAATGCCTAAATCTTCTGAGGTGCGTAAGGAGCGAAAAAGTAAGGGCGCGCATACAAGACGCAAAGTCCGCACTGGGTGACGCATAAAATTTTTAAATCCCGGCTTATGCCCGCGAATTTTTAAGGCATCCACCACTTGCCCCACGTCAGTGATAAAAGCAGGAATAAAACGCACCGCCACAGCGGCAGGCAAATAAATGCAAAAAGGTAAATGCAAGGAGCGTAAGGAATTTAGAATGGTTTGAATGCGAGAAGACAAAGCCATGGGCAAAATCACATGCAGCATAACAAGGGAGCGCATAAAAGGCACAGCCAAAGAGCCTATGGTGACGCTTCCCATGAGCTTGGGTAAAAGCTCCTTCATAATGAGCGTGCAACCGGCTGCCATAAGCATCATCACCAGCATAATGGCATAGGCAATTAACAAGGCCTTGGGCTTACGCATGGAAAAAGCATACATACCAGAGCATACTACTAAAAAAGCTTGCGCTTCTGGCGCATTAAGCACCACAGTAATAATGGAAGCCAATAAACTCACACACATTTTTGCCCGCACATCAAGACTATACACAAAGCCTTGTGGCAAAGGCGCATTAAGAGCGTACAATGCCCGCATGACGCAACTCCCCTACAGATTTTCGCCCAGTATACAAGCCTATGAGCGCACCAAGATAGCCAAGCCCCACCACGGGAATAGCCATATATAACATGGCCGGATTTTCTCGCATATAAAGCCAGGACATTCCCAAGGAAAAAAGCCTGAAGAATAAATCAAAAAGCCCCACTGCCAATAAGGGCCCCCACGCGCGTTTTAATCCGCCGCAGCACAGCGTCAATGCCTCTGCCACGAGAGCCGCCCCAAACATGGAGGGAATAAGCGTAGCAGAACCACCCATGAGCAACATACTGATAAGAATATTCACCAATACAAAGAGGGATAAGGTACCTGTTTTACGCACCTTATATAGCATAACCACCAGTAACGTTGTATAAATAAGATTTTTTGCCAGTAGGGATACGGGGTTCATGCCGCCACCAGCTAAGGCAATAAGCACGGTAAGAACCTTAGTGGTAGCGGCAAAAACGCCAAGTACCACCAGTTCGTGGGCGTCCCAATGGGGCTTTGATATATTTTTCATCATACAATTAATCCTTTTACCAAAATAAGCGCCAAGTTTTATAGCTTATAATTATCACAGTCATTTTCAATAAAACTTGGCGCTAAAGCCTTTAGAAGGAATAACTCACACGTAGATTAAAGCTTGTGCCCGGCTCCACAGGAGAGGGATAGTTGCCGCCATCATGATAGTAAGTATTAAAGATATTAAGCACCTCAGCTTGTACATTCCACGCTTTTTCCGGCCCAAATTCCACACCTAAAGCGGCGTTGAAAGTGGCATACCCTTCATAGGTTTCTGTATACGCAGGGATGCTGCCCGAAGCTGGAATATAGTCCTTAGTCGCACTTTTAGCGCGCATGTACACATCGGCATTAATGTCCACAGTATCATCAAAGTGTGAGCCAAAATAAGCCACACCCACACGAGCTGTTAAAGGAGCAAGGCCGGTATCCCATGTGGTGTAGTTTTCCGTTGTAAACTGCCTACGCATATAGGTGGCCGTCACATAGGGCTTAATACCATTTTCAAAGGTATAACTTAACGAAGCTTCCACACCGTGTGTGGTGGCATCGGCAATATTTAACGATTGAAACACGTCATAGCCATCAGCATTTTCACCTAAATCCTCTAAGGAGATATAATCCTTAGCAATGCTATAAAAAGCAGCAACATCTGCGGCAAAGCCACCGGAGGAATAGCGCACGCCCACTTCAAAATTGTCCGATGTTTCCGGTTTTAAGTCTTCATTGGTTTCTATGATGCCACCGCCCATGCTATTGCCAAAATATTTTTCATCAAGGCGCGGCACTCTGAAGCCTTGGGCCCAGCTAGCACGCAAGGCAAACTCTTCTATGGGACGCCACACAGCACCAAGGTTAAACACTGGGCGCGATTGTATATCAGAGCCTGTATAGCCTGCATCACTAAAGGTGGCTCCGCCGTCTGTTGTTTCTTCAGCACGACTCATGCTTGTTATCACAGCCGTATAGCGTGCCCCATAATGAAAGGTGAGCTGATCCCAAAAGGTACTTTCACCGGAAAGATAAAACGCGTGTGAGGTTTGCGTACCATCATAGTATTGGCGCGTATGCGTGTCTTGCCAAGCAAAGGTAGGAATAGGTGGAAAACCTGTGGGCGGTATCATAGTGGGGGTGCGTGAAAAATCAAAATCATCACCATCTAAAGTATCATGCATAAAGTCATAGCCTACGATGAAATAATGATTATCTCCCAAGGACCAATCTGTTTGTACAGTAAGCCCCAGTGTGGACAAGTTATTATTACTTTCATTGTCCATCATCACCATGGTGCCCGGCAGCATATCACCCATGGGTGAAGGCATGGCGCCGTAATTGTACATTTGTTTATAGGTGTGCTGATAATAAGCATCTATACGCAAGCGCGCAAAATAATCTGTAATATCTTTTGCTTCAAGAAAGGCTCCTACCTTGGTACGTGACCATGTGGGAATTTCTACACTAAAATCGAAGTCACTGTATTCACCGGTGAGGCTGTCATATGTTTTAGCCACATATTCCCCATTTTCCAATACAGGGGCGCCCGTCACAGAATTAAAGTGAAAGTACGAAAAGTTTACTCCAGCTGTTACATTAGGTGTAAAGTCGTAGCTTAAGGCAGCATCTAAATTTTGCTGTCCATACCCTGTATCAGGCAAATACCCATACGGCGTCGAAGTTTTATTATGCATACTGTTGCTGGCGGAAAGCTGATAATTCCAACCTTGGTAATGGCCGTATAGGTTGGCACTTTCGGTAAGTCCATTATCTGCACCTGTATATGTCATACTTACACTGCCATGTATGGCATCCTTAGTGCTTTTCTTCGTAATAATATTCAGCACACCACCAATGGCGTCAGAACCATACAGCACAGACGCAGGCCCTTTGATAACTTCAATGCGTTCCACATTGGCAGGGTCCACTAAAATGGGAGTACCGTCCATGGATTTTTGCTCGCTGAGTTTTTGCCCATTCACAAGCACCAAGGTTCTTCGGTCACTCTCACCGCGTATGGAAATACGGATGAGCCCCGGAGAGCTTTGCGTTAGTTCCACACCAGGAATATCGCGCACCAACTCACCTATGGTGGTGGCAGGGTTTTTCTTAATTTCTTCTGCTGTAATTACCCCCACGGCCATGGGCACATCGTGTAATTCTCTCCCCACACGTGTGGCCGTAACAAGCACAGGGTCTGCCTCCACGGTAGGCGCAGCTGCCTGCGCAAAGGATGTGGGCATAAGAGCGCTTGCTCCAAGCAAACCCAATAAACATAGGGTACGACAATAGTTACTTATCTTCATGGGAAGATGCCTCCAAAGAGCGTTTTAAAAAATTCAATAAAAGCTGAGAAAGATTGGTCATCCAAAACTCTCCGGCCACGGTAAGCTTTCCTCTACCGTGAACAAAATCTAACAAACCGGCTTCCTGCCACTGCGCAAGTAGGGGTCTACAGCGCTCCACAAAGGCAGGGCCAAAATCTTTTTCCATATGCGGCACATCAATGAGCCCTTGCTCAAACCCTTCCGCAATGGCGCGAAATTCCTTATGCTTAGCCGTAGGAAGCTGCATGAAGCCTATGGGCTTGCGGCCCGCTTCTACATTTTTTACCCACGCATCAAAGTCACCATTATTCATGTAAAAAACGCCATTAATATTGCCGCCGCCGCCAGGGCCAAAGGCAAGACAATGCGCATCGCTCTTCACGTAAAGATTGTAAATATTCCGCTCACGTGTGGTACGCCCCCAGTGGCTGAGCGAAAGGCGTTTATAAAGAGCTTCATCCAAATAGCGTACAGCCTCAGCATACATATGCGCACGCGCTGCCACATTGGGCGGCGTTTCTATGCGCCCTTCCAGCACGGCTTTTCCTAAAGGTGTTTGGTCATACACGTTGAGCTGGTAGCAATCACACCCATCAAGGTTTAAAGAAGCCATCACCGCCAGATCATCTTGCCAGCGCTGCATGGATTGCTCTGGCAATCCGTAAATAAGATCCACGATAACAGCAGCTTGATTCGTATCTTGCAAAAGCTTAAGCTGCCCTATGAGCTCCTCTTGTGAACCTACACGCTTCAGCATACGGCGAATATCTGTTTGAAAAGTCTGCACACCTAAGGAAAAACGGTTCACACCGCCTTCCATATAGGCCGCCACAGAGGCTTCATTGATATTAGAAAGACGCCCTTCGATGGTGATTTCGCAATCATTGGCAAGGGGGAGATATTTTCTTGCTGCTTTAAGCACGCGCAAAGCATCCTCTGGCTCCAATGCGGTGGGGGTGCCGCCACCAAAATAAAGCGCATGAATGGGCTCTTGCTGAGCCGCGGGCTTTTCCGCCCAAAGAGCAAACTCTTTTTCAAGGACGGCGGCATACGTATGGCTATCCTGCACACGATACGGCTTATTGTAAAAACCGCAGTATAAACAATGCGTCTGACAAAAAGGCACATGCACATAAGCCACAGAACGCCCTTTACGTTGCCCTTGCAATAGCGTTTCCAGCGTTGTTTCGTATTCTTCTTCCGCAACTTTTTTACCGGAAAGTCCGGGGTGCAAAGAAATTTTTTTCTCAAAAGCCTGTGTTAAAGGTTCTTTACTCACAGTGGCAAAATAATCTTCCAATTGCAGAGGCTTCAAACTTTTATGATGATTTTCAGCATTCATGGCTTTACCTTTTAGTTGAATAGTAGTTTAGCGCGCTAACAAAGTTAGACTCCACTAACTTTGTTAGCGCGACACTACCAAAATGAAAGTGATTGTCAAGGGCGAAGTCAACAATATTTTGTTAACACACATAATCCTACCCTCACTTACGCTCATTACATATGGATTATACAAAGAAAAACACACTACACTTAGGTAGTATAATCTGCACCATCACTTAACAATAAAGACCTAAAATGCACTATGCAGCGTAAGGTATCCTTCCTCTTTTACGGCTACTGTTGCGGCGCCTATACTCTTTCTTCAAAGGCAAACCGCTGACTCTCTACAAAAACAAAAAAGGGCACTCCCCATGGTAGGGAGTGCCCTTGAGTCCTTTCCTCATACGCGGCCATAGATTTCTTGCAACGTGCGCCTTACGATTCACGGCCTCTGAAGCCACATGGCAAGTAAAGTAACACCTTGTACCGCTTTCCCTTCACCACAAGAGTGGGCATGGGCATGGCACAATCTTAAATATGTGTAACGACAATTGAAAAAAGAGACAAAAAAATAAAGGCTGTTAAGACATGCAACCTGCATGTTTTCCATGCAGGCCGCAACTCACGCATGCAAGCGCAAAAATAGAAGTACCTTTCTATACCTTACGCATAATATTAATTTCTATGGCTACATGTGGTGTCATTATCAACAATAAGAAACTTTTCACCGTTTTCATAAACCTTTACGTTTCCGCTTACTTCTAGCTCAAACTCATATTCTAAGGCTGTTTTAAAGCACTCTGCCAGCTCTTTATTCAATTCAGAATAAATGCCTAAATAGAGAACTTGCTTCAGATTATCGGGAGCAACAACCATGGTAGCATGCTCTATGTTGCCTCCTTCAGGTTGAAGATACGCATAGCCGATGAAAGTCCCTTTTGTGGTCTGTGCCAAGCCCTCGCTGCCGGTAAAGCAAAAAAGGCCAAAACATAACACAAGTACCATAAAAAATTTTTCCTTTAACATGTTTTCTCCTTAGTCTGGTTAATGATTACAAAATACCAACTGGCAAACAGCCCATATATCTTTGATTTTTTAAAACTGCAATGTAGAACTAAACATAAAGAACGTTTAATATTTTTCTAAGGCATACTGTAACAGTAAAATGCATGGCGCTACCGCTGTACACAAAGCCATGGAGCTTTTTCACAGCGCAAGGGCATATCTTACAATTAAAAAATTAACGTATTTTCGTATAAACACAACACACTCATTTACTATATTACCATACATTAAATCGGTGTGGCTTATATATAATGCCAAAAATAAAATTTACTAGCAGCGCAGGACGAAAATATTTCAGCCGTGCATAAAATGCTAAGCCTTTGCTGAGTTATGCCCATAAAATATTGATTCAGCTAGGTACCAGTGCAAACTGCCCCTACTACTACACGTTTTCCAAAAGAACTTTGACACCAAATGCGTTAACAGTACTCATACCCAAAATCCTCATCACCCCTCGTTTGGTACAGAAGCTCGCAAAGTAACAACGCACACTCTAGTAAACATTACAAAAACAACACCCCAGCACATTTGTTAACTTTTTATTTACACATGCCAAATATTTTATGCTGTCTTTTTTAGCACCGCTGACCAAACGAATACAATACCTATATACAGTTGATTTTATATATTTTATTTATACTAGCACTACAATCGTTTAAACGTTAAGAAAATAATTTGTATATTTTAAATAGTTTACACTTCTGCACTTATATTTTAATAATATTGACTATGAATTTCAGATGTGAAATAAGCTAACAGCTATCAACGATGCAGGCCTCGCTCTTTTCTAGGCGCACACTCTATTGTCCACAGGAAAACACATGAAAACAAAAAAACTATCCTTTATTTTCGCTTTTATTATCACAAGCTTACTCACCGTTGGCGGTATTGGCCTTGTGGCAGCGCATATGTACCAAACCGTACTTATTGATGTAGCCAATGCTCAAGGAAAAATTATTCAGGGCGAATTTTTACTCGCCCCTAAAAAGATAGCCTGCCTAAATTATGACTCTGTGGACATTTTAGATAAGCTCGGCTTGGGACATCATATCGTAGGCATGATAAAAGGCCCAGAAGCGCCAAAACATTTACAAAAATACGTAGATGATGCCTCCATAGTACCCTTAGGTTCCATGAAAGAACCCGACATGCAAGCTTTAGCCTCGCTACAGCCGCATGTTATTCTCTCCAGTGGTCGCACCGTTGGCCTGTACGATTCACTAGTGCAAATTGCTCCCACCATGGCTGTGGCTGTGGACAGTAAGGATGGCTTTCTTAAAGGCGTGAAAGACATGGCTCTTAAGCATGGCATCCTTATGGGCAAAGAAAAAGAAATGAAAAAACTTTTGGCACATCTGGAGCTTAAGGCTGAAAAGTTACGTCAAAAGCATGAAGGACGCCGCGCCATCCAAGCCATTTTTGTGGGCGACAAATTACACATTCAAGGTGCTGAAAGCGCCAAGGGCAAAGGCGCGGGTAAAGTGCTTATAGCCGACCTTGGCTTTGAAAATGCCGGTAAGAATTTTGATAGCAGCAATGCAGAACACTCCTCTTACGAGTATATTCTTGCACAAAATCCAGAATTTATCTTTGTGCTTGATAAAAATAGCGCCGTGGGCAATGACGGGGCCAAAGCCAAAGAAATGCTGCCAAAGCAGGAGCAGATTCTACAAACGGAAGCGTTTAAAACCGGCAAGCTTATTTTCTTAAATCCTGAAAACACTTGGTATGTTAACAGCGGCGGCCTCACTGCCATGGATAGCATGTTGCAAAACTTTACCTCCTTACCCAAAAAGGATGTAAAGCCCGTGGCGCAAACTTCGCCCACGGCAACACAAGAAACCTCCCCCGAACAAAACAAGAAAAATTAATTTATTCCTTAAAAGGCGGCATTTTCATGGATTTTTTCAGCACAGAAAGACTATTAGAACTTTTTGACCTTATCTACACCTCTGTGGGAGTAGCAGGGCTTGCCCTCTTAGCATTTGCTATTTATGGCCTCTATTTGGGTCTGCGCAATATTATTTACATTCGCTTGGTGCGTCGTGAGTTTCGTAAAAATTACCGCGAAGTACTACGCCATGCCAAATCCGACTCAGATCAAGCTAAACACATTACCGACAACCCCCTGCTTAATATTGTATGGGATATTGTACATACACACCAAGGGCACTCCGATGACATGCGCGCCGAGGTAAACTATCTCTTCCACAAAAACTTTGAGTCTGTCACCCGCTCTTTATATTGGATTCGCCTTATCACTGTCATATCTCCCCTCTTGGGCCTTTTAGGTACCGTTATGGGTATGGTAGGCGTATTCCAAGCCATCGCCACCGACTCCAGCCCAGACGCCACCGTATTGGCCGGCGGTATTTGGGAAGCTTTACTCACCACCATTATGGGCCTGTCCATAGCCATCCCCATGCTTATGATTTACTACTTCCTGTTGCTGCGCTTTAAAGGCTTTCGCGTAGAAGCCATTGAATACAGCTATAGAGCTGTGGGTGTGTGGAAAAAACGCCACGGCGAAAATACTACAGGAGAGTAGACATGGATTTATTTGATGATAACGACGATGATGATTTAGCCATAGACTTAACACCCCTCATTGACGTGGTGTTTATGCTACTCATTTTCTTTATTATGACCACCACCTTTAGTAAGCCTGTCATGGAGATTATCCTCCCCAAGGCCGAACAGGCCGACACGCCCGAGGAAAAGTCCAAAGAAATATTGGTATCCATCACGCAGCACGGTTCTTTGTTTTACAAGGATAAACGCATTGAGCTTCAAGACTTGGTTGCAGAGCTACGCAAAGACAGCACGGCTGTGCTCAACGTGTATGTAGATAAGGCAGCTCCCTTTGAAGCCTTTGTAGAAGTGGTAAATATGGCCAAAGTAGAAAGAGAGGGCCGTTTTGTTATCAGCACGGAAAAATGATGCCAGAAGCAGCGGTACAGACGCTGCATGGCATAGCGCAAAACCCATGCGCCAAAGCCGCGCCGCATCGCTGGGCATAATAGCTGCTATAATTATAGCCTTTATGTTGGTAAGCCTTAAGTTTGCTAAAGAACTACTAACGCAACCTGTGGCCTTGCCCTTGAGCATACCCATTGAAATTGAGCAAGAAATTTTCATCAAGCCCAAAAAAATGGAGAAAATTTTAGCGGAGGAGTCGCAGCATATTATTTATGAACCGCCACCGCCACCGCCTGAGGTAAAACCAAAACCCAAACCGGAGCCACCGCCACCGCCGCCGCCAAAGCCTAAGCCCAAACCTAAGGTAGTGCCCAAGGTAAAGCCTAAACCAACTCCGGCTGTGGCAGCTCCAGCACCGGTGGATAATAGCGCAGCCCTTGCGGCCCAAAAAGTCCAAGACGAAAAAATGGCCTTGGGTATTTTGGTGGGGCTCATAGAGCAAAATAAAAAATATCCTCGTCAAGCCATGAAAAGAGGTATTCAAGGCGCCATACGCTTGCACGTGGTCGTCAATGCTCAAGGCGTTATAACCGCAGCAACTGTGGTGGGAGGCGGGCCTTCCATACTTAAAAAAGCCACAGAAGACCTTGGTAAAAAACTTATAGGTAAAAATGTAGGTGTAAAAACATCGCTTAATGTACGCGTACCCATAGCGTACACCATGAAATAATACGTAGAAAAACCATTTTTACGCAAATTACAACTCCTGTAGGGGCCCCCCTCTGCACATGCATCCCCTGCAGGAGTTGGTATTTTTACCCCCCTTGTGCAAACCTCATCCCTACACAGTAGACATAACAAAAATATATAAAAGGAAAACAATGCTTTCACGAAAATTTTGGTCACAATATGCCTACTCAGTCCTTATGCTGGTACTCATCCTTATTTTTTCTTGCCTCTCCCTCTTTGTGGGCCCCATGGATATTTCCCTTGAAGGGATCATGGCAGGTGATTTTCAGCAAGTAAGCATTCTTTTCATTTCGCGCTTACCGCGGCTCTTGGCTATTTTGTGTACAGGTATTGGCATGAGTGTGGCGGGTCTTATCATGCAAAATCTTTGCATGAATAAGTTTGTTTCTCCTTCCACGTCCTCCACGGTGGCCTTTGCGCAATTTGGCGTACTGCTCTCTCTCTTACTTTTCCCCATGGCTAGTTTATGGGAAAAAACCGCCGTGGCTTTTGTAACGTCCATTTTGGGCACCTGGCTTTTTGTATGGTTTACCCAACAAATTAAGTTTAAAGATATTATTATGGTGCCCCTCATTGGTATTATGTTTGGCAATGTTATTGGCGGCGTTACCACGCACTTTGCCTATAGCTACGACCTTATGCAAACCATTCAATCCACCTTAGTGGGAGATTTTTCCCTCATTATTCGTGGACGCTATGAAATTGTTTTCCTTGTGTTACCGCTTATTATTATTTCCTATATATACGCCAATCACTTTAACATTGTAGGACTTGGAAAGGATTTTTCTTCTAACCTTGGCGTGCATTACCAACGCGTGCTCTTTGGCGGGCTATCCATTGCAGCCCTTATTACAGCCTCAGTGGTGGTCACCGTGGGTACCATTTCTTATTTAGGGCTTATTGTGCCTAATATTGTGGCCATGTTTCGTGGGGATAAAATCCGCGGGTCCTTGCTTGATGTCTCACTTTTTGGTGCACTTTTTGTGCTCATTTGCGATCTTGTGGGCCGCGTTATCATATACCCCTATGAACTCCCCATCGACCTTATCTCCGGCATTGTGGGCTCAGCCATTTTCCTTGTGCTTATGTTTAAACGCCTAAGCCCCAAAAAAGCTTGCCCTAAAAAACCCACCACATCTGACTGCTCTTGCGCTAAGGCCTAAAGGTAAACCATGTTTAAAACTAAACTTAGCACGAAAATAAGTATATTATTCCTGCTTTCCCTCGTACTTATGGCCCTGTACCAATTTATCATGGTGGACATGAAGTTTTTTCAATACGCCATGTATATACGTACGCCCAAGCTCATTGCAGCCATTATAGCTGCATTTTGCATAGGCACGGCCAGCATAGTGTTTCAATCCATCATCAATAATCGCATTGTGACGCCCTGTTTATTGGGTATGAATGCGCTATACATTCTCATCCACACAGCTATCGCTTTCATCTTTGGTGTTTCCAGCGATTTTTCTTCCAACAAAAACGTGGCTTTTATCATTGATATTGTGCTTATGAGCTTTGTGGCTACCTCCTTGTACGGGTATCTTTTTCGCAAAACCAAATACAATATCCTCTACGTGCTTTTATCGGGCACCATCATGGCTACGCTTTTTACTTCCATGTCTAACACGCTTATACGCACCATGGACCCCAACGAATACGACGCCCTCTTAACCTCTCTGGTAGCTGGTTTTTCTCATGTGAATTCTGACATTATCTACCTTTCATTGGCGCTCATGGGCTGCGTAGTTTTTGCTTTACGCAAAGAGATTTACCTACTGGATGTCATCACGCTGGGTAAGAATCAAGCCATTAATCTTGGTGTTGACTATGACAAAACCATCAGCAAGTTGCTTGTGGGAGTCACCATTTTTATCACCATTGCCACAGCCATGGTAGGCCCTATTTCCTTCCTTGGGCTCATTGTGGCCAATGTGGCGCGCGAATTTATAAAAACCTATAAGCACATTTATCTTATGCTAGGCGCTTTCTTTGTGGGAGTTGTGGTGCTTTTGGCCGGACAAATACTCATTGAACACGTCTTTCATTTTAGCACCGTCATTTCCGTATTTATTAACCTTTTTGGCGGCGTATATTTTCTCTATCTCATCTTAAAAAATAAAGGAATGTAATATGGAAATTCGCAACCTTAATAAATCTTATGCCGGTAAACATGTGGTGCAAGATGTAAGCTTCACCTTGCCCAAAGGGAAAGTTATTTCCTTAATAGGCCCCAACGGCGCGGGTAAGTCCACCGTTATGACCATGATAACACGCCTTATAGCCAAGGATAGCGGGCAAATACTTTTTGAAGGCAAAGACCTTGATCAATGGAAAAGCACGGAGCTTGCCAAAAAGCTCGCTATTCTCACGCAAAGTAACAATATTGCCATGAAGCTTACTGTGGAAGAATTGGTCGCTTTTGGGCGCTTTCCCTACAGCGGCAGCCGCCTTACGGCAGAAGATTATGACAAGGTGCATGCTGCCATGGAATACATGCAGCTTATGGAGTTTCGCCACACCTTCATTGATGAGCTTTCGGGCGGGCAAAGGCAACGCGCCTTCATTGCCATGGTTATTGCCCAAGATACAGACTATATTTTCTTAGACGAACCCACCAACAATCTAGACATCTACCACTCCTCTTCACTTATGAAAATGGTGCGTAGATTGTGTGACGAGCTAGGAAAAACCGTTATTCTTGTGTTGCATGAAATCAATTTTGCCTCGGTGTATTCCGACTATATTGCCGCGTTTAAAGACGGAAAACTCTATCAATTTGGCGAAGTAAAAGAAGTGATGACATCGCAAACCCTGCAGCATTTGTACAATGTGGATTTTCGCATTGAAGAACTGCACGGTAAACCCATTTCTATTTTTTATTAACCTTTCACCTTTACATTTGAGGACACCATGCTCACTCGTTTAAAAAAATTGTTCTTTTCCTTTGCCTGCATGAGCCTTTGCGCCGTGCCAGCCTTATCTTTAGCTCAAGAAGTGACACTCACCATCGTGGATGAGAAAAAAAAGCCCATTGAGGTGCAAGTGCCCCTCAACCCACAACGTGTGGTGTGTTTAAGCGCCTCCACGGTGGATATTATGCATGCCTTGGGCCTTGGGGATAGAATTGTAGGCTTTACCAAAGCCAAATCCACCCCCAAACACTTGCAAAGCTATGAAGATAATAAAAACATCGTAGATGTGGGCAGCATGAAAGAGATTGATATGGAAGCTGTCATGTCTTTGCAGCCTGACATCATCTTCTCCAGCGACCGTATGGTGCGTATGTATAAAGATTTTACAATGATTGCCCCCACGGTGCCAGCCTTTATTGATTACACTAAAGGATTTTACGCAGGTTATAAAGAAAACGTCATGCAGGTGGCCAAGGTTTTTGGTAAGGAAAAAGAAGCTTTAGAACTTATTGCACAATTCGACGCGCGCATTGCCAAGCTTAAAGAAAACTTTGGCGGTAAAACTGCCATCTTAGGTATTTTTGCCGGCGGCACCTTAAATACCCTTGGGGATACAGGCCGTATTTCCCTCATTACCCATGACGTAGGCTTTAATAACCTTGCCAAGGAAAAAAATGTCAACCATGGCAATATTTCTTCTTACGAATTACTTTTAGCTAAAAATCCTGAATATATATTCATTTTAGACAAAGACAATGCCGTAGGCGCGGAAGCTACCGCAGCTGAAGAGCAAATGAATAATGAAATTGTACATCAAACCAAGGCCTATAAAGAAAAGAAAATCATCTTTTTAAAGCCGGATAATGTATGGTATGTGGCTGATGGCGGCATTGAATCCATGAACATAATGCTGAAAAATTTGGAAGACAGCCTTA
>CAYJNG010000041.1:0-17927 GCA_964371505.1 uncultured Desulfovibrionaceae bacterium
GCTTGTATAAAGCTCCTTTTTTTATGGAAAAATTTCCTTTGAAAAATGTTTTGTTTCAGCGCGTTTGTAAGAGGGTTGCGCCAAAAATACAGCGTGCTTTGAAAGGATGGGGGAGTGGGGAAGGAAAAATTTTGACGCTGGCAAAAGTTTTCCTTCCCCACAAAAATCCCTTATATTAATGTTTTTACGCCCATAACACCAAGCGTGTGTCCAGCGCAGAGAATAAGTCAATATTAAAGGGCACAGCACGCACCCCATAGGAGTGATGGCCATTTTCGGTAATGGTAAACTCTCCGGTGAAGAGTAACTGCCCTGACTCCAAATGCTCCTTAAACTTAAGAGGGTGAATTTGTGGTTTTTCCACAAAGTCGTAGAGGTCGCTATGGCCCACCACGTATTCCACACGCAAAGCATGCGCTTCCATTTCGCAAGGGTTCACCGTGACCAATATGCGTATCTTTTGCCCTACATACAGGGTTTCATTGTCCACACCTTCAAAGGTCACCTTGTCAATGCTTACACAAGGAAAAGCGTGAGCCACGTGGTGTTTCCACTCCACAAGGCGTTTGGCCATGGCAAAGTCATCGCTAAAAACAGCTTCTTGTCTTGCGGCAGTGGGGATGTAATAGTCGCGCATGTAGTCGGCTACCATACGATGCGAGCTAAACTGCGGCGTTAAGGTGCGCATGGCATGGCGTACCTTATTGAGCCATTTTTCCGGTAATTTTTGCTCACCGCGTTCAAAGTATTGCGGTACTACCTCTTGCTCCAAAAGCGTGTAGAGGGATTCAGCATCGGCATAATCGGCTTGGCCCTCCAGCTCATGCAATTTGGTAATAACGGGGCCAATGGTCCACCCATTATATTGGTTATAGCCTTCGCACCACCAACCATCGGAAATGCTAAGATTAAGACCCCCGTTGACGGAGGGTTTCATGCCACTGGTTCCGCTGGCTTCATTGGGCCTGCAGGGGGTATTGAGCCAAACATCGCAACCGCGTGTAAGCAATTTTGAAATGCCAAGGCTGTAGTTTTCCATAAAATATACATGGCCCACAAAGCGATCATCAAAGGAGAGTTTCACAATTTGCTTTAAAATGTCTATACCTTGCTGATCTGCAGGGTGTGCTTTACCGGCAAAGATAAAGATGACGGGCCGTTTGGAGTTAATCAGCAGGCGTTGCAAGCGCTCAGGGTCTGCAAAGAGTAGATGCGCGCGCTTATACGGTGCAAAGCGTCTGGCAAAACCGATGACAAGGGCATCAGGGTTGGTAAGGCCAGCGCGCATGAGGCGTTGTTTATCTTGGGGCACGTCCAAAGTCTTGAAGAAGCTTGCAAGGCCTTTGTCCACAGCGCTGAGTAATTTTGCCTTTTCTTGACGTTTAATATCCCAAAGTTTTTGCGAAGGAATATTATCAATCTTACTCCATACCTTGCTTTGGGGGGGCAGGTCTTCCCATTTGTCTTGCAAGGTTTCGTTAAGCAAGGCGCGCATGGCGTCAGAAACGTAGGAAGCCACATGCACACCATTGGTGACGGATTTGATGGGCACTTCGGCAGCGGAATAGCCTTTCCACGCTGCTTGCCACATGCCTCGCGATACTTCGCCATGCAAACGGCTCACACCATTGGCAGAAAGGGCGTAATTTAAGGCCAGTACCGTCATTTCAAACATATTGTTATTGGAGCCTACAATGCGGCCCATATTGAGGAAGTTTTGGAAAGATAAGCCTATACTATGGGCATAATCGCTAAAGTAGCGCTCCATAAGCTCTGGCGCAAAGCGTTCGTTACCGGCATCTACAGGCGTGTGCGTGGTGAAAACACAGGAAGCACGCACGGCCTCACAAGCCACTTCATAAGAAAGCCCTTCGCTCATGAGTGTTCTGATGCGCTCAAGAATAAGGAAGGCAGAGTGTCCTTCATTCATGTGGTATACAGAAGGTTGAATGCCTAATTGCTGTAAAAGGCGCACACCGCCCATGCCCAGCAGGGCTTCTTGCCTTAGACGGCAATCACGGTCTGCCACATACAGCTGTGCGGTGGTTTTGCGATCTTCGGGGGTGTTTTGCAGATAATCTGTATCGAGTAAATACAACTTAATGCGACCTACCTTTACCAACCATACCAGCGCATGCAGTTTGCGCCCTGGTAAATCTATGGAAACTTCTAGCGCTTCTCCATTGCTTTTAAAGACGCGTTCCATGGGCATGGAGGCAAAGTCATTTTCGGTATATACGGCAAGTTGGCCGCCTTCAGGGGTGAGCTTTTGTTGGAAATAACCATTTTTGTACAATAAGCCCACGGCCACCAAGGGAATGTTCAAATCACTGGCGGATTTTAAATGATCGCCGGAAAGAACGCCTAACCCACCGGAATAAATGGGGAGGCTCTCGCATATGCCGTACTCGGTAGAGAAATAGGCCACAGGGTTTTCAGGGGAAAGAATATCCTCGGTAACCTTAGGTTTTTCTGTTATGTACGCGTCAAACTTTTTAAGTACAGCGTCCATTTTTTCTAAAAAGGCGGTATTTTTTTCCAATTGCGCAAGGCGAGAGTTGGTAACATTGGCAAGGAGTAGTACAGGGTTACGGTTGTATTTTTCCCATAATACAGGATCAATAGCGGCGAACACTTCGCAAGCGTCGGTTTGCCAACTCCACCATAGGTTTGACGCCAGATCGTTTAAGCGCTTAAGGCGTTGAGGTAATAAGGATATGGCCATGAAGGAGCGCAGAACCGGCGTTACGGAGGAGGTAGCCTTAAGCACGTGCTTTACATCTTCTGAAAAACCAAAAGCTTTGCTCTTGCGCTCTTCTGCTTTTTCAAGGGCGTGGGCATAGGCATTGAGGTAATAGGGGAAGAATTCCTTCCACGTAAAGTAGTCCGAAAGTTTATGTGCGTTGGAGCGAGATTCTTCAAGTGCTTCTTCTGATTGGCAAATGGCTTGTAGCGTGGTTTCGCGCAAGTCAGTGAGTAGCTCATCATACGATCTGTTTTGTCTTGGCACCACGTAAACACCACCGCTTAAATTTTCGCGCGCTTGTGTTTGCCTTGTCCATAAGCCAAAGCCGGAAAGGTCTGTGGTAATGGTGGGTACAGCCCAAGCGGCGCTTTCTTGCGGTGTGTAACCCCAAGGCTCATACCAAGAGGGGAAGGCGCCAAGGTCACACGCAGATAAGGTTTGCTCATAGGTGAGGTTAATAAAACCGTCATTTCCGTTGAGCTGTGCAGGCATAAAGATGACTTGCACATTATTTTCCGGCGCATTGGTTAAGCCAAGACGTATGCTTGCATTAAGAATGGGATCATTGGGGCTGTCGTACACATGGTGTGAGGTAATCCAATGTTCATTGCGTGGTGGTTTTTTTTGTACATTGCCGCTAATGGCGTCGGGGTTTGGCCCTGTATGCCCGCCCATGACGGCAAAAAGGGCCACCACGTGGGTGTCACTACCGCGTAAGGATTCATTAATGCCGGCCAAAGCTTCTAAAAAGACATCCAAGCCTTTATTTCTAAATTCATAACGACCGGAAATAAGGATAAAGCGTATCTTTTTTGGCATGGGGCGGCGTAGAAGTTTTTCTAGGGCCGTGATAATTTGTTGACGGTAACCTGCAACTTCGGCGCGCGTGGTGGTGTAGTCGGGGATGACGCGCATATCTAAACCATTAAGGGTTACCACATCGGGGGTGCGGGCCAAAAAGGCTGAAGCCTCTGTGGCGGTGATTTGGCTTACCGTGGTAAAGCAATCTGCTTCACGCGCTGCGATTTTTTCCATGGAGCACTTGGCGGTGATGTTATGATTGGCCGCCTCACGCACAGGGTTGATTTTATGCATTTGCTTGTAAATGTCGCATCCTGTGCTGGCAAGGGCGCGCCCAAGCATGGTGGCATGGGTGGTGAACACAGTCCCCATGCTGGGGGCTTGGCGTTTTACCGTAAGCAGGCCTGCCCCGCACATCCATTCATGAAAGAGGGCCACACCTTTTTGCCCACGGGGCTCCACCGTGCCTTGATAAATGGCAGCAATAATCTCGCCACAAGCGGCGCTGAACATAACGGGTTCTGCATAGTCCCAGCCGCCTGTCATGGAATCTACGCCATAATTGTTCCACAATTCAAAAAGCAATTGGTTGACATTAAAGCGTTCTTTAAATTTCACCAATATGGTTTTGGGTCTGCCGGGTATGTTCCAACGCCCAAGGCGGCATTGGAAGTTATTCATGGCTAAGATGGGGCGAATTTCAGCCCAGCAGGGCTCATCGGTTTCTTCAAATTCTGCATTGTCGCCCATGTCGGGGCCAAGCATATAATATCTATCGTCAAAAGACTCTACAGCTTGTAGGGCCTTGCTACTTACCACGGTATAAATACCGCCAACTTTATTACAAATTTCCCAGCTAACTTCAAAAGCTGTGGCGTTTTTTACCTCTGAATGCATACATCCTCCTTAAAGTTGTATGACACAAGTTATGTATAAGTGAGGCATAATTATATATAAAGCATTGTAAGGCTTAAAGCCCTACAATGCACGGGGTCTCATGAGTAATTTTTTTATGACGGTGAAGCTATTTCAGTGCGGTGCTCTTGTGTAAGGGTGTTTTCAAAGTCCGCTATAACATTCATATAGTTTATATAGGCATCGTAAGGTGAACCGTAAGGGTTAAAGTATTTATGCACATCCCCATCGGAAAACCACTTGGTGCACATATAGTAAAAATGGTCTGAGGTTTGCAGTCTACGCCATGTTTTTAAGATATCTTTATCTTTAGTGGCGCGTACGGTATCTTCCAGCTTATACACAGCATCAATGGCATCATCTTGCATGGCATTGCCTATCCATGCTGTTAAATCGCGCTCAGCATCGGCCCAAGAAATGGCTTCCGGTATATCAAGGCGCGCCATGGGGGCTATGCTTTGCGCCGCCTCCGTGGGGGTGATGAAACGAAAATGCGGATTGGCTAATATTTGCTTGGGCAGAGCGCGCATAAAATTAAAAATGCCTGTCTCTTCCCATTGGTGCTCACCAAAGGTTTCATAATCCATGAAAAGGTTAATGAGCTCCCCTTTAAGGCCTGCGGTATGCACCCAATGGGAGAATTTTTCCGCCGTTAAAGGAAATTCCGGCCAGCCTCGATTGGAAAAACGAAAGGCTATATCGTCAGAAAGTCGATAATTTTTAAGTAAAAGCTTAAGGTCAAGGCAGTTGGCAGGCTGATACACCACATTGGGGCTGCGCCAACCAAGGATGTGGTCTACACCTTCTGCCAAGATGGCTTTATAGCCAAGGTCTTCCACCATTTTAGCAATGCGATTACTATAGATAAGCTCCGTATTACGAAAGACTTGCGCTTTGACGCCAAAGAATTTTTGCAGCATGTCTGCGTGCATTTGCACTTGCTGTTTAAATTCTTGCGGCGAGTAGAGGGCAGAGAGCGAGTGGGCATAGGTTTCCCCCAGCAATTCTACGCAACCTGTTTTTACAAGGTCTTGGAAAGACTTAAGCACCTCCGGCGCCCAAGTGGCAAGTTGTTCCATAACAACGCCGGAAAGGGAGAAGCATATTTTAAACTGGCCTTGGTGCTGTTCAATAAGCTCTAGTAAAAGCTGATTCATGGGCAAGTAGCATTTGCGCGCTACTTTTAACAAAATCTCGCTATTGGCTTTATCATCTTCATAAAAATGACTTTGCCCCATGTCAAAAACGGTATAATGGCGTAAACGGTATGGCTGATGCACTTGAAAATAAAAGCATATGGACGACATGAACTTTTTCTCCATTATCTAAAATGATGAAGCGTGCAGAAAAACTGCCTCTATAACTTTACTGCGTTTTATGACAATTTTCGTAAATATCCATAAGTTTGGTGGCGGCGTTTTCCCACCGAATATGTTGTAATTCTTCACGGCATTGTTTGGTCATTTCGCTGGCAAGGCGCGGGTGCGTAAGCACGGCGCATATTTTATCAGCCATGGCGCGAATGTCCCAAAAATCTACTTTTAATGCATTTTGTACCACTTCTGCCACGCCCGATTGGCGGGAGATGAGCACCGGTGTATCGTAAGACATGGCTTCCAAGGGGGCAATGCCAAAGGGTTCGGAAACGCTTGGCATAACGTAAAGGTCGCTCATGGCGTACATTTTATCCACTTCTTCACCGCGTAAAAAGCCTGTGAAGTGAAAGCGACTGCCCATACGCATTTGCGCCACCATGTTAACTATGCGGGGCAGCATATCACCGCTGCCTGCCATGATAAAGCGCACATGGGGCATGCGCGAGAGCACAAGCTTAGCCGCTTGTACAAAGTATTCTGGACCTTTTTGAAAAGTAATGCGTCCCATGAAGAGCACGTATTTTTCACGGCTATCATGGTGAGGAATGTTGAACTTAGCACGAGATTCTTCTTGTGTTACGGCATTATGTACCACAGAAATTTTTTGTGGGTCAATGCCATAGAGCTGAGTAATGCGGTTTTTTGTGTAATGACTTACAGTAATAATGGTATCGGCTGCCTCTAGGCCTGCACGTTCTATGGCAGCCACCTCGGTATTAAGATTGGCACCGCTTCTATCGCTTTCTAAAGCGTGAATATGCACAATTAAGGGCTTGCCGGTGAGGTTTTTGGCCACAATGCCAGCAGGGCAGGTCATCCAATCGTGGGCATGAATAACGTCAAATTCCTCCACATCAAGGCCCAAAACGCTTTGGCTGTAGCGAAATACCTCCTCCATAAGGCCTTGCCCATAACCGCCGTGTAAGGAAAGTACTTCTTCTTTCTTTTGTACCGAATGCTGTATTTGCTGTTGTGTGTTTTTTACCACATGCAAAAGCTGTTGGCGCGTTTGCTCGGTAACCATATGCGTAGCTTGTTGCATAAAGGCCGCGGGGGCATGGCATGGATCATACAAATACGAGGTGCTATGCCCTAAAAGTGTTTTTTGCACTTGGCAGTAGCTGTGTGCTTCGGCATAGCTTTGCGGGGTGGCATAGGCGTGCAACAAAGATTTCACAGGGTGAATGCACAAGTTATTGTGCCAAAGCTCTTGCACTACGCTTTTTCCTGAACGTTGCGATGGAGGGCTTGTGACTGTTTGTGAACTTGTTACAGCATACTTTTTTTCTGTGGTGCTTGTGGAGGTATAGGTGGTGGTACTTTCCTGCCAATGCTCCTTTCTTTCTTCTGTATTCCACTCAATACGTGTGCCTGAGGCCTCGTGCAAGGATAAACCTTGGGGCATGGAAAGTTGCTCTTGCCCCTCCATACGCGGCAGTACAAAGTTAATGTTTACACCTTTTTCCGCTAGGGCACGAGTCATACCATAGCAGGCTGTGCCTAATCCTCCGCTCATATAAGGGGGAAATTCCCATCCAAACATTAAAACTCGCATAAAAATCCTTTAACCTTTTGCAAATGACAGTCTGCTTTTTACGCACATAGAGAGCTGTGTTTGATACTATAATCTAAAAATAAATGGAACTTTCCTCTTGTATATAGGCTTTTTCCCAAGCAAGCACCGTTTCTGGAGCGGCTTTGCGCAATGCTTGTAAAAGGCGCAAAACCTCAGCCACGCTCCAAGCTTGCGCTATGCAACCATCGGGGGTGTGCGGTGGGTCTGCACTAAATACTTCTGAAATGGAGCCCACACCGGCTTGGGCCAAGTGCGAGGTTAAGAGCGGGGTGAGTGTTTCTAAAAGTTCGCGCACGGCGTTGGGGGTATCCCATGCTGCGCGTAAAAGAGCATCGGTGTATATGCCAAGGGGCCAAGGCCATACGGTACCCTGATGGTAGGCGCTGTCGCGTTCTTCTGGGGAGCCACCGTATTGGGACTGGTATTGCAAATGACTGGGGGCAAGGGTGCGCAATCCATAGGGCGTGAGCAAGGCATTGCGGCAATTTTCTACCACATCGCTCCAAAATTCCTCGTCTAAAATGGCAAAGGGTAAGCCTACGGCAAAGAGCTGATTGGGGCGCAAGCTTGCGTCTTTTTCTTCGGGGCGCCAGCAGTCAGCCAAGTATCCACTGTGCTTTTGTTCCACCCAAAAGCGCTCATGGAATACGGTGCGCATTTTATCCAGTGCGCGTTGGTGGCATATATTGTGGGGCATTTTTTCCCCAAATTTTTTGGCCATGTGGCGGGCAAAGGCAAGGGCATTATACCAAAGGGCATTAATTTCTACAGGGCAGCCATGGCGCGGAGTTACTGCCTTTCCATGCGCATGGGCGTCCATCCATGTAAGCTGGGTGTTTTCGTTGCCCACATGTAAAAAACCTTCAGCGTCACAATGCACATGCTCCACTTGGCTTTGTGCGTATTGCGTAATAACGGTTTTTATAAAGGGCCAACAATGCTTTTTAAAGCGTTTTATGCTTTGCTCTGTGGCAGGAGCTGTAGTTAAGGCATTTTGTGCTGCCCAGATATACCACAAAGATGCGTCTATACAATTATACGCATGGTTCCCATCGGCAGAAAACATATTGGGAATACGCCCATGGTCAGATTGCACGGCAAGGTTGTCTAAAATATTCCAGCCTTGTTCATGCCTATGGGGCTGGCTTGAGGCAAAAGTTAAGCCCGTTAGAGCAATGCAGGTGTCTCTTCCCCACGCTTCAAACCACGGGTAGCCGGCTATGACGGCTTCGTGCCCTGCAGGTTGCCTTACTAAAAACTGCGCCCCTGCTTGGTCTAAATGGCTTTCCAATAAAGATGTGTTCTCATGGTGCTGACTACGCCGCGCCACTTCTTTTTCCCAAAGTTCTTCTAGGGGGCCAAGTTCTACCAGTACATCCTGCGTGGCAGCAGAAAGAATAAGGCTTTGCCCAAGAGAAATCTCCACATCCATAACGCCGGGTTGAAAAAGGTCTTCATGGTTAGCAAAGCCCCTTTCGGCTTCTATCATGTACTCCACATTGGCATACCAATCAGGCGAAGGGTGAAAGGTTAAGGGGGCGCTGCTTTGCATAAACAAAGGCGGCAAGGCATTATAGGGGCGTATGCTAAAGCCATGGGGCACAGGCCATGTTTTTACTTGCAGGTCAATATTGGCTGTGGTGAGCTTGTGCATGTTGCGGTAGGCAAGTAGAGGCTTAATGCGCAGGCGCGCAGGGCCGGAGAGGGTGTTTTCCTGTTCGGGGGCATTATTGAGCAAGCTATAGCGTATGAGGGTGACATTGTGCTCATGCAGCATCATAATTTGACGCACAAAATTTACATCACCGTAGCGGTATACAAAGGTAGGGATGTGCCCAAGGCTCACTTCGTGCAAATATTCATGCCCACGTGGATAATACACTTGAGGATGCTTGCGGCAGGAGAAAAAAGCCTCTTTTTGATGCACACTGAGAGATTCTTCTAGGGTGGAGAGCAGTACAAAGCGCCCCGGAGGGTCGGCTAAAGGTACGGCGAGTAATCCGTGGTATTTTCTTGTATTGCAACAAACGAGCGAGCTGGAGGCATAGCCGCCAAGGGCATTGGTTTCTAGCCATTCCTTACGTAAGGATTTACGTAAATTTTGGCACACGGCCTTATTAAACACAAATTGCATAATCTTATCCCTTTATAACTTGCTGTAAAAACAAAACTACGTCTAATGCGTGTACATATATCTGGGAAAGGCTGCATGGCTAAAAGAAAGTAATGAAGCCATGTTTTGTGTGAACTCAATAAAGGGGTATGGTAGCAGTGCAGGTAATAAAATGCAAGCGGGCATGATAAAAAAGGCTGAAAATCACGTTATTGTAACAATAAAATTTCTAAAGGGTGTTTTATGGGGAAAAATATTGAAAAAGAAGTTCTTTACAGAAAAAAGAATGTGTCTTTTTGGCGGAAGAAGTTTTCAGCCTCATGATAAAAGAAAACCCTGTGTTTTGCTGTGTTTTATGTAGTAGGCCAAATAGTAGGGGATTTTTTTGCAAAAAATTCTTCAATTTTTTGCCAAAAGTTCGCATTGACCAAGCGGATACCTTGTGCAAGAGTAAAGCATATAAGTATTGCTGCATTATGCTCTGGGCTTTTTTTATATTTTTGCGTTACGCATGCATGAGAGCCCTTATATACTTTTTATAAAAGGACAAAGAAATGTGGAAGAAATATACGGATTATATGCTAGGGTGTTCTTATTTACCAAGTAAAGTACGAGACTACTTGCCTTGGGATACAGATTTTTACGCACTCTCACCTGAAGAGCGCGCGCATAAAAAGCGTCAGAGCATGCCTTTATGTAAGCATTGTGGCTTATGCATGACGGGCAGTGTTTGCCCTCTTGAGGAAAAACACCCCATGGAAAAATAAGCCTTTTTGCTTGTGAGCCTTGCTTATAGTGACGGCGTAAAACCTCGCGTAGTGGGGAGTATGCCTTTAAAAAACGCCTGTAAAGGCGTTTTTTACTTTTATATACTGCGCTTGGTTATATTTTTATGGCCATGCCAAGGCGCTAAACACTTGGCGCTGCTTTTGGTGCTCTTGGGCTGATACCTGCCCCTTGGTGCGAAAAGCATACACATAGCAGGGGCCACCGGTATCAAGAAAAAAGGCTTCTGCATATTTACGGTCTTCTTCTGTTCCGCTTGCCCAGCTTAAGCCAAAAACAGGATAGTTTAATCTGGCACTGTTTTCCATATCTCGCCAAAGTTTAACCTCTTGCATGGATTCCACCATAAGTTCTTGCACCATTTGCACTATGTGCGCATCACTTTTTGTCATGCTTGTTGTGGCTTGTGTGGGGTGAAAACCCGCATGAATGATTTCTGTGCGTGCATCGGCACTTAGGTGCGCATAGTAGTAACCACCTTGATATCTATTATTTATGGCAATGGGAGTAAGATTTTTGGTTTCTATGCCGCCCCCCATGGGAGCAATAACAGGCTTTGTGGCAGGTGTGCCATCTTTAACGTAAGGCTCTGCAGTGGTGTTTTCGAAGTACACTAAGGATACGGCGTCTTTAAAGTCAAAACTGTGTCTGTAAGAGCTTGAGTACGCGTCTTTGCAGCAATAGACATAGTAGCGGTACATACTATCAAAAGCCATATTGTCATTGGCATAGGTGAGAAAACCTTTGTACTCTATTTGCCCATGGGACGTATATTTTATAAAGGCTCCCTTGCCGTCCATGACAATGTAGGGGCTGTTGTGCACGCCATTTTTGCGCCATATTCCTTTGGTTTGCTGCAGTAATTTTGCGTTATCTTTATTTTTCTCCATGAAAGCTTTGGCCGTATAATAAGGGCTGTGCACGTAGGGCTCCAGTAAAGGAAACGTGTTTTGAGGCTGCAATTGTGGCAACATGAGCTCTTGGCCCCCGTGCATGGTATAATATACTTCTTCAATGGAGAGATTTTTTCGTAGAGTGTGTGCAAGGCTGTCCAGCATAAACCAGCGAAGTGCGTCTAAGCTGTGAAAGGTAAAATGTTCTTTTTGCGCAATTTGTGGTAAAGAGCTGAACAATGAGGCATCAGTAGCCCAGTCTATGGTAATGCTATTTTTTGTAGCGCGCACAGATTGTAAAGAAAAACGTAAGCCAGACCACTTAGAAAGCTCTTCGGCAAGGCTAAATGCTGTTACTTGCTCTAAAAGGGACTCTTTAAAAAACACTTCTCCATTTTTAGCTGTAAAGTTGGCATACAGGGTAACAGGGATGGGGGCTCGGAAGCTGTGGGAAATGCTGGAGTTAGCCTTTTTATAGGCCGCAGAAAGAGATAAGCATAGTATGCACGCAAGGCTTGTAGCTAAGAATTTTTTTCTCATGGCTTGCAATCTCACTTTTAGTTCAAGTGTATAAAATAACAGTATAAAATGACACAAAATGAGTGACACTCTCACTCTAGCAGATTTACAGCGCGTTTTTAAAAGGTTACAAAAAAATTATCTGTGAAGCGAAGCAGTCATCGCGTTGTTTTTAGCTTGTCTATAAGTAAGTTCATGCCAGACTTTGCAGGGCGATATGTAGTGCAATTTAGTGTAAGGCATAGGTATGCGAGGGGAAAAAGTGCTGTGCTTATGAGTAATAGTCTATATATGTTAAAAAAAATTGCGCAGAAATTTGTAAAAAGGTTTTTTGTACATGATGATATTCGTGTGAAACTTTTTAACATTTTAGCTTTTGGGGGTGCTATTACAAGCCTTGTGGTGACAGTGTGCGATTGTTTCTATAATCCCATTGAAAATTCAATAGTTACCTTAAGTTTGATGTTTCTCTCCATTTTCTTGCTTGTATATTCTCAAAAATCAGGAAAATATCAAGTTTGTTATCTTATAACCATAATATGTGTTTTTTTGTTGGGTTTTCCTGTATTATTTTTTATGAATGGAGGGTATCTTGGGGGTATGCCTCTATTTTTTATATTTGCTATTTTATTTACCATACTCATGCTGGACAGAAAATACGCCCGTATAGTGGCCCCCTTAGAGCTTTGTTTGTATGTGAGTTTATGTATTTTTGCTTATAACTTCCCTGAAACTATAACATTTTTTACTTCAGAGCTTACGCTTATGCTCGATGTTGTGGTGGCTTTGGTTATGGCATCCACCGTATGCGGTATTTGCTTGTATTTGCACTTTCGTGAATTTGATATACAAAAGGCAAAACTAGCTGTACAAAATGAGGAATTACAAAGACATAATAACGCTAAATCAGCTTTTTTAACCACTGTGGCGCATGAAATTAGAAATCCGCTTACGGCTATTTCTGCCAACGCGCGTGACTCTAAAGAGCTTTTAGTGGAAGAAGAGCAAGAAGTAGGCCTTATAAATGCCAATTTGGAAACTGTAGAAAAAATTGTAACACGTATTGATCGTATTCTTATAGATCTTATGGACACCGTTTCCATAGAGCAAGGGCGTTTTCAATTGCGCTTTGCACCTGTACAGCTAGAGAGTATTTTGCGTGAGGCTGTGGCACATTACGCCACCGAAATAAAAACGTCCGGCAATAGTATTTCTTTACACATGGATACACTGCCCCCCATTATGGCAGATCAAGAAAGGCTTTTGCAGGTAATGGTGAATTTACTTTCTAACTCTTTAAAGCATACAAGAGATGGGTCCATAAGTATTACTCTTAAAGAGGACGATTTGCATCAAGTTGTCATAGTAAGCGATACTGGTGATGGCATGGCAAAAAAAGTACAAAAAGAGGTTTTTAAAGGCTATGTTTCCATGAGTACTGAATATTGGCGGCATGGTATTGGCCTGTATGTTTGTAACCAAATTGTTACAGCGCACGGAGGAACCATAGCTTTTGAAAGTTTGCTGGGGAAGGGCACAAGCATTATGTTTGCGCTTCCAAAAGCTGTATAGTATTTGATTATAATGACTATTATGGTGTGTATACATGTTTAACAAAAGTGTATTTTTTGTTACATTTCCATTTTTAATAAATTTTTTGATAACGTATCATCACTTGCAATTGATATACACTATATATTTATGTTTCCTCCAGAGTAATGTGCTTAAGGGTACAAGATTAGCGTGGGCATAGCGAGAAAGAGGCGAGGGAGAACAAGATGCATACGACTATTTTACTTGTGGAAGATGAGCTAGAGTTTTTAAAGGTTAATGCACGACTTTTAGAACGAAGAGGGTATACTATTTTTATGGCGGCTTCAGTGCAAGAAGCCACACAAGTATTAGCGCAACATACCCCTGATTTACTCATTTTGGACATTATGCTTCCTGATGGTAGTGGGTACGAAATTTGTAAAAATTTCCGGGTTCATAGTGACAATCCTGTCATTTTTCTATCCGCCAAGGATGATATACAGGATAGAGTGGAAGGCTTAAACCAAGGCGCGGATTATTACCTTACAAAACCTTTTAGCTTTGATGAACTTTTTGCTATTATTGACAGATTATTAGAGCGTCATCAAAAAAATATGCAAAAACAACAAGCCCCTCTTAGGGCTGGCTCGCTGGAGCTTTATGTTGCTACAGCTACAGTACATTTGAACGGAACGTTGCTTTTGCTTACGAAAACAGAATTTGCTATTCTTGCTTTGCTTATGCAAAATACCAATAAAGAAATATGTAGCGAAGAGCTGTATAAAACTGTGTGGAATACGGAGATGCATGCCAATAAAAATGTGTTAAAAACACATATATCACGCTTGCGTCAAAAAATTAATTGCGAAAATTCAGATGTTTATGATATTCGCGCCAGTTATGGTAGAGGATATTCCTTTGTAGTTTTTTAGCCACAGCACAGTACAAACAAATTGTAACACAAAATCCCCCTGCTTTCATTAAGAAAGTAGGGGATTTTGTTTTTGAGGGCTAGATGGCTTTATGGAGCAGTTAGTAACTATGACGATGTATGTATATTTTTAAATAACATTTACAAATTTTTGGATAGTAAAATACGTGGCAAGTAAGAGTGATACTGTGATGTTGTTTTAAGAAAGATTACTTTTTCCATATGTATTGTTTTTGAATACGGTATAGAGATTTTATGTGCTATGGGCTAGACAAGGCGCGAGGCTCTGGGTATAAAAGTCTTTGTGACAATTGGTACATGATACTTTTGTGTAGAAAATGTGTTTTTGCTCCTTTAAAGAAATGTGTATGCAGGGAGTTGGAGAAAATATGGATAATAGCCATTCGGTACAATCTGTGGTGCGCGCTCTTTGTGTTTTGAAATGCTTTACTGCTGAAAAGACGGAATGGTCTTTAGCGGAGCTTTCTGCACAGGTGCAATTAAATAAAAGTACTGTATTTCGCATGGTGCACACGCTAAAAGAACAAGGCTTTTTGAGTGTAACACCCAATGGAAAATATATTTTAGGCGCTGAAATGTACCATTTTGCGGCATGGCTTACAGCCCAAAATAGGCTTAAACGTGAAGCCTTACCCTTTATGCAACATCTTGTGCGCACCTGCGGTGAAAGTGTGGTGCTTGTGCAATATGAGAATTACCGGTCTGTATGTCTTGAACATGTGGAGAGTAATCAAGTGGTAAAGATTGCCTCCAGTGTGGGCAAGTATGTGCACCCTTTTCTAGGTGCCACAGGGCGTATTATTACCTGTTTTCTTGATGCTGAAGAGCTACAAGAAGTGGTGCGCGTGCAGGCGGAATCCTTTGCCACGCAGCCCCCATTTGATATGGAAGAATGGCGGGCGCAAGGGCGTAAGGATGGCTATCTTATTTCTGTGGGCCAGTTGGATAAAGGGGTGTACGCCATATCTGCGCCTTTATTTAACCATACGGCGGCGGTTATGGGCTCTTTAAGTATAGTAGGGCCAGAGTTTCGCCTTTCAGATAGCGATACCGAGCATAATATAGCGGCTTTATTGCAAGCATCGCAGGAAATTTCTACCTTATTTGGATATAAGGTCAAAAGCACTGAACGTGCTTCTTAGTGGAAAGAGTAAAAAAAAGCCTCTCGCTAAACGAAAGGCTTTTTTTATTTATAGCTCTTTATCCATGCTAAGTAGGCTGTCTAAGAGTAATTGCGTACCCATAACAAGGTCTTGCTCCTTTGTGCATTCTTCCGGCGAGTGGCTTATACCATCCACACTGGGCACAAAAATCATGGCTGTGGGCATAACATAAGAAATGGGGCTGGCATCATGGGAGGCGCCGCTGATCATTTTTTGTATGCTATAGCCTTTGGTAAGGCCGGCTTGGTAAATATTTTCGGCAAGGGCTTCACTAAGCTTGGCGGAAGGTTTGTCGATTTGCAAATCCATGCTAAAAGAGCAAGAAGGCATGGCGGTGAAGCATTCTTGTAAGTACGCTGCGCCGCGCTCAATGTCTGCATGGTCAATGGCGCGCATCTCCACTGTGAATTCTACTTCTTCCGGCACCACACAAATATGCCCCGGCTTCACATTCATATAGCCAATATTGCACACCATGGTTTTTTCTTGGCGCATGTACTGCATCCACGCTGTAAGAGCTTGCATGGCTTCAAAGAGGGCATCTTTGCGCATGTTCATGGGCGTTGTGCCGGAGTGGTTGCTTCTGCCAAACACGTTGCAGCTATAGCGTGTAATGCCGGCAATGGCTGTAGGCACGCCTAAAGAGATGCTATTTTCGTGTAAAACAATGCCTTGCTCTATGTGCAATTCTAAAAACGCAGCGTATTTTTCTAAGTCGCCTTTAGCTTCATTAATGTCTTTTTCTGTGAGTTTATAGGCAGCGAGCACGTCCTTGGGGGGAGGGCTTTGCACCATACCGCTAAAGGCACGGCTGCCAAAGGAGCCGCCTAAGGGGCTGCCTTCTTCGGCATTAAAGCCCACCACTTCAAAGCTGTGTTCCAGTTCTATATTTTGCTCTTTGAGGCATTTGGCAATTTCCACCGCCGCCATGACACCGTAAGCGCCGTCTAAAATACCACCGGCCTTAACGGAATCAAGGTGAGAGCCGCATAGGATGATTTTGTCAGGGTTTTTGCCTTGCACAAGTCCAAAAAGGTTACCTAAGGAATCTATGCGCGTGGCTATGCCATGGGCTTCAAGGTCTTTTTGCACATAGTCACGCACAGCGTAAAAGTTTTCGCTAAAGCCTTCACGAAAAAGCCCTTCTTTTTGCCAACCAATGGCGCCTTGTTCTTTAATGCTTTGTAAAAAGCGTGCTGCTTGTATGGTAGCCATGGAAATCTCCTTTAAAAGTATGGGCGTTAGGCGTCTTTTTTAATCCACTGTCCATAGCCATCTTGGGCCACAATTTTACCATGGTCAAATACCAATTTACCGCGCACCCATGTCATCTTTGGTATGCCGCTCACGGGCATGCCATCTTGAAAGGCGCAAATGTCTTTTGCCATGGTAAACATGTTCTTATGGTCAAGGGTGGTAACTTCATAAGGATTAAGCAGCACCAAGTCTGCGTCATAGCCAAGGGCTATGTCGCCTTTGCCTTCAAGGCCGTAGATGCGCGCAGGGTTGGTGCACAATAAGGCTATGGCGCGTTGCAAAGTAATTTTGCCTTCGTGCACATCCTTCATAATAAAGGGAATACGTGTTTCCAGTCCTGGAAAGCCAGCAGGTGCCTTAAAAATATCGTCAGGGTTGGCTTCTTTTTCTGCTACGGTGTAGGGGGCATGGTCACTGGCGATGACGTCAATGGTGCCGTCCACCACGTATTCCCATAGGCCGTCCACCAATTCTTGTTCGCGTAAGGCTGGGTTGCATTTGGCATAGGCGCCGTGCTTTTCAAGAGCTTTGGCATTCATATGCAAGTAATGAGGGCAGGTTTCCACATATACTTCCATACCTTCTGCTTTGGCTTCTTTGGCAAGGGCCACAGCTTCGGGGGTGGAAATATGTACAAGATAGACTCTAGCGCCTTCTTCTTTGGCAAGAGCCAAGAGTTTTTGTACAGCCAGCACTTCTGCCAGCGGTGGGCGAGAAAGGCAATGGGCGGCAGGGTCAACTCTGCCTTCTTTACGTAGGTTGGCAATGGTGCCAGCCACAAGGTCATTGTCTTCGGTATGGGCGGCAGCCAATAAGCCTGTTTTGGCTATGCGGCGCACGGCTTCTTGCAGTTCAAAGGTGTTTTTGCTGGTAAGGCCAATGAATTCTTTATCACGCCCTTCGGGGGCTGCGTGTAAAAAGGTTTTGTAGCCCACAATGCCGGCCTTGCCTATGCGTTCAATTTCGTGAGGAAACTCACCACCGGCGGCGCCTAAGAAGGCATAGTCCACCACGGCTTGAGGCTTGGCAGCCTCCACACGAGTTTGTAAAATTTCAGGGGAGTATTGCGGCGGCGAAGAGATGGGATGCTCAATAATAGTGGTGCTGCCTCCAGCGGCGGCGGCATAGGTGCCGGTGGCAAAGGTTTCGCGGTGGGCAGAGCCAGGGTAGCGTAAGTGCACATGCGGGTCTACGCCGCCAGGCATAAGGTAATTCCCTTGCCCGTCAATAATTTCTTGGGCTTCAAGGCTTTGGCCTTGCGCAAGAAGAGCGCAAATTTTGCCATCTTTAACGGCAA
>CAYJNG010000042.1:0-17413 GCA_964371505.1 uncultured Desulfovibrionaceae bacterium
TTCAAGAGCGCCTTATGATAGCGCAAAAAAATGCCGATATAAAAAGTTATATGGCATAGCGTTTTTGTTATACAAAAAAAGCTTGGAAATTTCTTTCCAAGCTTTTTTTGTATGTATTGTTTTCTTATAGGCTTATGTATATGGGGGCTATGCTCATCATACCAAATATAAAGGCTAAAATGAGCGTGATTTTATGGCGTAGGGGGTGTTTGCTTCGTAGGGGCAAGGTCCACAAAGCGCCGGGGATAAGCCATAGCAATAAAAAGGCTACAGAGTACATAAACTCAGGACTTGAAAGGTAATTTGCTTGCTGCACAAGGTTTACCCATTGAATGGCAGAGGTGATAAGAAGAATGAGCCAAAAAACAAGCCAGGCATTGCGTGCCCAAGAAGCGCACCAAGGCAACATTTGCGCATAATAGTCACGGCCAAAATCATCTTTATTGCGGCGCAGCATAAGCCATAAAGCACCTAAGCCGCCGGCCATGGAAAAAGCCAAGGGTAGGGCATAGGGGGCAGCGTTCCAAAAGCTTGACTCTAAACTTGGGAGAAAAAAGGAGCTGAAGTTTGTGGCATGGGGTATGCCTAGTGCCAAGGCTCTGTCGGCGCTGATGATGCTGATGCTGCCAAAAAGCGCTAAAGCATACCAACTACCGGCAATAATAGCAAAGCATTGTAAAAGGATACGATGGGTTTTCCAGTGTTTCCAACAGGCAAAGAAAATGGTCATGCACAGTGTTGCTCCCCAAATGAGGGCTGTTACATATAGATGTGCTTGCAAATATATGCTTGCTTTGATGGGGGCTATAAGAGGTGGAAGTGCGAGGGGCTGCCCGTCTACAGGAAGTAATGGTAAAATATGTGGGCTTACGCGTAGCCAAAGGGGGTAAAGGCAGGCAAGGCTTGCAAGTATACCTAAGATAAGTGCCAAAAGGCTAAGTTGTTTAGCACATTTAGCATAGGATGATCTTTGGCGAATAAGGGATAGGGTTTGCCCACTGATACTCATATAGGGTAAGGCTGTTATAGTCAATAAAAGTAAGGAACTCAGCATAATAAGTGCTATATCTGCTATATTTTGCCAAGGAATGGTAGTAAAATCCATGTGTGTTTTTCTCCTCGTGATGTGGCCTATTTGTGCCTTAATTTGTCATCAAGTGCAAGATGTCTTGAAAAGTATTACAAAATAAGGCATACAAGGAACATATGATGTAACATATGAGAAGAAGGGAGTATAAACGTGAAAAATGCAAAGCATATTGTAAGCGGAAAAACCATGAAGACATTAAGTGCTTTAGTGGTTTTGGGCGCCTTGTGTGGTGGTTGTGCCACACAAAAGACAGAAGATGTACTTTTGAAGACGCAAAATAATATGACAGAAATAGATCAGCGTGTGGCATCCATGGAAGGGCGCTTGCAAGCTTTAGATCAAGAGATACATGCTTCACAGGGCAAAGTTTACGACGTTTATTCAAGGGCCGGTAAAAAAACGGGCATGACTGCTCGCCCTCTTCCTCAGGCAGAGGCAAAGCCGGTAATATATTCCAGTCCGCAAAGCAATATTACAACACCTGCGCCTTATCCTACTCCCAAGGCGTCTGTGGCCCATACTGCGCCTAAAGCGCATGCAGCTAATCCTGCCGTGGTGAGCGGTACCAATACCAAGCCCAAGGCTCCGCTGGGCACGCTTGACCCTAATTCCAAATTGGCACTCACTGATAAACCTGCGGCAGCGCAAGGTGCACCTGCTCAAGATATTTCGGAGCTTTCTTTACCTCCGGAAACGGCCATGTATATTCCCACAGGTAATACACCGCCTGCAGCTCAAGGTGTTGCCCCTACGCAAGCACCAACGCATACTACAAATAATGTCGCTATGGCTCCAGCTATGCCGCCAGCACAACCCTTTACGCCAGTGGTTACAGCTCCTGCAGCACAGCCTCAGCCCGTGGCACATGCAGCTCCTGTTGCTGCCACCGGCGGTGCTAAAGCTGCATACAATCAAGCGTTAAATCTTGTACGTGGTGGGCAGTCTACAGCCGGACGTGATAAATTTATTGCTTTCCTACAAGCCTACCCCAATAGTTCTCTTGTACCCAATGCCCATTATTGGATTGGCGAAAGCTATTATGCACAAGGCAACTTTACCGATGCGCTCTTTGCTTTTAAGCAGGTAACTACAAACTTCCCAAAGCATCATAAAACATCAGATGCTTTGCTTAAAGCCGGTCTTACCTATCAAAAGCTTGGTGACAACGCCAATGCACAAACACAATATCGTGCATTGTTAGCAGATTTTCCCAATTCTAACGCAGCGAAAATAGTACGTTCTCGAAATCTCTAATGGACGGAGCAGCTTGGAATGCGCTAAGCGACGCTGATCGAGCAGAATTTTGGGCCAGCCTTGCGTTGAAACATACGCAAGGCATAGGCCCGCGCACGTGCATTCGCTTACTACGTCGTTTTGGGTCAGCTTATGCTGCACTTGAAAATAAAGAGTTTTGGCTTGAAGCGGGTGTGAGCAAAGAAAAGGCACGCTTGCTTGCCTCTGGCTCATGGCGAACCACAGCCTTACAAGAATGGCAAAATGCCCAAATTTGTGGTGCTCATATTCTTTTATGGTCTCATAAAGCCTATCCTGACTCATTGCGTCAACTTATTGATGCCCCTCCTATTTTGTACTATCACGGCGATATCTCCTTACTTACGGCTCCTTGTTTTGCCATTGTGGGCTCGCGCCATTGCAGCGCAGAAGGTGTGCAGGTGGCCGGTAGTGTGGCGCGTGAATTGTCCGCTGCAGGTATCAGTGTTGTTTCCGGCATGGCGCAAGGTATAGATAGGGTGGCACATGCAGCTGCTTTGGCGCATGTGGGCAAAAGTATTGCCGTGCTTGGTACGGGCATAGATGTTATCTATCCTAAAAATAATGAAGATATTTACCATTCTCTTTGTGGGCAAGGGCTTGTAATTACGGAATTTGCTCCGCACACGGGACCCTTGGCAACGCATTTTCCCATACGTAATCGTATTGTAAGTGGGCTTAGCCTTGGCGTACTTGTGGTAGAAGGTACGTTGAACAGTGGCAGCTTGATTACGGCGCGCCTTGCTTTGGAGCAAAATAGAGAAGTGTATGCCATTCCAGGCGCAGCCACTGCGGCCAATTCTCGCGGCTGTCAGGAACTTATTCGCCAAGGGGCTAAGCCTGTTTTTAATGGAGATGATATTTTACAAGACCTTGCTTTACGCTTGCAAGAATATGTTTCTACACAGCCCGTAACAACGGGCCCGTGTGATGCTGACATTGCTACTCGTGGTGAAGCAAAGGTTGCTACAAAGGGTGAATCCTTTTTAAGCGGGGCTAGCCATGAAGCTGCAAAAGAGCAATGCCAGATAGTAGCAGCGCAAGCTTGTGAACTAGAGGGTTTTTCTGAAGAAGATCAAGAAGATGTACGTGTATTGTTGTTGCACTTGCATTCTTGCGGCGATGATCATGTGGATGCGCTTTGCGCAGTGTTGAATAAGCCCATTGCACAGATAAATACATTGCTTATAGAGATGGAACTTTGTGGTTTTATTAAAAAACTTCCTGGGGCAAGATATAAGGCGGCACGTGCGTAAATAAAAATGTACGCAGGTTGTTTTTTTATTTAATAGTAAACACAGTATGTTATAGGTTTATTTTTGACGTTTTCTTATATTGCCTCAAAAAGGGTACTAGATGTTTTTTTTAGAGTGTGATAGCTAAAATAGTTAACGCGTTAGAGAATAATTCTTTAGCAAAAAGAAGAAAATTTTAAAAAAAAGCTAATATTATGCAAGATATTCCCATTGAACAAGTAAAACCTGATATGAAGTTAGGCTGCAGAGTCCGCAATGCTGGCGGTGACATTATTGCTGAGGCTGGCTCGCTTGTTACAGAAAAGCTTATTTCTCAGTGCAATACTTTGGGTATTTATACTTTACAAATACTTGAAAACCCTGTTGCTGGTGCTCCTCATAGTTATGATGCCCTTCAAAGATTTGAAAGGATGACGTATCTTTTTAGAAATCAGCAACAAAGTATTTTTATGAGAACCATAGAAGCTTTTTTAAAAAAACATTTTCATGAGCGCATATAAGTTAAGCATAGTAGGGTGTTATGAGTAATGCTAATGATTTAAATACAAGTTATAAGGGGCAGGTTCTCGCTGCTAAAAGTATTCCTACTTTACCTATTGCTTTACAAAAAATTTCCAATTTGATGGATGGTAATAGAACCAACTTAGCTAAAGTTGCTGAGTTGATTACGCAGGATCAAAGCTTAAGCGCTAAAGTTCTTAAGCTTGTGAATTCTCCTGTATACGGTTTTCCTCGCCGTATTGTTTCCATACATAATGCTCTTATTCTTCTGGGTGTTAATGCTGTTCACGGTTTATTAATTTCCACAGTGGTTTTTGAAATTGTATCCAAGCAAATGAGGGGTCTATGGGACCACTCCCTTGCTTGCTCCTCAGCCTGTAAGGTTATGGCACGCCACTTGAAAATAAAGGAAGAAGAGGAATTTATTCTTTCTGGCTTATTACACGACTTTGGCAAAGTTATTATCAGCATTCAACTGCCTGATGCCATGCGGGATATAGGCTCCTTGGTACAAAATGAAGATATTGTTTCGTATGAAGCGGAAAAGCTTATTCTTGGTTTTGACCACACGCGAGTAAACTCTTGGGTTGCGCAGCATTGGAATTTGCCCATGGGTATTACTGCAGCTATGACTTTTCACCATGACCCCATGAAAGCTGGCAATCATAAAACGCTTGCTTCCGTGGTACATCTTAGTGACTTTTTCACACGCGTTTTTGAAATGGGTAATTCGGGAGATACCAATGTATCGGAAATAAATCCCATGGTGCTTAAGCACCTTGCCCTTGATCAAAATGATTTGCGTGAACTTGTAGATAAAATGGGTATAGAGTTTCAAAAACAAACACAATTTCCTGTCTTTGGTAGGTAATATATGGAAGTATTTGATTTTAAAACTTTTATTGGGTCAAAGCCCAATATCTACTTGCTTTCTGTGGATGCAGAGCTTTGTGAAACATTGCAGAGCCTTTGGCCCAACGAAAATATTCAATGGGAAGTTTTTAGTAGTGGCAAGGCCTTACTTGAAAGACTTTTTAGTGAACCGCCGCATATTCTTATTTGCGGTGAAGAGAGTAGTGACCTTTCAGGCGCAGAAATTGTACAGCTTGTAAAGGCTGAAAACGTATACAGGCAAGTATGTACTGTACTTGTCATGGGCTTTGAGTCCTTTAATGCTGAGCTGCGCAACAAGCTTTCTGATGTGGACGATTTTATTATTTTACCTTCTACTCCCACAGAAATGCGTACACGCCTTGAGCTTGCTTTACAGCGTTCCTCCTGCACTCTTGATGCCAACCCCCTTACACGTTTGCCGGGTAATGCGTCTATTATGCAAACGGTGGAAAAGCACATTATGGATAGGACGAATTTTGCTGCGGCCTATCTAGATATTGATAACTTTAAAGCTTTTAACGATAAATATGGTTTTTCTCGCGGAGATGAAGCCTTACTGGTTACTGCGCGTTTGTTAGTTGCTACCATTATGAACTCCAATGCTGAATATAAATTTTTGGGGCACATAGGCGGCGATGACTTCTTCTTTATTCTGCCGGCTGATATTATGGAAGAAACCTGCCAAAACCTTGTTTCTGCTTATGATGAAATTATTCCTAATTTTTATGACGCAGAAGACAGGGCCAATCAAGGCATTATATCTAAAGACAGAGCCGGTAATTTGCAACGCTTTCCCTTTATGAGTATTTCTTTAAGCGTAACGGTAAATACCAATGCGCGGTTTACGCACTATGGTGAAGTTTCACAAGCTGTGGGGCAAATTAAGAAATTATGTAAGGCGCAAGAAGGCTCAGTTTACATGTTTGATAGGCGCGTTGATTAATTTGTATGTCTTGCGTACAAGCTTTTCTTGCTTGGCTTGAAGTGCAAAAGGGCTATTCGAGTGCGACACTTTCGGCATACCATACAGATCTTAAGCAATTTGAATCATTTTTGCAGGTGCAAGGCGTGAGCCTTGAACACGCGAGCCATATCGATAAAAATCATATTCGCAAATTTATAGCTTTCTTACATAAAAAAAATACTGCTAAAAGCTCGATGGCGCGTAAACTTGCGTCCATTAGAGCTTTTTTTGTTTATCTTGTGCGCATGCGCCTTATAGATGTGAACCCAGCAGCAGGTTTGCGTAATCCCAAACAAGAGCAAAAGCATCCTAAGGTGCTTAATGTGGATCAAACTTTTGCTTTACTTACGGCTCAAGAGCAGGAAAAGGCGGCAAGTACGCAAAGTGCTTGTAAAGAAAAAGAAATTTTACGTTTACGCGATAGAGCTTTAGCAGAAGTTTTATACGGTTCAGGTTTACGTATTTCAGAAGCCTTAGATATGGATATTTTACAATTAGATACGCGCTTAGGTTTTATACGCGTGCTTGGCAAGGGGAAGAAGGAGCGCTTGTGCCCCTTAACTGATGTGGCAAAACAAGCCTTGCAAGCGTGGCTTGATGTACGCTCACAAGTGGCAAATCCTCAGGAGAAAGCTGTATTTGTAGGGGCACGAGGGGCTAGGCTTGATCGCAGGCAAGCCACGCGCAGTATACAGGCGCTTTGTCAGCAGGCCGGGCTAGATGTGGTGATTTCACCTCACGGATTACGCCATAGCTTTGCCACGCATTTGTTAGAAGCAGGTGCAGATTTGCGTACTGTGCAAGAGCTGCTTGGGCATAGTCGCTTAAGCACTACGCAGCGTTACACATCATTAACGCTTGAGCATCTTATGCACGTATATGATAAAGCCCATCCCGGCGCCACGGAATCAGGCGCACCTAACCACAAGAAAAAATAAGCTCTTTATGACGATTGTTTTTCTTTCAAGGCTTTTTGTCTAAAGTTAAGCCCGCCATTATCCATACCGCGGCCCATATCGTAAATACCCACCACATCTTCTATGGCACGCATGCTATGTGCACGGCGAGAATAACGCAGTATATTCTCGTAATCCGCTTCGTATTTATCTCCTTTCCAGCCTCCGCACCGAATGAGCACAAGCTCTCGACTTAAGCAAAGACAAAGTGGGTCAATATTACAGGGACGCACGAGGGGTTTTTGGGCTTCTTCTATGGGAATATAAGGTACGGGATGCGCAAGGGAAACATCAATGCGCGCTATGAGCATGTCCACATCTTGATGTTTTTCGTAAATAGTTAAAGCTTCTGGGGTAAGTTTGTTATCATCATCATGGAAAATAACTCTTTGTCCGCGTGCTGCTTTGAGCAGAGCATGGCGCAGGGCATTGCCATAATTATTGTTGGCGGGTAAATCATAGTACCGCACGCAAGAGTAATTACGCACGCGCTCCCCTTGTATGCCGTCAAAACCTACTAGTATTTCAATGGTATTTTCTTGCAGCTTTGCATGGTTAAGGGCTTCCATAATGCCATCAAGGGCATGGCCTAGGGCAAGGGGCCTATCGCCGCGGCTTGGTATGATGAAAGAATATTTTACCATGTTACCTTCATTTTTTACGCATGGCATTGAACGTATAGGAATATGCGTAGGGTTTGCGTATATTTTTAGGGCAAATTTTGGAAACAAAGTTGTGAAGAGTAAGGGGAGAGGCGTGATGTTTTGTGCCTCTCCCGTAAAAGCGTTGGCTGTTATTGGCGTACTTGCCCTGTGCCAAAAACTACAAATTTTGTGGTGGTGAGTTCTTCCACGCCCATGGGGCCATAAGAATGGAGTTTCGAGGTGGAAATGCCGATTTCAGCCCCAAGGCCCAATTGTCCCCCATCGTTAAAGCGCGTAGAGGCGTTTACAGCTGTCATGGAGGCGTCCACCTCACGCATAAAGCGCATGGCGTTGGTGTGGGTGTTTGTGCAAATTATTTCTGTATGTTGCGAGCCGTATTGCGCTATATGGTCAAGGGCGGCGTCCATGGAAGGCACCACGCATACAGCAAGGATAAGAGCATGAAACTCTTGGCCTAAATCGCTGGCTTGTTGTGCTACGGCAGTGGGGCCTAATAAGGGGAGAGAAGCTGGGCATGCGCGAAATTCTACTCCGTCTTTACCCAGTTTTTCTGCCATAAGAGGAAGCAGTTCAGCGGCCTTATCCTCATGTATAAGTACGCACTCTAGCGCATTACATACGCCGGGGCGTTGTACTTTACCATTATAAATAATTTCTAAAGCTTGCTGTATATTGGCGTCGGCGTCTATATAGGCGTGGCACACACCCATGTAGTGCTTCAGCACGGGCATGGTGGCGTCTTGAGCAACGGCTCGCACCAAAGCCTCACCGCCGCGAGGAATAATAACATCAATAGAGCTATCTAGCTTGCAAAGAAGGGGCACAGCGGCTCTGTCTGTGTTTTCCAAAATTTGGGCTGCATGTTTAGGAAGCCCTGCTTTCTCTAGAGATTGGTGTAACAGGGCAGCCAAGGCAAGGTTTGAGTGCAAGGCTTCGGATCCACCACGCAAAATGACGGCATTACCGGCTTTAAGGCATAAAATGGCAGCGTCAATGGTAACATTGGGGCGCGCTTCGTAAATCATGGCTATAACGCCAAGGGGAATGCGCATTTTACCCACCAAAATACCATTAGGTCTTTGCCATTGTGTGGTCATGGCGCCTACGGGGTCAGGCAGATTAGCCACATGACGGCATGCATGAATCATATCGTCAAGAATGGCATCTGTCATGCGTAGACGGTCTAAGCGGGCAGAGTCCATACCTTTGGCGGTGGCGCAGGCCATATCCTTGGCATTGGCTTCCATAATGTGCTGGCGCTGAGCCTCTAAAAGTGAGGCAAGATGGAGCAGGGTAGCATTTTTTTGTTCAGGGCTTGCTCCCATGAGTTTACGTGCCGCTGCTTTGGCTTGTACGCCTATATTTTGTATGTAATCTTCCAAGTTTTGCATAAGTTTTGTCCTTATTTAAATGGCAGCATCTAATAAAAGGTTGTCGCGATGAATAACCTCTTGATAGTGTGCATTGCCTAAAATAGCTGCCACTTCATGGCGTTTTAAGCCCATAATACGTTTAATTTCTGAGGCAGAGTAGTTGGAAAGCCCTACGCCAAGGCTGCGTGCATTTTGGTCTTGGGCCACAACACGTACAAGGCTTCCCTGCTGGAAGCTGCCTTCTACGGCGGTGATGCCACCTGGTAAGAGGCTGCTTCCTTTTTCTTCTAAAGCTTTAGCGGCTCCTGCATCCACAAAAATAGTTCCTGAAGGGTCTGATTGATAGGCCAGCCAAAATTTGCGGCGTGAGATACTGTGCGCATCAGCGCATACCCATGTGCCTCTGTGCGTATTGGCTTGTTTATCTTCAGTGAAGACGCGGCGCACAATATCATGCTCTTTGCCCGAAAGGATAAGCGTGGGGACGCCTAGCTGAGCAACACGGCGAGCTGCCAAAAGCTTAGAGTACATGCCGCCGGTACCCACGGAAGTTTTTCCTCCGCACAATTCGTTTAAATCAAGGCTGTGCACAGTCTCTACACAAGGCATAATGCAAGCATTAGGGTGCTTGTCAGGGTTTTTATCCAGCACGCCTGCCGCAGAAGTAATATTTATAAAAAGATCTGCACCTACTAAGTTGACTAACAGACTAGAGAGGCAGTCGTTGTCGCCAAATTTTAGCTCTTGTACTGAGATGGTATCATTTTCATTAACCACGGGTACAACGCCCCAAGCAAGCAGTTCGGCAAAGGTATTACGGGCATTTAAAAACCGCTGTCTTGAGCGTAAATCATCGCGGGTAAGAAGTACTTGCGCTGTACCAAGGCCATGGTGAGCAAAGGCGGTGTCGTACTGTTGCATAAGGCGGCTTTGCCCTACAGCAGCAGCAGCTTGTTTGGCAGCAAGGCCGGAAATTTCGGTATGGATACTCTCTGCACAGCAATGGCGCAAAGCAGCGCGCCCCGCGGCCACAGCACCGGAAGATACAAGAATGATTTTTCTTTGTTGCGCTTTAGATGTGGGAAGTGCGCGAATAAAAGCAAGCTGTGCCACAAGATTTTGTAAAATAGGAACATTAAGGCCTTGTGCATTGGTGAGTACGGCAGAGCCCACTTTTACTACAATGCATTGCGCTTCGAGTAAACTTTGCCATTTGTTTTCTTGCCATGTCATTTTTTTATCCACTTTAATACCATGTTTGGCCCTATTGCTTACGGCTTAGGGCAATGTGTGCGTATTGTCTATGTTTGTGTTTAGCCAGCAGAACTTTAATATTCCTAGAAAGCTTTGTCTAGAGTGACAAGGAGGAATTTGCCTTTATATACAAAAAAAGCCCTGTAAAAATACAGGGCAAAATTTGTGGGGCGAATGATGGGGTTTGAACCCACGGCCACCTAGGCCACAACCAGGTGCTCTACCAACTGAGCTACATCCGCCGTCGAAGAAGAGTTCTACAGATTGTGTCCTCTTTTGGCAAGCTTTTTTTTCACTTTTTTTAAAAAAAATTTTTACGCGTCCTAAAATGTAGAAAAAATTTGTGAGATTCATCGTATAAAAAGAGTGTTTGAATTATATTTTAATTAAAAAATAAGCATGTTAAGTGTATTTTTGAGAAAAGTAGTGATAAGCTATGGATTATTTAAGGGGAATAGCGTATGAGAGTGGAAACGTTTTGCTTGGAGTTTTTCATGGAGAGTTTACTAGTTGAAGGTGGCGTAGCGCTAAAAGGAGACATTGTTGTAAGTGGCTCTAAAAATGCGGCCTTGCCCATTCTCTTTGCTTCTATTTTAACAGAAAGTCCCACTACCTTTCTTAATGTCCCCAATTTAAGAGATATACACACAACGGTTAAGTTGTTGAATATACTTGGTTGTGAGGCGCATTTTGAAGAAGGTAAAACCCTTGTAACTCCAGCATCTTTATGCCCAGAAGCTCCTTATGATCTTGTAAAAACCATGCGCGCATCCATTTTATGCCTTGGCCCATTACTCGCTCGAATTGGTGAGGCTAAGGTGGCTTTACCAGGGGGCTGTGCCATTGGCGCCCGCCCTGTGGACCAGCATTTAAAAGCCCTTGAAAAAATGGGGGCTAGCTTTGAACTGGAAGATGGTTACGTTATAGGAAAGTGTGCAAAGCTTTTTGGGGCACATATTAGCTTTGATATGCCCACTGTGGGGGGTACAGAAAATCTTCTTATGGCTGCCTCTCTCGCTGAAGGGGAAACCATTCTGGAAAATGCAGCGCGTGAGCCTGAGATTATAGATCTTGCTAACTATTTAATAGCTTGCGGCGCGCGTATTGAAGGGGCTGGTACAAGCACCATACGTATTCAAGGGGTAAGTTCGCTTAAGGGCGTTACCTATGCCATAATGCCTGACCGTATAGAAGCAGGAACTTTTCTTGTGGCAGCGGCCATCACAGGCGGAGATCTTTTTGTAAAGCATTGCCCTGCCGAAGCCCTTTCAGCAGTTATGGAAAAAATGCAGGCCATGGGTATGCACTTTGAACGCAAGGAAGAGGGCGTTCGCGCTTTTTGCCCCAATGGTGTATGCGCCTTAAAGGGCATAGATATTCGTACACAACCTTACCCTGGCTTTCCCACGGATATGCAAGCACAGCTTATGGCGCTTATGGCACTAGCTGGCGGGAGCTCGGTTGTAGAAGAAAGTATTTTTGAAAATCGTTTCATGCATGTACCTGAACTGGTGCGCATGGGAGCTGATATCACTATTTCAGGACGCACTGCCACTATTCGCGGAGTGAAGACGCTTAAGGGAGCGCCTGTTATGGCCTCTGACTTACGCGCAAGTGCGGCCTTTGTCCTCGCTGGCCTTGCCGCACAAGGTAAAACTCGTATTCAACGCATCTATCATCTGGATAGGGGGTATGAGCACATTGAAAGCAAGCTCCGTGCGGTGGGAGCTCATATTTGGCGCACTAATGATTAGTGATTAAAGAATAGAAATTTAAATCAATGATAAATACTTTGCGTATGCCTTATGCTTCAGGAGCTCATGGATATATAGTGCAAAGGGTTTTAGGTTTGAGCTAGCTGGAGGAAAAATGAAGTTTTCAACACGTACACGCTATGGTTTGCGTTTTCTTATCCATTTGGCAACGTGCCCTGCAGGGCAGTTGGTCCAATTAAAAGAGCTCGCACGCGAGGAGAGTATTTCAGCAGGGTATTTAGAACAAATTGTGCGTTCTTTAAAGCCTTTGGGAATTATGGACTCTGTACGTGGTGCAGCAGGGGGTTACACCCTTGCCAAGAGTCCAAAAGAGATTACTTTAGAAGATATTTTCACCCACTTGGAAGGGGATATTTCGCCTGTGTCTTGCATTAGTGGTTCTGCGCAGTCTTGTACACGGTATGATGTGTGTACCACGCGTTGCTTTTGGCAAGATTTAGACACACATGTGAGAACCTATTTAAGAGGGATGACGCTGCACGATTTTATGGTAACGTATGGAATCGGCGAAAGGTGCACAAAAGATACTTAGCTCTTGTGCAAATTTCCCTTGGGTAGGGAATTATATGCCATTTTTGCTTTGCCTGACCGCTTTTTTTAAGGCGGTCATGGTAAAGTTTTCTTATGTGGCATGCCCAAGTATGGGTATATATGGAGGATAATTATGTGGGAATATACAGATAAAGTTCAAGAGCATTTTATTAATCCACAAAATGTGGGTGAGCTTAAAGATGCCAATGCCATTGGTGAGGTGGGAAGCCTTGCTTGTGGTGATGCTTTAAAGCTTTTTTTAAAAATAGAAAATGATCGCATCGTGGATGCTTCATTTCAAACCTTTGGTTGCGCATCTGCCATTGCTTCCAGTTCTGTACTTACAGAAATGGTAAAGGGGCTTACGGTAGATGAAGCTCTTGCGCTTACCAATAAAGATATTGCCGAAAAGCTTGGTGGTTTACCTAAAGAAAAAATGCACTGCTCTGTTATGGGGCAAGAAGCTTTAGAGGCGGCCATTCGTCACTATCGCGGTGAGCCTTCTGTGCCACATGCGCATGAAGAAGGTAAACTTATTTGCAAATGCTTTGGCATTACGGATGCGCAAATTCAGCGAGCCATTCGCGAAAATGGTTTAAAAACCACAGAAGAAGTAACGCATTACACAAAAGCAGGCGGCGCTTGTGGGGATTGCCTTGAGCAAATTGAAATTATTCTTGCTGAAGAGTTAGGCAAACCCAAGCTTGAAGAAATTAAAATATCTGCTGCGCCACGTATGAGCAATATTCAGCGTATGCAACTTATTGTAAAAACCATTGATGAAGAAATTCGCCCCAAGCTTATGCTTGATGGCGGTGATATAGAGCTTGTGGATGTGGAAGGTACTAAGGTTATAGTTACTTTGCGCGGTCGTTGCGCCCAGTGTCGTTCAAGCCAAGTGACCATTAAAAACTTGGTGGAGAAAACATTGCAAGAGCATGTGGATGGCTCCATTACCGTGGAAGAGGCCTAAAATGAATACCATGAAAACGATATACCTTGATAATAATGCCACCACACGTGTAGCCCCTGAGGTTATAGAAGCCATGATGCCGTATTTTGGTGAGTATTATGGTAATCCTTCTAGTATGCATACCTTTGGCGGGCAAGTGGGCAACGCTGTTAAAGAAGCAAGGGAGCATGTGGCAGCGCTTATTGGTGCGCAGCCTGAGGAAATTTTATTTACCTCTTGTGGTTCCGAGAGTGACAATACGGCCATTATGTCTGCTTTGCAAAGTCAGCCGCAAAAAAAACATATTGTAACTACAAGGGTAGAGCATCCGGCTGTGTTGAATTTAGCACAGCACTTAGAGCATAACGGTTATGAGGTGACGTATCTTCCTGTGGACTTTAAAGGTCGCATTGATATGGATGCTTACGCCGAAGCTTTACGTAAGGATACAGCCATTGTGTCTGTGATGTTTGCCAATAATGAAGTGGGCAATGTGTACCCAATACAGCAAATGGCAGAAATCGCAAAAGAAAAGGGCGTTGTTTTTCATACAGATGCTGTACAAGCTGTGGGCAAAGTAGCCATGGATATGAACACCTTGCCAGTAGATTATTTAGCGCTTTCTGGTCACAAACTCCATGCACCTAAGGGTATTGGCGCATTATATATTCGTAAAGGCACGCGTTATCGTCCTTTCTTACGTGGGGGACACCAAGAGCGCGGTCGTCGTGCGGGTACAGAGAATGTACCGTACTTTATTGCTCTTGGTAAAGCTGCGCAAATGGCTAAAGAGCATATGGCCATCGAAAATAAAGAATTGGTGCGCTTGCGCGACATGCTAGAAAATGGCCTTACCAATGCCATACCTGATAGCGTGGTCAATGGTGATACAGCCAGTCGATTGCCTAATACTTCAAGTATTGCTTTCAAAAATATTGAAGGCGAAGCTATTCTACTTATGTTAGACAGGCTGGGAATTTGTGCTAGTTCTGGTTCTGCGTGTACCTCTGGTAGTCTTGAGCCTTCGCATGTGTTGCGTGCCATGGGTATTCCTTTTACCTATGCGCATGGTTCCATACGTTTTTCGCTTTCACGCTATACAACGGAAGAAGAAGTGCTCTTTGTTATTAAAGAAATGCCGGCTGTTGTAGAAAGGCTTAGAGCCATGTCTCCTTTTAGAAATTAAAAGAGTGTAAAGGTTTATAACAAAAGGCCTTGTACAATTCTTGGCTAAAGTGTATAAGAGGGGAAAACTGTAAAAGGTTTTCCCCTTAACTTTTAACGAATACAGGAGAGTAGTATGAGCGCAGAGCAAGTGCACGCCCAAGTGGAAGCATGGCTGGAAGAATGGAAAGTTGATCCTCTCAATGCCAAGGAAGCTTTTGTAAGTTTTTATACATGGCTTAAAAGTGAAGGCGTTCAATTTGAATTTAAAGAGCGTCCAAGTGTAAGCTATTCTTTACGCGCTATACATCCTATGCAAAAAGAAAGGCCTCTTTTTGCCCTTATTGACGTGGTAGATGATGACCCAGAAGAGCGTTGGCTCTCAGTTTGCTTTTACGCTGATATGATACACGACCGAGAAGAATTAGGGGATTTTGTACCCAATGGCTTAATGGGCTTGCATGCCTTGTGCCTTAACTTGGAAGAGGATGATACTAGCATGCGCGACTATATACAAAATAGACTTATGGAAGCAGCAAGCGTGGCGAAAAAGTTTTAAGCCTGTGTAAAGCGTAGCGTGCTATTTTGGGTAATGGTGCTGCGTAGCATAGTGAAAAATCTATGCATAGTTGCGCTATGCGTTGCTACATTATAATACTATTTGTCTTTTCATTGAGCCGTACAATGTAAAAAAGCTCCTTACCATTTGGTGAGGAGCTTTTTTATGATTATAAATAAAAGGCTTTGAACAAGTTCAAGACGGTACGTTATATGTAGCGTGTTTTATGAAAATAGTTAAAGTTTTTCTTTAAGGTGGTTGGTTTATTGTTCGGCTTTTCTTTTTTTAGCTTTGCGAGCTTCTTGCGCTTTCATTACATTAGATTTCATACGTGCAAAATGTTTTTCAGACATGAGAGCTTGTGTAGAAGGGTAACCACAAAGTTTTAAATAGCCTTCACGAGTAAGACCATTATGTGTGGAAAGGTGGCGCTCTGTTAATGCTTGTCCTTCTTTGCCGCAAATACAGCAAGTAATCTTGTCACGAGTGATGGCATCTTCTGGTTTTACCATAAGTTTGCGTTTGGTATAACCGCAGGTAATGGAAGTTTTTGCAGGTTTTTCTGTGGCTTTTTCTTCTTGAACGCATTCTTGACTTTCGGCACACACGCTACCTGCAGGTGCAAAGCTATCTCCATGAATGGAGGTAAGTCCTTTTAAGAAAGTATTGTATTGCTCAAGAATAAAAGCAGGTGATTGGCCTTGGTTGTTTTCCATGATCATACGCAAAAGTTCTGTTTTATCAATCATAGTGACTCCTTTTTTCAATTTATAAAATGTAAGCTGTTATATATAATTAGTCAACACAATATTATGTTTGATAATGTATTATTTCTTATTAACACTTCTAAGGTAAAATATAATGCAGTAATGCAAAGTTCTATTGAGTATAAAAATAGTTTTATAATTACTCAACAAAGGTCTTTACTTTATGTTTTTAAATGTTTTTTTATTGATAACATACTGAAAATAAATGTAAATTCGTAATATACTATTGCAAGGTGTTGACTTTGTTTGTGTAATTTTTTACCTAGCCTACGACGGGAGGGGTAAAAAAAAATTGCTCTTAAAAAGAGTAAAACCATCTAAAATAATAGCTAAAAAAAAATTACTTTTGAAAAAGAGTGATTTTTTTTGCTTTACCCCCTTTTCAATTTTGTAATGAGGATTATACTACTACTCGTTCGCCCGCTTTATGTGGGCACACACCAAAACACTACGCAGTATGTGGACATTTGATGCCTATGTACTGCCAAATTCATTTTTTGTGAGGAAAGGAAATTATGACACTGAAGCCCCTTAACGATCGCGTGCTTGTAAAGCGTCTTGAAAGTGAAGAAAAGACCGCTGGTGGTCTCTATATCCCTGATACAGCCAAAGAAAAGCCTTCTAAGGGCGAAATCGTTGCTGCAGGCCCCGGTAAAGTTGCTGAAGACGGCAAGCGTATAGCCATGGAAGTTAAAGTTGGTGACGCAGTTCTTTTCAACAAATATGCTGGCACTGAAGTTAAAATTGATGGCACTGAATATTTAGTAATGCGCGAAGATGATATCCTCGCCGTTATTGCCTAATTTTTAGATATAGATTCACGAGGAGAATAGAAAACATGTCTGCTAAAGAAATTTTATTTGATGTTAAAGCCCGCGAAAAACTTTCCCGCGGTGTAGATAAGCTTGCTAACGCTGTTAAGGTAACTCTTGGCCCTAAAGGTCGTAACGTAGTTATCGAAAAGAGCTTCGGCGCTCCTGTTATCACCAAAGACGGTGTAACCGTAGCAAAAGAAATCGAACTTGAAGACAAGTTTGAAAACATGGGTGCTCAAATGGTTAAGGAAGTTGCTTCTAAAACTTCCGACGTAGCCGGTGACGGTACAACCACTGCTACCGTGCTTGCACAAGCCATTTACCGCGAAGGTGTAAAGCTTGTGGCTGCCGGTCGTAACCCCATGGCCATTAAGCGCGGTATCGACAAGGGCGTAGAGGCTCTTGTGGCTGAACTTGCTAACCTTGCTAAGCCTACACGCGATCAAAAAGAAATCGCTCAAGTAGGTACCATTTCTGCTAACTCTGATGCTACCATCGGTACCATCATTGCTGAAGCTATGGATAGAGTAGGTAAAGAAGGCGTTATCACTGTGGAAGAAGCCAAAGGCCTTGAAACCACCATGGACGTGGTTGAAGGTATGCGTTTTGACCGTGGTTACCTTTC
>CAYJNG010000043.1:0-7278 GCA_964371505.1 uncultured Desulfovibrionaceae bacterium
TCATGCGCCGTCCCCTACTTAACCCATTGTACCACTTGCTCCATACTGCGACGCGTCTTCGGCCGTGGCTCATGCTCACGCTTACCAAAGGCTGCCATAACAGCTACACCGTACACTTCACGATCTAAGAGACCTTTATCTGCAAGCAAGCTTTCCACTTTTTCTTTATTAAAACCTTCAATGGGGCAAGAATCATGGCCCAGCAAGGCTGCTGTGGTAAGCATATTTCCTAAAGCAATATAACACTGACGCGCGGCCCATTCAAATTTCGCGCGTTCGTTACCTGCATAGCCTAAGTCATTTTCAATGAAAGGCCCAAAGGCATTCATACGCAGCTCTGCGGCTTCTTCTGGCAAGTGTTGGGTATCACGCATGATGGTATTTTTGATATAGTCACAACGCGGCGCCATGGCACAACCTTTACGTGCAATCATAATGATAAAATGACTTGCCGTGGGCAATTGCCCTTGCGCCCCCCAACATAGGGGCATCAACTCCTTACGCAACTCCATATTTTGCAATACAAGAAACTGCCAAGGTTCAAAACCAAAAGAAGAAGGAGAAAGACGCCCTGCTTCTAAAATGGTATGAAAGTCTTCATCACTTATTTTAAAAGAGGCGTCAAAAGTTTTACAGGCATGACGAAAGTTCCATGCCTCAAAAAGCGTTTCGGTAATAGTAGCCATAAAGCCTCCGCAAGTGGCTTATTGTATTTATAAATACAATATTTTAAAGAGATTTACTATAAATTAGGAATAATTCCTTTTAAGAAAGTATCTCAGTCCACAGGCAAAGTCAAAGCTCTTACAAGACAAAAAGCCACAGTAAAAAATCTGAGTGCCGCCGTAAAACGTTTAAATGCAAGGTGCATGAAAGAGAAAAATTACTCCCCTAAAAATTCTTTACCATAAATCATTTGCGCAAAGATTTGCGCATCAAAAATAGCATTGGAAATAAGCGCTTTTTCTTCTGGCTCGTGACAGTTAGACAAAATACGGCTCCATACCGCTGCATGGAAGCCCTTATGGCGTAATTCTTTAGCCACAGTGCCACCACCTATGCCGGCTAGTTTTGCTTCAATACCGCGCTCTTGTAAGGCCTGTAAGAGCTTAGCCACCACAGGACTATCTGCAGGGGTGGGCGCCGCAGCCTCTTGCGAGCTTTCCACCTCTACAGTAATACGCACCTGATATTGCTTTTCCATACCGGCACACACTTCTTGCACCTTGGCGAGCACGTCAGCCATGGAATATGAAGGAAGCAGCCTACAGTCCATATAAAAAACATCACGCGCCGGCACGGTATTCACATTGGGAACATTGGCCTCTCGCTTGGTGGGCGTAAAAGTAGACATGGGGGGATCAAAAAGAGCATCTTGCTCCGGAAAATACGCATATAATGTTTGCAAGGCCACAACCACAGCAGAGCCTGCCAACATGGCATTGTGCCCGCGATGCGGGGTAGAGCCATGACACTGCTTACCTTCTGTGGTGATGCGCAACCATAGTACGTGCTTTTCGGCAATTTCCACCAAGGAGCCTGCAGCATTACCAAAATCTGGCACGACAAACATATCCCCTTCGTTAAATATATTGCCATGCTCGCGCATAAGCCACTCTATACCATAGGTATTTTGTGTTTCTTCATCGGCCACAAAAACACAGCCTAAAGACAACTCCGGCAACTCTTGCGCCTTTTGCACTTCCTCAAGCAATAAAAGCCCTGACACAATGGCTTGCTGATTATCCTCCACGCCGCGCCCTATGAGCACATCCTCCTCCACGCGCACAACCCAAGGGTTGCCCTTCCATAGCGAAGCATCTCCGGGAGGCACCACATCCATATGCCCTAAAATCCATAAGGTACGCGGGCTCTTACCTTCTATACGTGTCACAATATTAGGGCGATATCCACACGGCACGCGAGAATCTGGCGCATTATATTGGCGTATATCCTTTATGCCTCTACGTTTAAGCTCATTAACAATATACGCCGCTTTATGTTCTTCCCCTATGCCATCATTTTCTGGCCCAAGGGCCGGCAAAGCCGTCAGTGCAGTTTGTAAACGCACCACATCTGAAGCACGCTTTCCTAAATTTTCTTGTATGGATTCAAGCATATACACATCCCTACCCTTGGTAATAGTAAAATAGGCCCATAAGGCGCGTTTATGGCAAAATACAGTATTTCCCTTTTTTAGTAAAACACTTACCGCAGGCAACACATTTTGGTTTTTTTGTGGGGTCTTGCTCCCAAGCTTGTATAAGTTGCGGTTCGGCAATAAGGGGACGACTTATACCAAAATAGTCTATGCCAAAATCATTATGCAATGCTTCTAAATGAAGACAGTCAATATTTCCTCCCGTAAGAATAACGGGAATGTTTACTTCCTGAACAAGTTTTTTGGCAAAGGCAGAAAAATAAGATTGGTTAGCCGATGTTATTTTCTTTCTGCCACAAGCAAGGTTGCCTTGCAACACGTGTAAAGAAGATGAATTGCCTCCACTCACTTCCACAGCGTCTAAACCTACTTTTTCCAAGATTTTAATAGCTTGTAAACTGTCTTCCTGCGTGAGCCCTTGCGCTGTAAAATCTTCTGAATTTATTTTGGTAAAAACAACAAAATCTTCCGAAACAGAAGCTTTTACATCTTCAATAATTTCACGCAAAAAGCGCACTCTATTTTCAATACTGCCACCATACATATCAGTACGCGTGTTATAGTCAGGTGAAAGAAATTGACTGAGCAAATACCCGTGCGCAGAATGAATTTGTACACCGTCAAAACCGGCTTTTTGCGCTCTCACAGCCGCCTGCACAAAAGCTTGCTTAAGAAAAGCAATATCTTCTTGTGTCATGGCTTGCGGCATAATGCCTGTGGCTTCATTTTTAATGGCTGAAGGCGCCCAAATATTCTTAGAAGGTGGATCAAGATAGGACATGGAGCCGCCATAGGCCACTTGTAAAAATATTTTCGTGTCGTAACGCGCGCACATTTGCGTAAGGGGGGTGTACATTTCAATAAAGCTATCGTCATAAATGCCTATCATTCCGGGGTTTGGCTGTTCACCCTTGGTCACAAAAGCATACCCTGTAAGAATGGCCCCCACGCCCCCTTTGGCTAATTCTTCATGTAGAGCAAAAAGCTCCTCTGTCATATGGCCTTCTTCTGTGGCCAAGGCTTCCCACGTGGCGGCACGGAAGAACCTGTTTTTTAACTCCACACCCTTTAATGTATTTTTTTCAAAAACTTTCATATTATTCCCTTATTATTATAAATACTTTTCAATGGTGCACGCATTTTTGCGCTGTATCTAAAAACTATAGATACAGCGCAAAAATATGTTAATACGCGCCCTTAGAATAGGTTACTTCATAGCTGTGGCTGTACACCTCAAAGACGATGCCAAAAGGATCTTCCACATAGCACATGCGATAGGGTTTATCATTTGGATAGTATTCACGGATAGGCATACGCTGTTTACCACCATGGGCAACAATTTTTGCCACCAAGCCCTCGATGTCCGGATCTTGCACAGAAAAGTGAAAAAGACCTGTTTTAATAAATGTAAAATCTTCTCTTTGCTTGGTATTTTTTTCAAATTCAAACAATTCTATACCAATATTATTAGAGGTCACCATATGGGCAATTTTAAAGTCGCCATGGTCATCGCCAAAAACATCATGGCACATAATGCCAATGGCAGATTCTTTTTCTTGCTTTACCAAGGATGGGTTCATAACAACATACCACCCCATAACTTCTTGGTAAAATTTTACTGCTTCTTCTAAATTGGGTACGGAAAGTCCGATATGTGAAAACGCTCTTGGATAAGTCATTGCTTAATCCTCCTTATGTGATGTGAGAGAAAGATATACTCCCCAAAGGATTTTGCAATAAGGTACTTTTTTGTACCTATCTTATTTTTTAGAACTTTTAATCTAGAAGATGGATATTATTTTGCTGCGCATAGTCTTTTGCAAAGTCACAAAAACTATTTACTATAGGAATAAGCATGCTATATTGCTCAGAAAGGGCATATTCCACACGTAGCGGCAAAGTCTGAAAATCATGCCGTAATAAAATACCGCTTTTTTCCAGCTCTTTTAATTGCGTAATAAGCATTTTATGCGTGATATCTGGAATAGCTTTTTGCAATAAAGAAAAACGGTTATCACCATGCAAAACATGCCATAAAATACGCATTTTCCATTTACCGCCCAGTAAATCCATAGTGAGTAATAAGGCACAAGGATATTCTTTTTTAATTTTTTCCATACCTACCACCTCATAGTATAGCAAAGTATACGCAATGCCTTACATAAGCACAATGGCCATAGAATAGTAAAAAAAGACTGCACCTACCACGTTAAGCTTGTGTAAGTGCAGTCTTTTTCTCACATAAAAACTCTAATAGATTAATTACCAGGGAGAAAATTTTGCAGATCTCGCGAAACTTCAAAGGTGGCCAATTCCGTGGCAGCGGCTGCGGCAAAAGGTGAGTCTGCATAATTATTTACAATAATTTCCAAGAGTTGCCTTGCTTTTTCCGTATTTCCAAGTTTACGGTACAAACGGGCTTCACGGAAGCGCAAGCCGGGATATTCGGGAGATTTTTCATCAACAAATTGATTGTACTGCTCTACCCATTCCAAAGCTTCCGGAATTCTATTGGCCACCTCGGTAATGTTCATAAGCGAGCCAATGGCTTCTTTTCTGCGCTCATCAGAAGCTTGATTGGAGCGCTCTTGTTTAAGCGCATCAAAGAGCTCTAAGGTCTTTAAATTATAATTATAAGCCTCTTTAATATCTTTACGCTCTTCAGCATCTTTACCTAAGAAATAGGTAGCATAAGCGCGCTGATATTTGGGAATATCCATATTCTGCGATAATTCCGTCCACAATCCTAAAGAGCGCTCACGCAAGCCCAGATTTTCTGCTGAAAGAGCCATGGCATAATCCAACTGCCCACGCATGGCATCGGTCATTTCCCAATCTTTTACCAATTCCCCAAGATCCAACATGGCGTTCCAGTTACCCTCTTGCATATATTTATTAAAGTACAAAGCAAAGGTGGGGTCACTATATTGAGGGTGCTTTGGCGTTTTTAAAAACTCTGCAAAAAGCTCCATGGTTTTTTCATCTTCGCCGCGCTCCAAATAGCCGCGAGCTAAAGCATTGCGTAAATCAGGGTCCATTTCGCCGTAACGCTCACGCACCAAGGGGAAGCCATTCCATAAGGTCAAAATGCGCCCATAATTCTTTTCTAACAGGGAATTTTTCAAATCGGCCATGAAGCCGCGCATGATAACATCGCGTGCCAATTCCACATCGGCATTTTCTGGGTGCAAGTCAATAAAGTCTGCAGCTGTTCCCATGGCTTCCACATATTCTTTATCCCAAAGCTGCCATAGTGCATATTTGAGCAGGGCTGTTATGGAGCGAGGGTCGCTTGGTCTTTCTTTTACAAGGTCTTGATACACCACCTGTGGCAAAAGAGAGCCGGGATTTTCAAACACAGCAAACATTTCTGCCATGGTCAAGGGGCTATCATGTATACCTTTTTCTGCAAGGCGCAGCACTGCCAAGGCAGCAGCATTGCTATCAGGATAATTTTTTACAATATCAGAAAAAACTTCCGTAGCCGGTGCTGGTTGCTCCAGCTCAAAGTACAAATCCCCAATAAGAGCTAGCACATCGGGGCTAGTTTCAGCGGTGGGGGTAAGGTTATACAACAGCCAATATTTTTGTAAGGCCCCATCTTTATTGCCAAGATTATAATCAATATCAGCCAAAGTCATAAGGTATTCTGGCGCTTCTATATAATATCGAGCCCAGCGTTTATCGGCAAAGTCCGCATAAACAAGGGCTTCTTCATAGCGCTTCAGCCCCACTAAGGCTTGCACCAAGGAGATAGTAGCATCTTTTACAGCAGTGGAGTCTGGATATTCTTGTAAAATATCACGAAAAATCTTCTCTGCTTCGGCATATTTCTTTTCGGCAATTTTTGCTTTTCCCAAAAGATGAAAGGAGACGGGCACATGCGGATCATACGGGAAACGACGCTTTAAGGCTTTAAAATACCCTTCTGCCTCAGCAATATTGCCCACATTTAAATTGGCCATGCCCAGACGGTTTAACGCATCCGGCACACGCGAAGAACGCAAATTAGCATTCATGGCCTCATTGGTGGAGCGAATAATATCTTCATAGCCTTCCTCAGGCTTTCCCACATAAATGGCGTCTACAGCATCGCTGCGTAAGTATAAAATTTGTTCGCGTTGCGCCGCGGTTAAGGCAGGCATATTGAGCAAAGTCTCCACTAAAGGAAGCAATTCCTTATATTTTGCTTCGTCATTCAGCTTCATAACTTCGGCATATACTTCTTCAAGCACAGGCGGCTTGGGCACTTCGTTGCCTTCCTCATCTTGATAGATAACCGGACGCGGCTCCACGGGCTCTTCTTCTGTCTGAGCAGGAGCCGGCTTTTGAGCAGGGTCTACGTCTTGCACCACATCCATGCCCTTTTGCGCTTGTGTATTCGCTGCTGTGGGCTCTGTAGCACTTTCTGCAGTGGTGGCAGCACCTTGCGCTGCTTGACCATTTTCATTGCCGCTGGCACCGTCGGATAGGCTTGTACTTATGCCAGACTCTTCTGGCCAATATTCTGGGCCGGACTTATTCACAGGAGCTTGCACTTGCTGAGGGCTAATGATGATAGCACGTGAATGCGGCCCTTCGGCAACCTTCTCTGAAGTTTTTTCGGATGGAGTACCTGAGGCATTGTCTTGACCTTGCTCTGCTGCACTTACCTGAGCAGCATTTTCTCCCGTTGCAGGAGAGGCAAGGGGGGCACTGCCTTCGTCTTCTTTAGGAGTAGCGGGCTTGTCAGCGGGCTGAGCACTTTGTTCCCCCGCGGGGCTTGCACTTTCTTTTTCTGCCACGGGTTTAACAACGGCATTGGCAGCTTGGGCCTCTGAGGTGAAGGAAAGTGTAGAAGCAGTGCTTTGTTCTGAAACAGCTTCAGAAGCATTTTTTGCTGACGCTTGCTCTTGAGCCTGCTGAGGTTGTTGCGTCTGTTGAGCCGGCCGAGGCTGTTGCCCTTCTTCAGCGCCTTGTACTTTTTCCGTTGCCTTAAGCTCTTTTTCTTTTTCTGCCGTTACTGCCGCAGGAGCAGGAGCCTGTGAAGAAGTAGCCTCTGGTGTAGTAGATGTAGTAGGTGTAGCAGCGGCAGCAGCGGGAGCTTTTTCCTCACTGGGCTCTGCCAGTTTAACTTC
>CAYJNG010000043.1:7378-17148 GCA_964371505.1 uncultured Desulfovibrionaceae bacterium
TTGGTTCCTGCAGGGGCTAAAGTGCCATCGGCTTTCCATCGAGCGCCAAGGGGATCTGCAAAAACCTCAATAACAATTTGCTGGGGGCTAGGCTGCGTTGCCACATAAGCAAAAGCAGAATTAGTAAGCGCAAGCTCAAGGCCAGCGTCGGAGTGCATTACATTACCCACAAGGCTTTGTACCTCGGGGGGCGCTCCTTGCAGCTCCACATCTTTTGCAGAAGTATTGGTGGGAATAAAAAGCTTATTTAGGGCAGTTCGCTGCACCGCTGCGGCAGAAATTTCTGTATTCTTAGCAGTATCCGTTGGAGTAGCATTGGTGGGGCTAAAAGTGATAACAATACGCTCTCGTCCGCCCTCTTTTTCCCATTGCCAAAGCGCTGTATCTGCCAGCGCAGAACACGGCATCCAAAGCAATGATGCCGCAAGAAACGACGCTCTAAGGGTCGTAAGAAGGGGCCGTTTATCGGTCAATAAGCTGTATTGCATGGTACTTGGTATTTGCAAAAATTATTCCAAAAAAAAGCCATTTTTTTGAAAAATTAAAGTCCTTTTTTCTTAAGCTTTTCAATAAGTGTGGTGCGCTTAACGCCCAAAAGTTCTGCCGCCTGATTTTTTACACCGTCAGACTTTTCCATGGCCTCATCAAGCAACCTATCCTCAATGGCTTCTAAAAATTCCTTAAGGCTCATATTTCTTTTTTCAAGCTCTGCCAAGGTGGGCCATACAAAGCCCTGCTCTACACCTTGCCCTAGCATTTGCCCTAGCATTTGTCCTGTTGCCTGTTCAGCACTAAGGCCCATACCCTGTGCAGGCGGCATAAAGGGAACCCCATGTGTGCCATCAAGCTCCGCATCGGAAAATAAAAAATCTTCCAAGCTATGTATATCCTCAGGTAGTTCCTCTAAAGGCCCCACAGCATCTAAAATTTTTTGCGGTAAATCTTCAATTTCAATCTGAGGCCCATCGGCTAATATACTTAAGCGCTCCATAAAGTTTTCAAGTTCACGCACATTACCCGGCCAAGGGTAAGCCATAAACACGCGTGCAGTCATGGGGGCAAGCTCTAAAAGCGGGCGTTTTTTCTTTTCGCAAAAGCGCTGTAAAAAGTGGCGCACAAGCAAAAGTACGTCACCTGCTCTTTCGCGTAGTGGGGGCAAGTGTAAAGGAATAACATTGAGTCTATAATACAAATCTTCCCTAAAGCGCCCAGCTTCCACTTCTGCTTCAAGGTTACGGTTGGTGGCGGCAACAATACGCACATCCACCTTTTTAGCGCCCGTCCCCCCTACTCTTTCAATTTCTCTTTCTTGAAGAACACGTAAAATTTTAACTTGTAAGCTCAAGTCCATCTCACCAATTTCATCAAGAAAAATAGTGCCTCCATCGGCCATTTCAAAACGACCGGGGCGAGTGCGTATGGCGTGGGTAAAGGCCCCTTTTTCATGACCAAACAGTTCGGACTCTAAAAGCTCTTTGGGAATGGCACCGCAGTTTATGGGTACAAAAGGCTTATCGGCACGCTCGCTATGACTGTGCAGAGCGCGCACAAGAAGCTCCTTCCCTGTGCCCGACTCCCCAGTTACCAAAACGGTACTGTCTGTAGGAGCCACTTTCATAAGCACACGAAAGACTTCTGCTAAAGAGCCACTTTGCCCTATAATACCACTTTCTTGCCAATTCATGCATTCTCCCATGGTGACTTTATGTATCTGCAAAAAGTTCACATAATGCATTATTCAAAAAAACTACCGCACAAAGCAAAGTGCACACAAAGGAACAGAGCATGTACAGCGTACAAAAAGTACGTGTAGCTCTTTAAAGCGATAAAATACTATCACCTCTATGTGTCAATACACTGACACTCAAAAAAAATCTAGTAGAATTATGGGGTTTACAGAAAAAATACGCATTAAATACTATCCATCTGCCTAGCAGCAGAGCTGCATTTAAAAAAAACAATATTATTTTAGATTGTTACCAAACACATTCTAAAATAAGAGCTAGTCCAAAAGATTAACTTTACTGAGCTAACAAAAGCAAAAAAGCCCCTGTCAAAAATGATGGGGCTTTTCAATGAGCGCTTGCCATATTTTGGCAGCACTGCATAAATCCTTGAACCTAAAGAAAACTAGGCTTCAAAAGCACGCATAACGGTGATAGTTTCCACTAAAACCTTGCGTAACTCTTCGATGGCAGGTTCAATACCATGACCGTCTTTAAGGGCAGTTTCTAGCACCTTACCTGCTTCAGCAAGAACTTCAGCGCCAAGGTTAGCTGCAGTGCCTTTTACGGTATGCGCTTGCATTTGCGCATCTTCTAAATTACCAGCAGCCACAGCTTCGGCAATTTTATCAGGAGCGTCAGCAAGACTATCTGCAAAACGTCCAAGCAGCTTTGCATATAATCCACGGTTATTAACAACACGTGCCACGCCATCTTCCCAATTTAAAATCTCTGGTGCCATTTCTTCCTCCCATGTGATGAAACATGAAAACTATATCAATACCAAATTATTACATTAACACAGCTTGCTATTTTACAAAAAAACTACAAGCTCATTGGGAGAATATTACACATACTTCGCCGTATAGGCAAGAGCAAAAGCCTCTATTTTTTACAAGAAAATATTTTCTTGTAACACCCATTGGGCTTGCGCCCCAACAGCCAAAGTACCATGCAAGCCGCCAGCGTGCACCCCCACCCCTAGAGCCGCCGCGCCATTCACAGTAAGCATACGTAATAATGCGACAAAAGGAACATCTATCCGTGATTGTAAAAATAACGCCTCACGCCACACATTAAGATCTGTATTGGAAGTAAGTCCATCTGTACCAAGGCAAATATTTACATGGGAATTCAGCAACATGTTATAGGGCGCCGTCCCCACAGCCAAGTGCGCATTGGATCGTGGGCATAGACACACATGCGCTTGCGCCTCTTCCAGCAAGCGAACATGCTGCGCCTCACAGTGCACGCAATGCACCGCCAGCGTATTTTCACGCAAAATACCCAAACGCGAAGCATATTCCACAGGATGACAACCTGGTGCTTTCCAATCTTGTGGCAGCACAACGGGCGTATACAAATCCACAAGCGCCCCCTTTCCATGGCATAGCATTTCCACTTCTTCTGCAAATTCAGCCAAATGCAAAACAAATGGACGTGCGTGGCTTTGACACCATGCTTGCAAACATTGCAAGGTGAACGCTGCTGTGGAGTATAATGCATGCCCACAAGGCACTAGGGATTGCGACATAGACTGTTGCCAAAAAGCCGGCACGTCTGCATACACCCTTTGCGCTCTTGACGGCAGCATGGCGTAAACATCTCTTTGTACACTGTCCTGAGCATGGGCTGGCGCAGGGGATAAACCTTCTGTGAAGCCAAACCACTCTGCCAAAAGCAAACCGGATAATTGCGCCTTGTCCGCCGCTTGCGCCACAAGGTGCATGCCGCCACTGGTAAAGTCAGCAAAGTAGGCTGTACCGGCCTGTCGCATCTCTTGCACAGCTTTCTCTATGCAGGGCACATCGAAGGGTAAAGCCAATTGCGGGATAAGACTTGCAAGCCAAGGTACAAAGCCCTGCCCCCAAAGCGTGCGGCCCGCCAAGTGCGAAAGTTGCACATGCGTATGGGCGTTTATGGCTGCAGGCAGCATAGTATTTGCGCCAAGGTCCTGCACTTGTGCGGCGCATATACCCGCCGGCAAAGCTTTAGTACTGTATTTCCCAAGATGAATAATGCGCCCTTCCTGTACCAAGAGCAAGGCATCATCAATACTTTGCACAGGGGCCCACAAGGCCTTGCCTCTGGCTGCACCTTCGCCTTGCAAGGGTATGCAACGGCGCACACGATAGGCTTTTACGGAAGCTGTACTTGGCACACGAAAACCTTTGTTCTAAAAATAGTGTAATAAAAAACCTGCCAAGGTCACCTTGGCAGGTTCAAATGAGTCTAGGTAACACTCTAATCTTTGCACAATCTATCTGCTGATATAATGGCAATATTATTAGCTGTTAGCGCTTCCACAGCCTTTTCAGCTTTATCAAAGCGGAAAATCATGGTGGCATTACTTGTATCTTTTTGTACAAAATTATACATATATTCCACGTTAATCGTATTTTCAGCCAAAATTTCTAAAATATTATTAAGACCACCGGGCTTATCTTCCACCTCAATGGCCACAACAGTGGTACGACCCGTGGTAAAACCCTTCTCTTTCAAAATATTTTTAGCTTTTTCATGGTCTTCCACAATAATGCGTAAGATACCAAAGTCTGACGTATCCGCTAAAGATAAAGCCCGAATACTAATACCCGCCTCGCTCAGTGCGCGTGTTACCTCAGCAAGTCGACCAGCCTTATTTTCCAGAAAAATTGATATTTGTTCAACTACCATGTGTCATTCTCCTGTCTAAATGCGTTACTATGCCTTGGGTTTATCATCCGTGGATACTTTGTCCTTCTGAGGAGTAATGTCCACTTCGTCAGGCTCTGTGGAAGCACGTTTGAAATTACGGATGGCTTTTCCAAGTCCATTGCCAATTTCAGGTAGCTTAGGTGCCCCAAATACAACTAAGGCTATGACCAATATAATTAAAATCTCTTGAGTTCCGAAGCCAAACATACTTCCTCCCAAATGTTTTATCAAGCGTTTGTTAACCTATACGCAGGCCTTGACCTGAGGTCAAGGAGCTTTTACCCATAAAACACAAGGAAAAAATGTCGTCTAAGCTGAAAGTGGTGCTCGCAAAGCATTGCGTCCATGGCAAAGTACGTTTATAGTGTTTGTAGAGGTTGCATGCTTAGGCTCACTTTTATGCTTTATCTGTGCAACAAGTTTTTTAAGGAGATACCATGCCAATGCAGCCCCCTTTGCTTTATTTGCCCTTACTTCACACAGACATGGGTAAATTTTGTTCTCAAGACTTCCCCAAAGCACAAGCTTTTTGGCCCGGTCTTCCCAACCCAGCAGAAAACACATGGGCTCCTGAGGCCTACCCTTTTTCTCCTAAAGAAGCAGAAGTGTGCCTTAAGGATATCCAAAGCATGGGCGAAACGGCCCTTTCTGGCGTGCCTTTACAAGCCTTTATAAACCAAAAGCCCCTGCGCTCAGAACTGCAAGATATTAACGAACAAGAGGCCCTTGAAGACTTCATAGCCACCGGCAAAACACCTACAGCCAAAGCCACCGTAAGCTTGCACGAATTACGCGCAGCGCAAAAGTTTTTATTGTGGACATGGCTTTTAGAAGAACACCTTTTGGAAGTGCAACGTCTTACAGAAAACTACGCCCTTGGTGCAGCTAACCTCACTTCAGCTCTTGGCGTTGAAAAAGACGATGCCTTAGCAGGCCTTGAACTTATACAAAATATGCTCTCCGCTAGCGATTTTGCTCTGCCCCCGTGGCGCCTTGTCATGGAGAATATGGCATACTTTCTGCCTAAACACAGCCTTGCCATCATTAATAACAAAGATATGGCAGAACATATCATGGAAAATTTCTCCACCAGCCCCTTGGATGACGCTACACGCACTAAGCTCTCCATCCTTACAGCTGCACAATTTTGCCAATGCACTCTAAGCCTAGGCCAATTGCTTGATAAAAAGACCAGTGAGTCCACAAGCATGTGTTTTGAGAAAACAGTACAATGTATTTTATTTAAGGAATACACATGCCAGTAATTGCAGAATTACCCACCCATATTCAAGGTATTATTTTTGACTGCGACGGGGTAATGATTAACTCTCGAGATGGGAATCTTTTATACTACAATAAAATTTTAGAAGCTTGCGGTCTTGCCCCCATGACACCTGCACAAGAAAGTTATGTACATATGTCCACCGTACAGCAAGCGTTTGCGCATATTTTACCTGAGCACATGTTACCCAAGCTTAAAGAAATATGTGCCACCAAAGTGGTGTATGAGCGTGACATCATGCCCTTAGTGGAGTTAGAAGCGCATTTTTACGACTTTGCAAAATGGCTGTTACAAAAAAACATACGCTGCGCTGTGCACACCAATAGATCCAATGGTATGAGGCTTGTTATAAATAAATTTCCCTTTTTGCGCGACTTTGCGCCTGTTATAACTGCTTCTGACGTGGCGCCAAAGCCGCACCCTGAAGGTGTTTTTAAAATACTTTCCACGTGGGATTTACCCAAGGAAAATGTCATTTTTATAGGCGACAGCCTAACGGATCAACAGGCAGCAAGCGGCGCAGAAGTAGCCTTTGTGGCGTATGGCAACGAAAAACTTGACGCCGCGCTCAACATTAGTAATTTTAAAGCATTACAAAAAGTACTAGAAACGCGCATGGCGCCCTAGGAAAAACATATAAAGGAATAAAAAAATGATTATATTATCAAACACCTTAAGTGGAATAGCCCTTGTTTTGGGCGGCCTTTTACAAGTGTATTTTTGGGTGGTAGTTATCTCTGCCCTGCTCACATGGGTGCGCCCAGATCCTTACAACCCCATTGTGCGCACTTTACGCACGCTCACAGAGCCTGTGTATTATCGTATACGAAAAGTATTGCCTTTTACGTATACAAGTGGCATAGATTTCTCTCCAATTATTGTATTGCTATGTATTGAACTGCTAGATAGAATTGTGATACGTTCTTTAATACAGTACGCAAACACCTTGGTTTAATACTTTGAAAAGCGTACAAGTTTAATGTTTTCTGTTGCTATTAAGCTGTATTACAGCTTGTATATGTGATTACTTTGCAAACTTCTAAACGAGGAGCATTCAGATGGATCTACAAGAAAAAGAATTGTTAGAAAAGTATTCAGAAACTGACCCTGAGCTTAAAGACGCGTGGGACGACCATCTCTTATACTCCAAGCAAGTGAACAAGCTTGAAGGAAAGGGCTTTCGCACCCCCACAGAAGAGCAAACATTAAAGCAATTGAAAAAGCAAAAACTTGAAGGAAAAACACGCCTTATTGCCTTGCTTGATAAATATACGCAGGAGAAATAAAAAATGAAAATGACTGGTGCACAGATTTTGCTCGAGACATTCAAGCGAGAAGGTGTAGACACCTTCTTTGGCTACCCTGGTGGCTGCGTTATTGATGTTTATGATGAAATACCACGCCATCCGGATATAAAGCACGTCCTTGTCCGTCACGAACAAGCCGCTGTGCATGCAGCCGATGGCTATGCCCGTGCCTCTGGTAAGGTGGGTACTTGCTTGGTCACCTCCGGCCCAGGAGCTACCAATACCGTCACTGGCATAGCCACAGCCTATTGCGATTCTATTCCTCTTGTTATTGTTACAGGGCAAGTGCCTACTCCTCTTATTGGCAATGACGCCTTTCAAGAAGTAGACATTGTAGGTATTACACGCCCCTGTACCAAGCATAACTACTTGGTAAAAGATGTTACGCAATTGGCAAAAGTTTTACGCCAAGCTTTTTATTTAGCACGTTCAGGACGCCCCGGCCCTGTGCTTGTGGACGTTCCTAAAGATATCATTCAAGCCACCACAGAATTTGTTTGGCCTGAAAATATTCAAATGCGTTCCTACAACCCAACTTACAGGCCCAATCTTAACCAATTGCGCAAGTCTGTAGATATTTTAGCCAAAGCCACAAAGCCCCTTATTCTTATTGGTGGCGGCGTTATTAATGCTGATGCTGCTGAAGCCGTACGCGGTGTAGCTGAAACATTACATATTCCTGTGGCTGGTACCCTTATGGGTCTTGGTGGCTTTCCTGGGGATAACCCCTTATGGTGTGGAATGGTAGGCATGCATGGCTGCTACGCTGCCAACATGGCTGTTAACCATTGTGACGCCTTGGTATGTGTTGGCGCACGCTTTGACGACCGCGTTACTGGCCGTATTTCTGCCTTTGCCCCCAATGCTCGTATTGTACATATTGACATTGACCCCACATCCATTCGTAAAAATGTGAAAGTAGACGTGCCTGTGGTGGGCGATTGCCGCAAAGCCATGGAAGGCATGCTTGAAATTGCCCAAACACGTCTTGAAGAAAAAGACTGGGCAGGCGTGCACGCACCATGGGTTGAGCAATTACAAAGCTGGGGCACGCAGCGCCCCCTTGGCTATGCAGAAGAAGGCACGGCCATCAAACCACAAGCCGTTGTGGAAGCTTTATACAAGCTTACTAAAGACAAAGAGACCATCATCGCCACGGAAGTGGGCCAACACCAAATGTGGACAGCGCAGTTTTATACCTTTAATAAAGCGCGCACTCTGCTCACCTCTGGCGGCCTTGGCACCATGGGTTATGGGTTCCCCTCAGCCCTTGGCGCACAATTTGCCATGCCAAATGCCCTTGTGGTTACCGTGGCAGGCGATGGCTCCATACAAATGAATATTCAAGAAATGGCCACTGCTGTAGAAAACAGATTGCCCATTAAAATTCTTATTTTAAATAACCGCAACCTTGGCATGGTACGCCAATGGCAAGAGCTCTTTTACAAGAAGAACTACAGCTACACCAATATGGAAGCACAGCCTGACTTTGTAAAGCTTGCTGAAGCTTACGGCGCTGAAGGCTATCGTATTACCGATGCGGCAGACCTTGAGTCTACCCTTGCCACAGCCCTTGCCTCACCGCACACTGCTATCATTGACGTAGTGGTAGAGCGCGAAGAAAATGTAGCCCCCATCGTCCCTGCAGGCGCTGCTTTGGACGAAATGCTGTTAGTCTAGGAGAGCTGAAATGCAACATATTCTTTCTGTATTGGTAGAAGACGAACCCGGTGTTTTGTCTCGCGTTGCCGGCCTTTTTAGCGGACGTGGCTTTAACATCTCTTCGCTTAATGTGGCCCCAACCTTGGAGCAAGGCGTTTCGCACATGACCATTACCACCAGTGGCGATGCGCAAATTATTGAACAAATTATTAAGCAATTACACAAGCTTATTACTGTAATTAAAGTATTGGACTTTAGCGAGCATTGCTCTGTGGAGCGTGAAATGATGCTTATTAAAGTGCATGCTGATGGGCCCAACCGTGGGGAAATTTTGCGTACTGTAGAAATTTTCCGCTGCCGCGTTATGGACGTGGGCCACAGTGAAATGACCATTGAAGCCACAGGTAACCGTGAAAAGCTTAACGCTATTATTAATTTATTCCAACGCTTTGGCATAAAAGAAATAGCGCGCACGGGTACGGTGGCTATGAAGCGCTCTATGCAACCCGAATAGTTTGCCCAAAAAAGTATCGTTTACGGCGTCAGGCTTGTTTTTTGCTTTGGTCGAGTATATTTTCATACACTCCCGCCGCAAAAAACAGCGCCTTCCTTGTATCCGAAACTTTTTTGAACAAACTATACAAGTTTTACATAACAATCACTTACTTTTTAGTAAGATTTGTTTTTAACCAACCTCTAGCTTTGAAAAGACGAAGGATTTCACAATGAAAGTGTATTACGAAAAGGACGCTGATCTTTCCTTATTAAAGGACAAGACAGTAGCTATCATCGGCTATGGTAGCCAAGGTCATGCTCATGCGCAAAATTTGCGCGACTCCGGTGTTAACGTTATTGTTGGTCAACGCCCCGGTAGTGCCAACTATGAATTAGCAAAAGAGCATGGATTTAGTCCTATGTCTGCTTCTGAAGCTGCACAAAAAGCAGACTTCATCATGATTTTGTTGCCTGACCAAGTGCAAGCACAAGTCTATGAAAACGACATTAAGCCTCACTTAAACTCCAGCAAGTGCCTTCTTTTCGCGCACGGCTTTAACATTCACTTTGGCCAAATTGAGCCCCCTAAAGACGTGGACGTAT
>CAYJNG010000044.1:0-16742 GCA_964371505.1 uncultured Desulfovibrionaceae bacterium
TAACCCCGCCTCCTAAGCGGTAGGCCGCAGGTTCGATTCCTGCCGGGTGCACCATATATTTAAGGGGTTACACTGAAAGGCTGTAAGCCCTCTTTTTATTTCTGCCTGTTCTTTGAGGGAGGTCCCCCCCGACGCAGTTATATACCAATTTGTGAAGCGACACTTTAGAAAAGGTTATATATATCAATAAAATATATATGATAGCAGTAATGGGTAGTAAAGTTAAGGATAAAATGTGTCTGCTCTGCTTTACAAAAAAAGTGTAACACCAGCACTTCATGTTTTCACTCATGTGAGTATAACTATGACAGAAGCAACCTCAAATTCACGTACGTTGAAGTAGTCGTAGCTTAGCCGTACAATCCCCCCTTGTTATACAAGTAACAGTCTTTGGTATGGTCATTTGCTATACCAGTGGCTTGCATAAAGGCGTAGACAGTAGTCGCACCTAAAAACTTAAACCCCATTTTCTTTAGGTCTTTACTGATTTTATAGGATATATCCGTAGTTGAAGGAACTTCGTCTATACTGTTCCATCCTCCCACAATGGGTTTATTACCAACATAGCCCCATATAAATTTATCAAAACTGCCGTATTTTCTTTGCAATTCTAAAAATACTTTGGCGTTGTTAATTGCGGCTACTATTTTACCTCTGTGCCTGATGATTTTTTCATTGCTCACAAGTTCTTCTATTTTGTTTTCATCATACTTAGCCACTTTTTCGGGATCAAATCCGTCAAAGGCAATTCTGAAATCTTCACGTTTTTTCAAAATTGTAATCCACGACAAACCTGATTGAAAAGATTCAAGTGTCAACATTTCAAAAAGCTTTATGTCGTCATGCACAGGCTTTCCCCACTCATTATCATGGTAGCTCATGTCTAAGTCTAGGCTTGTTACCCATTTACATCTCACCTTGTTATCCATTGGCTTCTCCATGCGTCTTTACCTTGCATGTATGCGTAGCTTTGTCGTACCAATAAATCACCTCACCGCAATGGGAACAAGTGCTTTCAATGATTTTCTTCTCAAGCCATATACGTACACCGTGCTCTTTCATATACTCTAAATCAGATACAACATGTGCATGGTGACAAATTCCGTTCTCCCAATGCTCCGTGCTGAAGCTTTTAAGTTTCTCACAAGGAAACTCCTTGCATTCATAACAACGAACAACGTTATGTTCTTTTGCGCAATCACGAAAATCGCAATCTACACAATGCTCAGCAACTTTATCGGAAAAACAACCGTGGCATTCCTTTCCATATAAGCCACAATCTCCACAAAACAATCCACAAATTGCAGCGGTATTTTCGTCCACTTGATACTTGTTTGCTTTTAAATTCATATTCTCCTTTTCTTGTGTACTTCTCTCTTGTGTACGATGCGCGGTGTTATTCAAAACTTCACAGTACGTTTTTAAAACATTACATGTAAACTCATGGGGCAACATTGGGCTTAGGTTTAGCTTTTAGCCATGTTGCGTTTGTTTACTGCTTTTTTAACCTTTCCGATACACTTTCGCCGCCAATACCCCAAGCTATTGTGGGCACTTCTTCAATAACAACCACGGTAGTTTGAGGATTTTTCCCCAAAATGCGTACCATCATATCGGTGCTCTCTTTGATAAGTTGCGCTTTTTGAGCTTCCGTAGGGGCTTGCTCACCGCCAGTGACTTTAATATTAATAAAGGGCATAAAATTTCCTTATGGCATAAAGTTTCTATTTATGAAATACACCAGTGACAAATCTACGCCCCTTAACAATACTAGGAATAGAAATTTATGCAAGTTTTTCCATTTGCATAACATAACCGCACACACATCACCTACAAGAAGCGTTAATCATGGTTAACGCCCTGCATGACTATACCCTCTTGCTAGCTTTTCTAAAGGTTTCTGTGGTTCTTGATTACTCAAAAAAGCCACAGCTTGGCGCATATCATGTAAGAAGAGATTTGCCATATCCCGACTAAACCCGTGCCGAATAAGAGCACGCATCACCACTAAATCTGTACAATTTTGGGGCATGCTATAAGCCGGCACTTGCCAGCCGCGCATACGCAAACGTTCTGATAAATCGTAAAGCGTAAAGGGCAAATTTACTTCTTTTTTGCATGACCATGTCAAGGCTGGGATACCATTTTTACCCACATGCAAAAATTGAAAAATAGCAAGTTTTTCCAATTCACTAGCTAAATACTGCACGGTGTCATAACACGCTTGATGCACCTTGGAATACCCTTCTCTACCAAGGCGGAGCATAATATAATACTGCGCTATAATTTGGCCGCCAGGGCGTGAAAAATTAATAGCAAAGGTAGGAATAGTATCTCCAAGATAATTCACCCAAAAAATCAACTCCTCCGGCAAATCTGTCTTTTCACGCCACACAACCCACCCTACTCCTAAAGGGGCAAGGCCAAATTTATGCCCTGAAGCATTAATGGATTTAACCCTTGGCAATCTAAAATCCCAAATCAACTCCGGTTCCATGAAGGGTGCTAAAAATCCCCCACTGGCGGCATCCACATGTATGGGAATATCTAAACCACTTTGTTCTTGTAAGAGATCCAGCGCGTCACTAATAGCCTTCACCGGCTCATACACTCCTGTAAAAGTGAGTCCTAAAGTGGGCACAACACCTATGGTATTTTCATCCACATATTTAAGCACTTCTTCGGGCGTCATACATAACCTATGAGCCTCCATGGGAATTTCGCGCAATTCCACATCCCAATATCTTGCAAACTTATGCCAGCATACTTGTACCGGCCCCGTAACCAGATTGGGCTTAGCGGTGGATTTACCCTCCGCCTCACGTTTGGCACGCCATCGCCATTTCATGGCCATACCACCAAGCATGGCAGCTTCACTAGAGCCAATGGTGGAGCAGCCTAGAGTGGTAATAGGTGAAGGGGCGTGCCATAAATCCGCCAACATGCGCACGCAACGCATCTCTATGGCCGCAGTTTGTGGGTATTCATCCTTATCAATCATATTTTTATCAATACAATCATTCATAAGCTGATGCACTTCAGGCTCCACCCATGTTTGACAAAAAGTAGCTAAATTTTGGCGCGAATTACCGTCTAGCAATAATTCATCACGTACAGCTTGATACACAGCGCGGTAAGACTGTTCCTCCCGCGGAAAAATAGATTGAGGAAGTATATGTTCTGTGGGAGCTTGCGCAAAAATATCGTCATTACTTGTATAAGAATTTTTCTGCATGGTATTTTCCTTTCCATTCTAGGATATTTATAAGGACAAAGTAATATTATCAAAGCATTTTTTTATTTCAGGCTGCCTGCAACGCATTACACACTTTTTTCTGCAGCTTGCTCTTTCCATGAAGGTTTTTTCATGGCTTGAATAAGCAATGGCATGGCTGTAAAGAGAATGAGCCCTCCGGCCACTAAAGCCACATATAAATGGGGATTACCAATGGGCAATTGCGATGGCGGAAAAAATCCCACAATAAAAGCAAAGGCTACGCCTAAAAACCCTACACCGGCCACAAACCATATGCCAAAAGCACCACCAGGCACCTTAAAGGGTCGCGCTAAATCCGGCTGCGTATAACGCAAGCGAATGGCAGCAGCAAACATGAGCATATACATGCACAAATACAGTGTGACCGTCATGGCAGAAAGTACAAAAAAAGCGACAGAAACATTTTCCATGATAAAATATAAAGCGGCTAAAGCCGTAACCACCACAAGCTGTATTAGAAGTAAGGTAGTGGGAGCGCCATTTTTATTGGTGCGTGCCATAAGGGGGGGCATCTCCCCTTCTTTAGCTGTTTGCAGCAAGCCACGACTCGGGCCGGTAACCCATGACATAACACCGCCAATGACGCCAAAAGCCATAAGCAAGCCCACAATGGGTATAAGAAATGCCATATGAAACTTAGTAAGTACGATTTTAAAGGTTTGCATAAGCCCTGCGGTAAGGCTTATTTGCTGTGCAGGAATAACCACAGCTATGGCAAAAGAGCCTAAAATAAACAATAAAATAATGATAGCTGATGCCAAAAACATGGCCAAGGGAAAATTATGCTTGGGGTTTTCCATATCCGCAGCTTGCACAGCTTGCACCTCTACACCTGCAAAAAGTAGCACAATACCGGCAAGAAAAGCAATGCTCCCAAGATTACTGATATGCGGGAAAAAATGCGCATGCATGTGCTCTACCTTGCGCCCCCCTTCAGCCAACACATGTTGCACATCAAGAGCAACGGGATTTCCTTGATCAACCCACAAAAAGCCCAAAATAATAATAAAAGCACCAGGAAGTAAGGTACCTAGCAACACACCGTAGCGGGCCACAGTGTTTACCGCTGTGGAACCAGTGAAAGCTACCACTGTGGCTATCCAGTACACAATCATAATAACCGCACCAATATAGTACCCGCTACTGGCAAGACTATCGTCCATCAAAAAATACGCCAAAGATGACGCTGCAAAAGCTAGTACCGTAGGATACCATACCACATTTTGTATCCATTGTAGCCAAATGGCTGTGAAGCCCCAACGTGGCCCAAAGGCTGCCTTCACCCAAGTATAAACGCCGCCATTGGTATTGGCAAAGGCAGAACCAAGCTCTGCAGATACCAAGGCCGCCGGCAATAAAAACACTAAGGCTGCAAAGAAAATGTAAAATACCATAGTGTACCCTTCTGCAGCCATCATGGGTAATCCTCGCAAACTTACCACAGACGCCACAGTCATTAGGGCTAACGTTCCTACGCTTACTTTTTTTACCATACTCATGGATAACACCTCATGGGTTAAAAATATATACAACACACCATATACAGAATATATTCACCGCCATTTCATAGAACTATCTAAGCAATATATGTAAACATACAAAGAATAAATATTATGTATATTCACACTGCAAAAACAGACAATAATTAAGCGTATGTTCTATATATTTGCATAGCACATATCAAATATAATATTGTATAATCCATATCAAGCTTACTACTTTTCAATTTAAATTTTTTTTAAATATCATTATATATAAATTTAATATTATATATATATTAAAAACTAAATTCATAATTTTTTGCATTTCAATAAACATAAATATTATACAAATAATGTATTAAAAATTAAAATTGTAATATCTATTTTAATTTTCTAACAATTTTTAGAATATACAATAATACATTTTTATTTATATAACTAATTATGATGAAAACTTTATATAATATAAAGAATATCCTATGAATATAAATTTTTCGTACGGGCAAAAATTTATCATTGGCAATATTTACTGCGAATCAATCTTCTGACATATCTAAAAATACATATAATGCCAGCGTGCTTTTCTCAAAAATACATAAAGACGTGTTTTTAAGCAGCGAGTAGGTAGAAAAGAGATTTTTATAAGAAAATAAAATACGGATAGAGCATGCAGAATGTACATGCACTATCCGTATTTTTTACTCTAAGCTTGCATCAGCAAAAGATGCTGAAAACAAATTACATTTTCCCCAAAACTCTCTTTAAGCTTGGAAGATATTTCAGTATACCGTCATCAAAAACGGTATTGGTATTATGATGATGGAAAAAATTGATTTCATAGCCTACATTTCCTCGGCATGTCGTGCCGGGGTTTTCTCTATTTCGCATGGCTTTTCGCGTTAAAAACTCCTCATAAGATCGCACCACATAATGATTACACTGCGCTTCTTCATAAGGGAGCGTGTAGCTTATTCCCTCTGTCATGGCTATATGCATATTAAAAAAATAGAGTACAGAATCTAGCTTTAAAATAGGCTTTAAATGTACGTTATCAGCGTCTCTGTACAAGAAATTTTCTATGGTAAGGCCTGCCGGCGTAGAAATGTGCCCCGAATCTCCAAAATTGCGCCACCTAAAAAGTAATTGATCATAATTATGATACGAGCGCACCAAGGACAGGAGCGAATGGTGCTTTTTAGGTAATAAAAATTCGTCCAAATCGCAAAAAATCATCCATTCTGTATCCCCTGTATATCTTTCTAGGGCGTCCCAATACGCTCGCATTTGCATTTTAAAACCAGGAACAACATGCAAGGTAACAATGTTTTTATCAATATATGGCTGTAACAGCTTTTGCGAGGCGTCATCGCTCCCATTATCATACAAATAAAAGTGCTCTACCCCCATTAAAATATAATACTCCAACCACTCTACAATATAATCAGCTTCATTTTTAAATATGGCCGTTAAGCTTAAATATTTTTTCTTTTGCGTAGCACTTTGCAGCATAAACACCTCATAGCAAGACAATATTTTTGTATAAATTACTATTTTCCCGAAAATATATTTTTTTGTAAAGAAAATTCAAACAAAAATCCTAAATATATAAAACAAAAAAACCTCCCACGCAGAACGTAGGAGGTTGTAATGATAAATAATCTCGTTTACTTAGCCACAGGTGTTCCACCAAGGGGCTTGCCCTCAAACTCACCTGTCAAAGTGCGTAAAAAAGCCACAATTTTTTCTCTATCTGCCGGCAGAATCTCTACACCAGAAAGATATGTTCCCATAATGCGAACAGCATCATCAAGACTGGTTACAGTACCATCATGTAAGTACGGAGCAGTAAGTTCCACATTACGTAAGTTTGGCGTTTTAAATTTATGAATGTCTTCATCCTTCCCCGTAAAACCTTTAAGGCCAGAATCTGATCCTAAAGGATTACCACGGTCAGCAAAGTAATCTTTTTTCAAATCCATATACTCAAAAGATTTACCGCCAAGAGCTTTACCAACGTGGCAGCTAGCGCAACGGTAAGCCTTAAAGCGCTCGTACCCTTCTTGGGCTTGGGCGCTTATAGCTTTATCATCACCAGCAAGCCATTTATCAAAGGCGCTGTTAGGCGTAATCAACGTTTTTTCATACTCTGCAATGGCATCGGTAATATTTTTATCAGACCAACCATCAGGATATACAGCTAAAAAAGCCACACTAAGTTCTTTATCTGCAGCAAGCTTAATGATGATTTCCTTCCAATCCTTACTTGCCATTTCAATGGGATTTAAAGGCGGCCCACCGGCTTGTGCTTGTAAATCAGCAGCACGGCCATTCCAGAATTGCGCATGATTGTACACAGCGTTAAACACGGTGGGAGCATTAATATCACCCACTTGCTTACGCACGCCCTCTGAGAAGCGTAAATTATCTGTGCCGCCCTTGCTAAAGTCGTGGCAAGAAGCACAAGACACGGTATTATCACCGGAAAGACGCTTATCATTGAAGAGCTCCTTACCCAAGGCAGCTTTTTGAGCATTATACGCTACAGGCTCAATCCTTTGTACAGGCTCATTGGCATGCTTAGGGGCCATTCCTTTAGAAGCATAATATTTTGCACGTGTAACTTTTACCCATTCCAAAATATCCTTCTTATCTTGCTCAGTAAGGGAAGTTCCCCAGTGTACGGCGGTAAATTTAGCCGGAGGCATGGTATTGTTTTTCACCACCCATTCCATCTTAGCTAAAGTACTTTCCCCCACAGGTGCGTCTTTCGCTATGTCTGTAAGCTCTACGCGCAAATCCATGGCGCGTAATCCATCCCTGTAGTCTTTCTCAATAACCTCTCTTATACCAGGGATTTTTGCGTAAAACGGGAGTTCATAATTTTGTGTATGACACGCCATACATTTTTCTTTTAAAATAATACCCACATTTTGAAAGCGCTTTGTTATTTCGCCATCACTCACCGGTGATACTGCAGCAAAGAGAGGCGTTGCCGTAAAAGCAAGACCTAACACACCACCAGCCACAAGAAAACGCACCATCTTCATCCTTTTTCTCCTCAGGGTTAAATAATAGTAATAGTAACTACTACTGTGTGAATAATGGCACAAAAAGATACTATTTGCAAGTAAAAGTAAACATTTTCTTAAAAGCATAAATACTTACATACAAATCTACAATTACCCTTAAAATTTAGATAAAAAAAAGAGAAAGCACTATGCTTTCTCCACTTCAACATACTAAAAAGTAAGGATTACTTAAGAGGTAGTTCATCCAAAATACTAGATGGCGCTGTGTCCATATGCTGTTTTTGCATACGCAGTAAAGCAATATAACGAAGTGTCTTCTTATAGATGCGACTATCGGGATTTATAAATTGCGCCGTGAGCACATGTTGCTCTGCCCCGTCAAAATCTCCCATCTCTATGAGCACGCGAGCCATATTAAAATGTGCGTGATCATCATTACTAGAAAGGATAAGCGCGCGCTGTGTAAAACCCACAGCATATTTATAGCTTTTTTTCTTACGCATTTCGGTGCCAAAGTCACTAAACATATGTCTGTGATGCGTCGTAATGCCTTCTTCCACTTCAAGTAAATTATCTAAAATGGGTGTTGCCGTAGCCACAGAGCCTGAACGCTTAATGCGTACCATGGCTTTACGAAAAAGCTCGCGTAAGGAAGCTTCTACATCTTCCGGACTCGCTACAAAGAGAGGCTCTTTTTCTACTACTTTTTCTGCTACTTTTTGTGCTTCAATGGTGGGAAACTTTTTAATACTGGGTTCCGGCGTAAACATGGCGTGGAACGTTGCAGCATCTATGGTTTTAAGTATATCTATAGCTTGAAAAAAAGTATTGAGTTTTTGTACAGAATATAAGTCACCAGCGACCCACACAAAGTAGTACGTTTTAGCGCCTACTGCATCTTTGCGCGAATATACGCCAATAAATTCTTTATTCATGCCATCTCCCATGTACCCGCACCATATCGTAACTATTTTAAAAAGGCAAATATCCTTTTGCCCCCATGAGGTGCTTTAAAAGCTTTTGTGTATCGTAAGACCATATAAACTGTAACGAACCTTGGCGCGAAGTGGAATACAAAGGTATACCTTGTTGTTGTAAGGCATCCCGCACAAGGTCATGAGGGTGTTCATAGCTGTTTTGCCGCCCTGCGCTGGCTAAAGCCACCTTAGGAGCCACCTTTGCATAAAATGCCGGTAAAAGCGCATCCTTGGCCCCATGGTGCGAAAGCACTAGCACTTCTGCCCGAATATCTTGCCCGCTGTCCAGCAAGGCCTGCAGAGCAGCCGCTTCTGCATCACCGCACAATAAAGCTAAGCCCACGCGTTTCTCGCCCACACCGCGAACCAAGCGCAGCACAAGCGAAGCATTGTTTCCTGTAAAGGTTGTGTGTTGTTGAGGAGAAAGTATTTCTAAATAAAGATGTTGACCATCTGAAGTACGATCCGGAAGTTTAATTTCTCTACCGCCATAGAGTGTTTGTCTAACAAAAGAAGATTCCGTTCTGACATAGCTTTCCCAAAGTGCTTTTTCAGCAGAAGCAAAGGATTGCCCATTATCGAAAAAATGCTCTACATGAACCTTTGGTAATATATGCAAAAGCCCGCGTAGATGATCCACATCAGGATGCGAGCTTACCATGGCCCATAGTCGTGGCCTCTCATTATAAGTAAGTCGTGGTACAATAATAGCAACCCCTGGGTCAAAACGCGATGAAAAAGAGCCACCACCATCTACCAACACTCTTTGCCCGCCAGGCAAAGAAATAAGTACGGATTGTCCTTGCCCTACATCCAGCACATCTAAGCGCACAGTGTCTTCTGTGTACTTAGCGTAGCGCATTATGGGCCCCACACACAGCAGGCAAGCCCCAATAATGCAAAGCTTTTTTGTAAGCTGCGGCACTAAGCAGTTTTTAGTGCTTACACCTTGCCCCATCGTAAACCCTAACATAGCATCTTGCCACCCTACCCGCCCCGCGGCGTAGGCTAAGCCCACACATACAGCAATCCACGCCAAAGCTGTGGTCCAATACGGGCGCACCACCGCCGCCACATGCAACAGCTGTTGCTCCTGCATCCAGTGCAACACATATATAAGCCCCTCACACGGCCACGCCGCCATATGTACGGCCATGGCTGCCCAAGCCACTGCACCCAAATTTGCCAAAACAAGCCCCAAAGCCGCCAAGGGAATAACCCACAAGCTCAAAAGCGGTAACCAAAAAACATTGGCCATAAACCACATACCACTGGGGGGAAAATACCACAAAAAAAGTGGAAGCATGCACACTTGTATGGCAAGCGAGATGCAAAAAATTTGCTTAAAAAGGCGCACGCTCCTCTTCCATATGACCTGTATATAAAAAGCGTACGTACTTTGCCCTTCTTCCCTCAGCACGCGTGAGGCTTCTTTTGTACGTAAAATAGGGAGTACAAGGCAAATACTCGCCACGCATAAGGCAGAAAGTTGTAAGCCTATATTATACACACTGAGGGGGTCGTACACTGTAATGCAAACAAGCGTACCTACCAGCACGTAGCTAAGCGTCACCACTTGAGTACGCCAAACTAAAAGCCCTGCCACAGCCAGCATGCATGCAGCGCGCACTAAGGATGCAGGCGCATTACCCAGCCATAAATAAAGACAAGCCAGTGGCAATGCAAGGATTGCCATAAGCTTAACACGCGGTATATAGAGGAAGGCGCGTGCCCACACGTAAGGCACCAAACGCACTAAAAACCATGCCAACAACGCCGCAAAGGCAAGATGCTGCCCCGAAAGAGCCAAAGAGTGCACCAAGGAGGCCCCTTGCATGGCGTCCACCGTGCTTTGTGCCAAATAAAATCTTTCTCCCATGAGCACGGCTGGCAAAAAAGCTATAGCTTGCCACTGCTCAAAGCTGCGCTGTTTGGCAAAAAGGTGTAAAGCTTTATCGAAATTTTCCCGTACAAGAGCACGCTTGGACGCAAAATACGAAGCCTCACCTAAAATTTCAGGTTTCCCGTACCATCCACGGCTCCATATGCGCCAAAAAACGCCTTGACTTTGCCAATAAAAGCCAAAATCACTGTTGCCCTCATTCCTAAAAGATACCGTATCGCGAACCTTTGCCGTAATACGCACTCTTTGCCCCGCCACCGGCCGCGGTAAAGGGCTGTAAACACTTTCTGATAACTTTTGCTTATACAAGGCCCTCTGATCCCATGTCCACACGGTAAGCCCTGGCAAAAATTCCTTCTGCGCGCTTTCCACAGCATGCACATTTTGTAAAAACACACGCAATCGCCCATCAGGTAAGGATTGTACCCTATGCACCACGCCTTCTAAGCGTAGGGACACAGGTTGCTCATGGTGCAAAGTCCAAGCCGGTTGCACAGGGCGCTTGGGTAAAGCATGCCCTGCTACAACAAAAGCCATAAGCAGCACACAACCCGCTGTAAGCAGCACAGGCAAGGTGCGCAAACGCGCATCAATATAGAGTAAAAAACAAGAAAAAGCTAAAGAAAATGCAGGATATTGAGGAAGAAGTAAGCCACAGAACCAAAACAAGCTCACGCTTTGCCACAGCAATAAAGGTTGTAAAAGCTGCATGGCGTACCCTTTTTATGGTATTTTTATGGCAAGAAGGGAAACTTTTTTCCGCAAAAAGTTTCCCCACCTAAAAACAGACAAGCAAAGGAGAAAATTAATCACGCCCACTTAAGGTGCGTTCAGTATCACGATCTTCCGCACGACGTTTCAGCGTTTCACGGTGATCATGCAATTTCTTACCACGCCCAACAGCGATTTCCAATTTTATTTTTCCCTGCTTAAAGTACAATTTTACAGGCACAATAGTTAAGCCCTTTTGCTCCACCTTGGAGCACAGCATACTAATTTCGCGCGCATGCAAAAGCAGCTTTCTATCGCGCGTAGGGTTTTGCACCACATAGCCAGCATTATCGTAAGGGGCAATGTGCATGCCCACCACAAAGGCTTCGCCATTTTTAAAATCGACATAAGAGTCCATAAAGTTCACCTTGCCTTGGCGCAAGCTTTTTACTTCAGGACCGGTAAGAGAAATGCCCGCTTCTAAAAAGTCGCTCAATTCATACAAATGGCGAGCTTTCTTATTAGGAGCAATGGTGGCAGGAGAAGGTTTTTTAGCCATAAACTATCCGTAAGTTGGCAATATTGTTGCATAGAAAGAATAGGCATCACGCAAATTTTGCGCAAGGCTTTCTTTCACAATACGCGTACATGTGGCCGTATCAGAAGATACAAGCACATCTTGAATCATATGATGACAATTCTCTGCCTGCAAAGCACGCACAAGGTGCTTAATGGCAGGAATATAATGCGGCGTGGCAGACACAGTATCTACCCCCATGCCCAAAAGCACAGCAAGACAGTGTGGGTCTGTCACCATTTCACCGCAAATGGATACGGTAATACCCTCACGATGCGCGCAATCAATAACATGTTTTATGGAACGCGTTACCGCAGGGTGTAAAGGTTGATGCAAGTACGCCACATGCTTATTACCACGATCAATACCCAGTAAATAGTGCACAAGGTCATTGGTGCCTATACTAAAAAAGTCGCATTCGCGTGCAAGCGCATCGGCAATCATAACTGCCGAAGGTACTTCAATCATAATGCCAAGGGGCAGTTTTTCCGCAAAGGAAATACCTTGCGCTTTAAAATCTTGCCGCACTTCTTGCAACATATCTTTAACAGCGTGCACTTCTTCAAGGCAAGAAATCATGGGCAGCATAATGGCCATATTACCATGCTGAGCCGCACGTAACAAAGCTCGCAATTGCGTTTGCATAAGCAATTTATGACGCAAACAAAAACGAATACCGCGTAAACCCAAAGCAGGATTCGCTTCTTTAAATGTGGTATGCGTATCCAGCATTTTATCTGCGCCTACATCCAGTACGCGAAACACCACACGCTGCGGGTACACTTGCTTTACTACTTCGCTGTACTCAGCGTACAACTGCTCTTCTGTGGGCAATTTACGATTGCGCAAATAAGCAAATTCCGTACGGTACAGTCCCACCCCTTCAGCGCCATGCTGCTGTATGTTTTCTAGCTCATTGGCACGCTCAAGGTTAGCCTGCACCTCCACCCGAACGGCATCGCGCGTTTCGGCTGGCATATGCGCACTTTTGGCCACGCTTTCTACCCAAGATTGATACTCTGCACGCTTATTATGGTACAGCTCAAGCTCTTGCTCGTCAGGCGCTATATACACACAGCCTTGCAAAGCATCCACAATAACAAGGTCGCCTTCCTTAGCTATTTCTAAAATTCCCGTCACGCCCACCACAGCAGGAATACGTAAAGAGCGTGCAAGTATGGCTGTATGTGACGTCACACCGCCTTCTGCCATAACTAAGGCTAAAATACGATCGGCAGGCAAATCCAAGGTATCCACAGGCGAAAGATCTTCTGCCATGTGTACTCGCGGGGCATCCCCCACCAAGGGCACATATTCCTTACCCGCAAGCCTGCATTGCAAACGCAAACCCACTGCGCGTAAATCAAGAGCACGCTCTTGTAAGTACGGGTCATCAATATCCAAAAATGCGGCGCACAAGGCATCTATGGCCTTTTGCAAAGCCCAAGGCGCGCACAGCCTTTGCGTGCGTACAAATTCCTCAGCATCATCCAACAGACGCGGGTCTTTGCTGATCATAATATGCGTTTGAATTATACTACTGTGCTCTGCCATTTTTCCGCGCATATTCTCTTGGCTTGCGCGTAAATCTTCATACACATGCACCGTTGCCATGCGTAATTTTTCAATTTCCGCATCAATTTCTTCGGGTGCAATGAAGCGTTCATCGGCCTGCACCTCTTGGTGCGTGCGTATAATTTTACCAATGGCAATGCCAGGAGCAACAGGAGTACCAAAAAGTTGAGAACGAGCCATATTTATTCCTTAAATCCTGTGGAAAAAAGTTCCGCTATGCGAGTAAGGCAAGCTTCGGCATCATCGCCATTGGCATAGAAAAAAAGCTCGCTTCCGGATACGGCTCCCAAGGTGAGCAAATCTAAAATACTTTTAGCGTCAGCTTTTCTTTTGCCGCATTGCACCGCTATGGAGACGTTAAAGAATTGCACCTCTTGTGCCAAACGTGCTGCAGGCCTTGCATGCAAGCCCAAAGGAGAATGAAGTTTTATACCATAACGAAGGCCATGTTCTGTATTTTCAAAAGCCAAACTCATTATAGCCGCCTTATAATTTTATTTGCAAAACTCTAGTAAATGGAACTCATTGTACCTTGCAAAAACATCGCCAAGAAAAATATAGCTACCAAGGCCACGCGCGGGGTGTGCGCCTTTTTAATCAATAAAATAGCTCCTAGCATACAAACCAAACACCATATCTCGCTACTCATCAAAGACACCATTTTACCATCAACCATCAGGCCTAAAAGTAAAGCTATGCACAGGGCATTACAAACTTTGATACGTTCTGCCCAATTGATAAGGTTGAACGTTCCAAGCCTTCGTAAGGCCCCAAGCCCCTTATGAACTCCCGCGTAAAACATATATACACAAAAGCTCGTGACAAGAGCAAGCAAAAAGCCCGTCCATGCCAGCATGGGCCACAAAGCCACATGGTTTATGGTGCTAAGGTTTGCTAACCCTCCTGCGGGTAAGGCAAGCAAAAAGCATAAAAAACACCCAAGGGCCCACATCACAAGAAAAGTTCCGCTAAAAAAAGAATCTCCAATGGCAGAAAGTGTTGTGGCTGTGGTGTGCAAAATATTTTGTAGCGCCGTGGCAGGAATAGCCTTTCGTGCCACTTGTACTTCCAGCGCTATAAATAAGCCCACCAATAAAGAAGCCATAACCGTATGCGTACGTACATTTTGTAAATAACGCTGCCGGGCTTGTTTAAGATCCTCCGAATCCGGATATAATACCACAAGGGCTGGGTCCAATGCGTATAAAAACCCCGCACGCTGCATATGATGTGTAGACATGGCTGCCCCCACACACCAAGAGCGGCGAAGACATTGCCATAAAACCTTTCTTGGTATCATAAGCTTTCCTCGTGTAAAACCCTATAAAACCTTTTACAAGGTCTTATCCTCATGCGCTTGAAGCCAAGCTTGCATATCTGCAAGTTGCTTTTCTACAGATTTTGGCCCGGTGCCGCCATGCGTATTACGGCGCAGTACCGCTGCTTTATAATCTAAAATAGCATACACATCTGTATCAATATGCGCACAAATATTTTGCAAAGCGGCTAATTCTAAATCTTCTAAGCCTTTACCTTCTTGCTCAGCTAAGGCCACTGCTGCACCTGTTATGTGGTGCGCCTCACGGAAAGGAATACCCTTACCTACCAAGTAGTCAGCAAGCTCTGTGGCATTTAAAAAGCCGGCTTTACACGCCGCATACATGCGGTCTGTGCGAAAAGTAAGCGCATCAAGCATGCCAGCCATAAGCGTAAGTGAAGCACGCAAGGTTTTATCGGCATCCAAAAAGGGCTCTTTGTCTTCTTGTAAATCTCTATTATATGTAAGTGGTAAGCCTTTAAGCGTCGTAAGCATGGCCGTTAAAGAGCCGTACACACGCCCCACTTTACCGCGCATAAGTTCTGCCACATCGGGGTTTTTCTTTTGCGGCATAATGGAAGAACCTGTGGCATAACCATCAGGCAACTTTATAAAGCCAAACGCAGGATTAGCCCAAAGGAGAATCTCTTCGCAAAAGCGAGAGAGGTGCATCATGGTGCAAGATGCCGTAAATAAAGCTTCGGCTAAAAAGTCTCTATCAGCCACTGCATCCATAGAATTGTGAAACACGCCATACATATCAAGCTCTTGAGCCACAGAATGCGGGTCAAGATTATACGTAGTGCCAGCAAGAGCCGCCGCCCCTAAAGGAGAGACGCGCACGCGCTTTTCACATTCTTGCATGCGTGCTGTATCCCTAGTAAACATCCACGCATAGGCAAGCATATGCTGTGCTAAGCTTACAGGTTGCGCTGGCTGTAAATGCGTATACCCCGGTAAAATGGTGTCTTTATGCTCTGCGGCGCGTTTTGCAAATACCGCCACAAGCTCATGGGTAAGACGCTGCCACTCACGCATGCTATCGGAAACGAAGAGACGAAAGGCAAGGCCCACTTGGTCGTTACGACTACGCCCTGTGTGTAGCTTCTTGCCCACGTCTCCCACAATTTCCGTTAAACGCGATTCAATATTCATGTGTACATCTTCAAGGCTCATTTTCCAGATAAAGTCGCCGGCTTCAATCTCTGCTTGCACAGTATCAAGGCCGTGTACGAGTTGCTCTGCTTCTTCCGCGGTAAGAATACCTTGGCGGCCCAGCATACGCGCATGCGCTTTAGAACCTGCAATATCATGGGCATATAAGGCCTGATCATACGAGCAAGACTCAGTATAAGCAGCTACGGCCTCTTCTGGCCCTTGTGTAAAACGTCCGCCCCAAGATGTATTTTTAGACATAAATATCTCTTCTTTATCTTTTACTTTAAGTTCATTTTAAGCTTCATGCCGGCAATGGTGCGCAAACGCAAACCGTCCAAACGAATAAAGCCAGCAGCGTCCTTATGGTCATAAGAAGCTTCGTCGGCTTCTTCAAAGGTGGCAAGGTCATGAGAGAACAAGCTGTAAGGCGATGTACGGCTCATGGGCCATGCATTACCTTTATAAAGCTTTAAGGTTACCGTACCTGTCACATGCTCTTGTGCTTTATCCATCAGCGCTTGCATAACTTCACGCTCTGGTGCAAACCAGAAACCATCATAAATGGTTGTAGAATAACGAGGCACAAGCAAATCGCGCGTAGCAAGAACTTCGCGGTCAAGGCACAGACCCTCAAGGTCACGGTGCGCTGTGTATAAAATGGTACCACCAGGGGTTTCGTACACGCCGCGGCACTTCATGCCCACCACACGGTTTTCTACCATATCAAGGCGACCAA
>CAYJNG010000045.1:0-16549 GCA_964371505.1 uncultured Desulfovibrionaceae bacterium
GCTTACCAAGTCCCTACGGTATATGCGGTATCTCTTAGTCATAACACCGCCAAAATCTTCCATAAGATCATTGACCATATCATTATCCTCTAAGGTCCAAGACCCTTCCACCGAAGTGAAGTGCGGTATGCGCTCCCTTTGCTCAATCATATAGTTGAAAAGCAAAAGTGGTAGGCCCATCATGCGATACTGCTCCCGTATGCCAAAAAGCACCATGCGGTATGTGCCTTGAATCTCTTTGCGCGTACGCCAAAAATGCCATGGCGCAGAAAGGCCAATACTTCCATTTAAGCGCTTCAACAAAGGATTCATATCAGGCAAGGCCAGCATGCCACCGGCGGCTTTACCTTCATGGAAAAAAAGTACAAAAAAACGCGGATCGAGCACACTTTTAAGGCTTCGCACATGGTTTTCCGCCTCAGCCAAAGACATGGGGGAGAAGCCCCAGTTTTGCGCCCAGCTCTCTTTGAAAATATCGAGCATAAGGTGGATATCTTCTGCCATGGTGGCCTTGGAAGCACAGCGCCATGTGAAATCATGACGCGTTTTCATAACTTCCAATTGCTCCACCACCCAATCCGGCAAGCGCAAAGCATCACTGCGCATTTCGTAAGCAAATAAATCCTGCTCCTTGCGCATATGCCAGCTTTCAACAAGCTCTGGGTAATAAGGGTGATTCCACGGCATCATAATACAGGGGGCCAGTTCAAAGCCGCCCACCAGCATACCGCAAGTATAATTGGTAGAAGGATTCAACGGGCCGCGCATATACTGCATGCCCTGCTCAGCATGCCAAGCGGCAGCAGCGGCAAAAAGCGCATGGGCGGCTTCTTTATCATCGTAACATTCAAAAAAACCCCAAGCACCACAGCGCTCATGGGCATGCTCGTTGTAAGCCACATCCACAATGGCCGCAATGCGCCCCACAGGCTTAGAACCTCGCATGGCAAGGAAAAGCTGCCTGCTGGCCTTTTCCCAAAAGGGGTGTTTACCGGGTGTAAGCAAAGCCCTTTCATCTTTTTTTAGTGGAGGAACCCACAAAGGAGCATGGGCATAAATAGCCCAAGGCAAGGAGAAGAAAATATCTTCCTCTTGCGCCGTGCTTACAGAAACAATATGTATATCTGCCATGGTATTCTCAAGGCCTCTTTTTTGCTAAAATAAATATATATACCTACGCCTTTACGCTGCGCAGTACTCTGTGAATAAAACATCTTCACGCGCTTTTAAAAGGCACGCCTTGTGTTTATTTACCGCTTTCCCACCATGAGGCCTTGGGTCCGTGAAACCACCAATAATATGAGGGCGTATGCATCACCACTTCTGCAATTTCTTTACCTTGTGGCGTACGTATTCGCTTAAAAGCGCTGTCCATCCACTGTAAGGCAAAGGTATTTCCCTTCTCGCTTTCATGCTTTAAGTTAAAAAGCATATCTAATTGATCGGCATCATGGGCAAGCGCAGCTTCAAGGCTGGCTTTTTCTTCCAGCTCATCCCAATAGGCCAAAATATCTTCTTGTAAACCCGTACCCTCGGTGGAATGTTGCATGGCAAGGCGTGCATTTGATGTATTATACATTTTATTCACATAGTTAAAGTCGCCCGTACGGGCTTCTGCCAAGTCGTGAAATAAACATAAAAATACCGTGCGGGCCACATCAGCTTTTGCCATTTTAGCCAGCACAAAACCTATAACCGTGACCCTGTGCGAATGCTCCGCTACATTTTCACTGCCAGTACCCAAAAACTGATATCCCGTGCGCGGCGTTTGGCGTAACATTCCAACTTCATTAATAAAATCAACTATGCGCTGTGTTTTTGAACGACCTCGCAAATTTTCTATGGAATCGCACACCCCAATGTTGGGGGCAAGGTCTTTATCTGCAGAAGACATGGTTTTCCTTTTTATCTTAAAGTCACAGAACTAGGCACTAAGGCGTATGGCCCAACTGTTCCAGAAAAAAGAGCAATGTATACTCATTAAAAATTTCATGCGTGGCGTTGCGCAAGTCTGTACCTGCTGTACCGCATAAATCTGGTAAATCTTTACGAAGCGCGGCAGGGCAGGCAGACATAAGATCGCGCGTATCCACACCATCTATGGTAAAAAAGCTTGTTTGCGGCGGAAAAACATCTTTAATGGACGTATCATCCCAAATTTTCTTAGCAATATCTTTTTCTGTCTCTATTAAAAGTAAGGGTACTTGCACATTTTGCAAGGTTTTTTTAGTAATTAAAAAATCATACTTAGGAGAAACAGCCGCCACGGCTTTAATGCGCGCGTCCACAAAGTTTTGCCCGTAAGGGGGAATCCCTTGTAGCATGGCTTCCACATGTCCTTGCGCCCACGCATTACAATACGTGGTGGACTGCGGCACTTGTACGCAATAGTTCACCCACCCCTCACTGTCAAGCATGGCACCGCCCATAAGTAAGGCGGTTGTGGCTCCCGTGCCAAAGCCTATGATGCCCACACGCTGCATATCTACCATGGGCAGCACGTCTTTATGCGTGCTTGCCAAGTCTAAAACTGCGCGTAGCTCCTGCATGCGCTCTTCCAACTGCTGCCAAGCAAAATTGTGCCCCATGCGCTGCAAATTATCCTGCTTATGATCTGGCGCCATGACCACAAAACCTGCAGAAGCAAGCGCAGCGGCGCTTTCATGGTAGGAAAATCGTGAGGAGGCTGAGTCATGTGAAAGAAGTATAAGGGGAAAACGCCCCTCCACAGCGCGTCCATAGCGCACCACTTTTAAGCGCCAATCACCATAACTTACAACGGATGGGCGGCTTTTTGTGGGGTACCAAACATTGACGTCTAAACGCAGTTTTTTTTGTTCATCCCACACACCAATGGTTTTAAAGGCAGGCGAAAAAGCGCTTTGTGCAGCATGAGCCCCCATGGGACAAAAGGAAAAAAAGGTAACAACTAAAAAAAGACAGAGCGCAGACCCTACATAGCCTGCGCTTTTGCCACCAAATGCCTTAAGCATATTCCACAATAGTGTTCTTATATTCACTGTATAAAGCCTACTCGCTCTGGCTAATCACCGTGCCTAAAGCTTCATCTTGTAAAAGATAACGCTGCAAAGACGCCTCAGCGCGTCCATCCAAAATAAGGGCACGTTTACACCCTGCCTGTAAAGCATGCAAGCAAGAATCCACCTTAGGAATCATGCCGCCATGAATAACGCCATCTTGTTTAAGCTTGGCAATGCTCGCTGTATTTAAGCTGGGTAAAAGATTTTTCTGCGCATCAAGCACGCCGGGCACATCGGATACCAAAACAAAATATTCCGCTTGCAAGGCGCCGGCAATGGCCCCAGCCGCCGTGTCGGCATTCACATTAAGATTTTGCCCTTCAGGCCCACGCAGTACCGGCGCCACCACCGGTATGAAGTTACCGTCCAAAAGGCAATGCAGCACGCCTTCTTGCACCTTTTGCACCTCACCCACAAGGCCTAACTCTTCACGCAATACTGTGCCTTGTAAAAGGCCACCGTCAAGACCGCATATGCCCACGGCATTTCCACCGGCATCTTGCACCAAGGAAACCACAGCTTTATTCACTTGCCCAAGAAGCACCATCTCTACTACGTCCATGGTTTGTGCTGTGGTCACCCGCAGCCCATCCACAAAGTGGCTTTCTATTTCAAGGCGTTTGAGCATTTTATTTACATGAGGGCCGCCGCCATGCACCACCACCACACGCATGCCTTGTTTTACAAGGGCCACAAGGCTTTGCGCAAAGGGCGCACGCAAGGCTGGGTCGTCCATGGCGTGTCCGCCGTATTTAATAACTATGGTAGACATAGAATTTACACCTTAGGAGGCTGCGCAGCCAAAGTGGCCACCATAACAGCTTTAATGGTATGCATACGATTTTCTGCTTCATCAAAAGCCACATTGGCGGGCGACTCAAATACGGAATCATCCACTTCCATGGCTTCTATGCCGTATTTTTGGTATAAACTTTCGCCAATTTCCGTATCTCTATTATGAAATGAAGGTAAGCAATGCAAGAACTTACACTGCGGATTGCCCGTAAGTTCCATGGTCTTTTGCGTTACTTGGTAATCCCGCAAACGCGCAATGCGCTCAGCCCATACGCTTTCCGGCTCACCCATGGAAACCCACACATCAGTATAAATAAAGTCGCAGCCCTTCACGCCTTCGGCAACATTATCCGTCAGGGTAATTTTGGCTCCGCTTTGTGCGGCGATTTCTTGCGCAAGGGCCACCATGGCAGGGTCTGTTTGCGAGCCTTCAGGGGCAATGGAGCGGAAATCCATACCCATTTTTGCAGCGCCAATCATAAGGGAGTTACCCATGTTATAGCGTGCATCGCCTATATAAGCGAAGGTCATTTCCTTTAAGGGCTTATCACAATGCTCTTGCATGGTGAGAAAATCCGCTAAAATTTGTGTAGGGTGAAACTCATTGGTCAAGCCATTCCACACCGGTACCGAAGAATACTCGGCCAAGGTTTCCACAAGGTCTTGACCAAAACCACGATATTCTATGCCATCGTACATGCGAGCAAGCACGCGCGCCGTATCGGCCATGGATTCCTTTTTACCAATTTGCGAGCCAGAAGGGCCAAGATACGTAGTAAAAGCGCCTTGGTCACGAGCAGCTACCTCAAAGGCGCAACGCGTGCGTGTGGAGTCTTTTTCAAAGAGGAGTGCAATATTTTTACCCTGCAAATAAGGAATTTCTTTACCATTTTTCTTTGCGTGCTTTAAATGAGCCGAAAGACGCAATAAATAGTCTATCTCTTCGCCGGTAAAATCTAAAAGTTTTAAAAAGTCTCTATCCTTCAAAAGCATGGGCGTCCCCCCCCTCTACGACTAAGTAAAATATAAAAACAAAGAGGAAGAATAGACTTTTTACGCCTTGGTGGCAAGAAATAAGTGCACAAGGAGGTGCCCTATCAGCGTGACATGGGCATTATTTTCTTTTTGTATAATACTTTATATATTTACCTGCCGCAAAATGTACGCCAGCATGGCATCGGCTTGCATGGCTGCTGCCTGCATAACCCTTGGCGCTAAAGGAGGCAAAGAAGCAATATCTGAAGAAAAATCTCCTACTATAACTAAATGTTGCCCTAAAACTTTTTTTTTCATGGGCGGGCCGTCACAACCTGCAATACCAGAAGCGCTCACCGTAAAGCGCTGAGCCAGAAGGGCTTTTTCCACAAAAAGCCTTTTACTGGCAGCATCATCTAAAGCCTCTACCCATAGCGTAGCTTTATCGAGCATGCTTTCCATATTGGCGGCATCAAGACGCATATGATGTTTTTCTACCCTAATAGATGGGCACAACTGCGCAAGCAATTGCTGCAATGCATCCACCTTGGGCATGCCCACATGACAAGGAAAGTAGTGCTGCCTGTTTAAATTAGACGCATCCACCACATCATCATCTATAATGCAAAAGTGTTGCACCCCACTGCGTGCCAAGAGTAAGGCTACGTTGGAACCTAAGCCCCCCACGCCAGCAATGCCCACACAAACCTGCCCCAACAAAGCAAGTTCCTGCGGTAAAAGATATTTTTGTAAACCCTGCTGTAAAACGCTTTGCATATGCCCCCCTTGGAAATAGACCTTGCCGTTGAAAAAAATGGGATAGCACTTTTTCAAGTTTCGGTAAGAGCCTCTCGCATAAAGGGGAAAGCCTCAAAAAGACTTTCCCCTCATGTTTATTATAACTCTATTTAAAAACTAGTAGCTTATGCGCACATCAGCAAGCAGATGTGAACTAGGCAGACTTCATGGCTTTTGTAAGCTCAGTGAGCTCATGAGCTTGGCTTGCTAACTCTTGCACAGAAAGCGTAGCGCTGCTCATATTTTTTGAGGTAATCAAGGCTATTTCATTTACCTGCGTCATGGCCATATTAATGTTTTTCGTGGTATTGGACTGTTCATCAGCCGCATGGGCAATGGCTTGCACTTGTTCGGCAGAGTTTCTAGTCATATCGTAAATTTCTGCCAAGGTTTCGCCAGAGCGTTCCACCAAAGATGTCGCTTTTTCAATGGCTTCAAAGGAAGCTTTGGTTTGCGTTAAGCTTTGACTGGCATGTTGCTGAATCTCCGTAATGATTTTTGCTACTTCATTGGTAGATGCCATGGTTTTTTCTGCCAGCTTACGTACCTCATCTGCCACCACAGCAAAGCCTCTCCCGGCTTCACCGGCGCGAGCAGCTTCAATGGCAGCATTAAGAGCCAGTAAGTTGGTTTGGTCAGCAATTTCAGAAATAACACCCATGACTTGGTCAATGGATTTTGCGCTGATATCAAGCTTTTGCATATCGTCCATAAGATGCGTCGTAAGCCCTTGCACCTCTTGCATGCTCTTCACAGCCTCGCTGGAGATTGCTTGACCATCATGCGCTTTTTCCCCTGTACTTGTGGAGACGTGTGATGCTGTGCTAGCATTTTCGGCCACACGCTGTACGCTGGCATCCATCTCTTCCATGGCGTGGGAAGTATCGGCAATTTGATTGGCTTGCTGCGCAGCGCCTGTTTCGCACTCATCAATGGTTGTGGATAAAGAGCTGGTGGTGGCTGCAAGACTATCTGCCACAGCCTCAAGAGAGCGAGCCACTTCCATAACATATTCTGTTTTGGCATTGGCACCCTGCTCTGCCTTGGCTGCCGCTTCTAAAGCCGTTTGAATTTGCGCGGCATTGCGCTTAGATTCTTCCACAGCGGCTTCAGCTTCTTCAATTTTTTCCTTAAGGGCTAAAACCATACGGCTTAAAGCAAGGCTCATGATACGCACTTCATTTTTGCTATCATCGGTGGCATCCTCCACATCAATGGCAACATTAAGGTCGCCTTCAGCCACTTGCGAAGAAGCCTTTGTAAGGTTGCCCAAGGGGCGCGTAATGGAGTTAATAATGGAAATACACGCCGGCACCATAATAAGCACCAACACCACCAAGGCAATAATAATATACATGATATCTTTAGCAGCGCTTTCTTCCATATTGGTCATAAGCCTTGCCACTAAAGTATCCACATGGTCTGTATACACCCCTGTACCCATCCAAAAAGGCGTTCCCGGTATATTCATGGAAAAGCCAAGTTTTGGCGCCATTTCACCATTGGGTTTGGGGAAGACAAAGTTTACAAAGTTTCTACCGCCTGCGGCGTTTTGAGCAAGCTCCCGCACAAAGTACACGCCGTTTTTATCTTTTAAATCTTTTAAATCCTTACCTACTAACTTTTCATTAACAGGCAAGGCTATGCAGGTTGTACCTTCGTATACAAAAAGGTACCCTGTGTCTTCATAGTCAAAACGAGATTTAGAGGTAAAATCGCGTATAATCTGGATCTGCTCTTCGCGAGTTTTTCCCTTGAGCAAGGTTTCCAAACCTTCCACAGTGGCTCTGGTAATGTCTTTTATACGATCTTCTTGCAAACTAAACATTTGCTTACGGGAAAGATCGGCGCTGGATTGCGCAATATCTTGCGAGGCCACATAAAAGCCACCCACTAGCAAAAAAGTAATAACCAAAAAACTACACACGATGGCGTAAATTCTAGTACCAATGGAAAAATTCTTTAGCATAAGCCCCCCGTACAGTTAAAAAAGCTTTTAAAGAGTATATCGGCGTTATAATCTCAACCCTTAGGTGTAAAACAAAAAAATTAGCAACCTAGTTTTTTAAACTATGTATGGGCGCAGGAATACGTCCACCCAGACCTATAAAAGCCGAGGCATCGCCCTTAGGCACTGGCATAATACCCGCCTTGCCAAGCAAGCCACCAAAATTGACGGTATCGCCCACGCCCTTACCGGGTACGGGGATAAGACGCACAGCTGTGGTTTTGTTATTAATCATGCCAATGGCCATTTCATCGGCTATAATGCCAGCTATGGTACTATGTGGTGTGTCGCCTGGTATGGCTATCATATCCAAACCAACGGAACACACAGAGGTCATGGCTTCAAGTTTTTCTAAAGTAAGCAAACCTGCGTTGGCAGCAGCCTCAATGCTGGCATCTTCTGACACAGGAATAAAAGCACCAGAAAGACCGCCCACCGAAGAAGAAGCAAAGGATCCACCTTTTTTTACCGCATCATTAAGCATGGCAAGCACTGCCGTACTACCAGGGGCACCAATATGCGAAAGGCCAAGGCTTTCAAAAATTTCGCCCACAGAATCCCCCACGGCCGGTGTGGGAGCTAAAGATAAGTCTGCCACGCCAAAGGGCACACTAAGGCGCTTGGAAACCTCTTTACCTATAATTTCACCTACGCGCGTCACTTTAAAGGCTGTGCGCTTAATGACATCAGCCACATCAAGCAGGGTAAAGTGCTCACCGCTTAAACGCGCCGCGTTAACAGCACGGTCAATGGCTTTTTTTACCACACCAGGGCCCGAAACACCCACATTAATGACCACATCAGGCTCACCTACTCCAAGGTAAGCTCCTGCCATAAAAGGCACATCTTGCGGAATATTGGCAAAAATAACAAGCTTAGCGCAGCCTATGCCGTCACGATCTGCGGTGGCCTCAGCCGTCTTTACCACTTGCTGCCCCATGAGGGCCACGGCGTCCATATTAATACCGGAGCGTGAAGAAGCTACGTTAATAGAAGAACAAATTCTATCGGTACAAGAAAGGGCTTCGGGCAAAGATTCTAATAAAGCTCTATCGCCGCGCGTAAAGCCTTTTTCCACCAAAGAGGTATAGCCGCCCAAAAAATCCACACCGGCTTCTTTAGCCGCTTCATCTAAAGCCTTGCAAATGCGCACCATGCCCGTGGCATCGAAGGGGCCACCCACCACAGCAATGGGGCTTACGCTAATGCGCTTATTAACCACAGGAATACCGTATTTATCACCCACCTCATTGCATATTTGCACCAAATGCTTGGCATGGTGATGTATTTTCTTACGTATATTAGAAGTAAAAACATCAATATCGTGGCTTTGGCAGTCAAAAAGGCTAATGCCCAAGGTGACGGTGCGCATGTCTAAATGTTCGTTACGCACCATATTTAGGGTGCTGGTAATCTCGCGATCTGAAAGCATCTTTTTTCCTTTCCGTATATACTTTTTATGAAACAATACCGTGCACAATGGCCCTACATGGGCGAAACACGGTGCATAGCCTCAAAAATATCCTTATGTTGCATACTCATGCGTAAAGAAAATTTTTGCCCTTGCTCTTGCAGCTCTTCACGCAATGTGGCGCAATCTGCACTGTCCGGTACTTGCACTTCAAAGACAAAAAGGGCTTGATTCTCTCCGCCTTCATTCATAAGCGCCTTTAGGTTTTCAATATTCACATCATGGCGCGCAAAAACAGAAGCCAAAGCGGCCATAAGCCCTGTGGTATTGGGGCCGTGGGCGGTAACCACAAAGGGCGAACAAGCAATATCTTGCCCCCACACAGCAGGGCTGGCAGGACGAACCATGACGGAAAGATCCACCTGACGCGCAGCAAGGCCTTTACGTAAATGCGCATCCAAAGCTTGCACCGTAAGAGAATTAGGCGCTACTACAGTAAAAATAGCTGCGAACTCCCCATTGGAAATGGTTTGCGAAACAACAACAATATCGCAATGCGCTTCTTCAAACAATGAAGAAACAGCAGCCACAACACCAGGGCAGTCACGCCCCAAAAAAGAAATGACTAATGAATGCATTTTTTATCCTAGTAGCAATGACGTTTATAATGTTTGTAATAAAAAGACGTGAGAGCTTATTTTCTAGAAATTTTGCAAAAAGTCAACTCTTGAATGTAGAAAAGAAAGTATTACACTACGTTTATTTTATTTCAAAATTAAAGCAACATACATGGAAAAAGTAGAAAAATTTAAGAAAAAAGCAAGACACGAACCATGCTTCCTGCCGCAAGATGTTGACAATTTTTCTCAAGATAAACTAAACCCTTGGTGTCAAGCATGGTTTGCAATAAGCTAGGCGGGGCTTCAATGGGGCTAGCTGTTATACGTCCGTCTTTTGTATAGTCCACTCGCACCCTTTTGTATTCCGCATAGGCCAGATCAGAAGTGATATCTTGCAAAAGCGTAGCCTGACATTGCTTCCAAATCAGAGGATTTTCCTGCGCAAAGGCCTTAGGTAAACCTTGCAAATGCCGCAAAAAGGGCTGCCCCAAAACATGCATAAGTACTTGAACGGCTGTCATTTGATGGGGTAAAAACCAAATGCTTTTCTCCCCTGCTGTGGCAAGCACAAGAGAATTTCCAGGAAGAAGCTGCACACCTTGGCAAAAAATTTGTATATCATGCCGTTTGGGCAGCGCTTGTAAAGCTTGCACCATAACGTCTTGGGCTTGTGCACTACAGCCAACACTTACAAACACCACATGCGCTGAACTGAGTAAAGTTCTCTCTAAAGCTTCAGTCAGTGCCACAGCATCATACCTTACAATACCATGAAAGCGCGGTAAGCCACCTGCATCTCGTACAAGAGAGGCCAAAGCGTGGCTGGTAATATCGCGCACTTGCCCTGCAGATATGACACTATGTACAGGAAAAATATCATCTCCTACTGAAATAAGAGCCACTTGCGGTTTTGTATACGCAGCAACATGTACCGTATTATGTAAGGAGCCATGAATCAAATAGTCCAAATCTAGAGCTTCTTCTTTGACACCCATGGAAGCAAGTAAAGCTATTTCTTGGGGGCGCAATAACGTACCTGCCAGCAGAAGAGTCTCATGAGGTTGCGCATCTTGCCCCTGATGTGAGCCAGCGGGAGGGGGCAACAGCTTCGTGTGCGCCTTGGTGGTTTTTGTGGTGCAAGCGTTCTTAACCGCCGTATCTGTTATTGCGGTGGGTGATTCAGGCGAATGATTTTGCACATGAGTACACGGGCATGGCCCTTCTTGTGCTGCTTTAGGCGCAATTTTGCCGGCGCAACAGTATCCTATACAGCGCAAACATGACGCCGCACGCCCTTCTCGCCGTGGTATGTCAGCATGCTGTGCAACACGCGACCCCATGCCAACGCAATGGGTTAAAGGCTTCGCGTCTATGGCGTGTATGTCCTTAGCTAAAACCCGCCCTTCTAAGCCCTGAAGTAAGCTTACATCTTCATAGCCTAAAGAATTAAAGCTACATAAATGCGCCAGAACCTCCTCCACAGTACGTGGGGCAATAGACGATAAAACAGAGCTCTGTGACATGCGCATTATTCCCTTTTGCAATTTATAATAAAAACAGATATGCACTCTATATAATGTTCATATCCCATATGTATAGTCTTATAAAGACGCATACGACAGGTTTTATAAAATATTTTTTTTAAAGCACATATAAAAAAGTACAGGAAAGCAACATGCAAAAAACCATTGTCCTTGCCACACGCAACGCCGGAAAAATTCGTGAACTTAACGACGCTCTACAAGCCCACGGCCTGCAAGTAGTGGGACTTGAAAACTTTCCCACCTTAGAAGATGTGGAAGAAACAGGCCTTACTTTTGAAGAGAACGCTCTTCTAAAGGCACAATATGTTGCAGAAAAAACAGGCCATATAGCCATAGCTGACGATTCCGGCCTTGAAGTAGACGCTCTTGACGGCGCCCCCGGCATTTACTCAGCGCGCTACAGTAACGACATGGAGTTTTTACCTGATGAAAGTAAAGATCAGCGTAATATGCGTAAGCTTTTACTGGCACTAAAAGATGTGCCACAAGAAAAACGTAGTGCACGCTTTGTGTGCGCCATGGCAGCCTGCAAGGCGCAAGGCCAACATATGGTTGTACGCGGCACATGGGAAGGCACTATATTACAAGAGCCTGTAGGACAAAATGGCTTTGGTTACGACCCTGTGTTTTTTGACCAAAGCCTACAACGTTCTGCTGCAGAACTAACTAAGGAAGAAAAAAATTCTCGCAGCCATCGTGGTAATGCTCTAAGCAAACTTTTAGAATCTTGGCAGCAATTCCAAGCTTAAGCTTTTTTTAAGAACAATTTGTGAGATTAATTTCATGAGCACCAAAGCATTAGGCTATGGCATGGCCGTTTTAGCCGTTATCATCTGGGCAGGAAACTTTGTGGCTGCGCGCGCTGTGGCTTTTTCCATTCCTCCTGTGCAAATGAATTTTTGGCGTTGGGTTTTGGCCTTTGTTTGCATAGTGCCCTTTGCCATCCCCCACTGGAAGCGTGACTGGCCTGTCATTAAAAAAAACTTACCTTATCTTGCCGCTTTGGGCTTTGTAGGGGTAACCTGCCTTAATGCTTTCTTTTATCAGGCTGGAAGCACCACCACCAGTGTTAATATGGTTATTTTTGTCCCTTCTGCGCCCATTATTATCATGCTGCTTTCACGGTTTTTTTGTGCAGAGCCCATCACCGCAAGACATATTACAGGCCTTATAATTATTACCACAGGTTTGCTCATTTTGGTTTCCAAGGGGCAAATGCAAAACCTTTTAGACTTACGTATAAGCACTGGTGATATATGGAGTATTGCAGGTGTGGCTTGTTTTGGCATTTACTCTTTCATAACGCGCTATAGACCACAAAATATTTCTGCAGCCAGCCTGCTTGCTGCTTCATTTGCTTTTGGTATTCTTTTAACCCTACCGGCTCTTATTTGGGAATTGCAAACCCTTCCAGCTCCAAAGTGGAGTATGAGCCTTTTAGGCGCCATAGCCTATGCCGGTATTGGTTGCTCTAGTATTGCGTATCTTTTATGGACCAAAGCCATTGATGCCATTGGACCTGTGCCGGCAGGCATGATTTATTATTCCATTCCCCTCTTTACGGCAGTGGAAGGCATGCTTATCTTAGGGGAAGGAGTAACCCTACTACATGTCATAAGTGGTGGGCTCATGATTTTTGGCGTGCTACTCACCACTCTCCCCACAAGGGCTACCTCCAAAGCATAAATTTTATGAAACGCAGACGCTAATACTCTTCAAACATATTCTTTTTTCTACACTAGCAAAAATACACATTACCCATTCCATAAATCACCTTAATTCATATGAAAACAATAGGGATACTCATGAGCGAGACATACGTACTACAACAAGGCAAGCTGGTAAGCACCACACGTAAAGGGATTCCAGGTTTTGTCCTCTTTGTATTTGCCTTACTTTGCATAGGCGCAGCAGCAGCGGCAAGCTATATATACGCACAAAAAAAATTCTCTCCACCGCCTAATACTCACATAATTACCCTTGCTGAATACCATAACTATGTAGAGGTAGAGCGCGCGCTTAAGGCCGCTTTGGAGCAAAATATTGACCGTAAGGATTACGTTCTTGACCATGACAAATTAAAAATCATTTTTAACAAAGTATTTCCCAAGGTTCGTATAAGCGATACGCTAAAAGATCAATATATCGCCTCCGTAGCCAAGTGGGGGGCCCAGTACTCTATTCCGCCCTTGCTTATTCTGAGCATCATTTGGCGTGAAAGCTTTTTTGACGCATCCACCCACTCTTCAGCCAATGCTCGTGGCCCCATGCAAGTTATTTATAAATATCACGATGAAAAGCTTGCACGTATTGGCAAAGGAGAAATGGATTTGCACGATGTGGACACAGGCATACGTATTGGAACGGAAATTGTGCGTGAATATTTTGATCGCTTCGACCAAGATATTTTTAAAACCATGAAAGCCTACGTGGGGGGCACGCATAAAACCTACGCACAGGATATTCTGACGCGCTATTTCAGAGCACGTATGCTGGTTGAAGAAAAACGCGGCAAATAATTATACCATTGCCCTTTCTTTGAGCCCCCATATAAAAGCCCCTAGTCAAAACGTCATATGGCATTTTGGCTAGGGGCTTACTCTTTGCACATGCTTGCAAAGCCACTAAAATACAACTCTAAGCCAATACAATGCCCTCTTGCTTAACAGCTTCAGCAAGGCGCAAGCACAGCTCAGCTTTATTTAAGGTATACAGGTGAATACCCGGAGCTCCACCTTCGATAAGTTGGCGGATCTGTTGTATGGCGAAAGCAAGTCCAGCCTCACGAACAGCTTCTTCTCCGCCTTTTTCATGCGCTGCTTCCAACTCCAAGTAGAGTTTACCAGGAATATTAGCACCGCACATGGAAAGCAAAGTTTTAAGCGAAGCTAAAGATTGTATGGGTAAAACACCCGGAATAACAGGAGTATGAATATTTTCTTGACGCAGCGCGTCCACAAAATCAAAGTACTCTCGCACATCAAAAAAAACTTGCGTTACCACAAAATCAGCACCAGCACGGATTTTTGACAAGGTATAGGCACGGTCTAAAGCAAAGGTAGGTGATTGCGGATGCGGCGCTGGATAGCCTGCCACCGCAATGCCCATTTCCGGCTCTACACGACGCATATAACGCACCAAATCTTCTGCATAGCGAAAGCCGCTCTCTTTTTCAGCTTTGGCATAAGCTTCTTCTTGCCCTTTAGGTGGGTCGCCACGTAAAGCCAGCACGTTTTCAATGCCACTGGCGCGCAAGCTTTGTAAAAAAGCGTTAATACGCGCAGCATTAGCTCCCACACAGGTTAAGTGCACCATGGGTTCAAGCCCCATGGTACGAAAGCGCTTAGCTATTTCTAAAGTATTATCTTGCGAAGATCCACCTGCACCGTAGGTTACAGAAGCAAAAAGGGGATTTAGTGTAGCCAGCTTCTCTACGCAAGAGAAAAAAGCAGGCCATTGTTCGCTATTTTTGGGAGGAAAAAACTCTAAAGAAAAAAAAGGCTTTTGCACATCATTTATACGCTTAATTATTTTCATCTTGCTATCCTTTGGTATGTGAAAGCACTATATCAAGATAGCTTGATATGTCAATATAGTATTTTTATATGTAGCTTCTAAAAAACTAATGCAAAGCAAAAAGAGTGTGATAAATAAAAACGTAATGCTAAATTTCTATGAGCTTTCCTATGGTTAGCCATGTGGTTTTAATTCTTTTGCTTAACCTACTGCATTTTACCATTGCAACATTTTCACCTTTCAAAAGCAAAGAATATTAGGAAATAATTGTATAAAGCTTTCCAAATAACGCATCTTATTCACGCATTGATACAAGATCATCATCAAATATACTCGAAAATACCATGAGCTGGGTATTTGGCAAAAGCATTTTTCTTTGTTATGGTTGTTATGAGTATTTGAAAGAGGAAGTGCTATACCGCTAAAAAACCTACATACCTTTAGGAAATTTATGACTTTGGGCACGCTACTAACAAAACAGTTTTATGCACGTTTTAGCTTAAGCCTGTTAGGGCTAGCCTGTGTGCCTGTTTTTTTACTCACACATACGCCTGCCGTTTGTCATGCAGAAAAACCAAAAGATAGCACCATGGCGCATAGCACCCCTTCCATAGCTACCGCAACACCGCAAGGCATTACCGCAAACAAGCCGCAACCAAGCACCAAACTAAAACCCAACGCCCCTTGGAAAAAACTAGAACCCGGCCTTGAACATGCTACATTTCCTCTGCAAAGCATGGTAAAAGGCTGCATTGAAGTGCTGCGCTTTGACCCTGCGCTTTTTACTTTTGTTTTACACAACATTAGCCAAAGCAATACCTATCCGCAAACCCTTAATCAATGGGCCAGTGATACAGATACCGTGGCCGCCATTAATGCCAGCATGTATTTGCCTGATGGGCGCACCAGCACAGGCTATATGCGCAGTGGTAAGCACGAAAATAATAAACGTATAGCTAAATCTTTTGGTGCCTTTTTCTTGGCCCAGCCTAAAAAGGAAGATTTAGCTTCTGCGACACTGCTTGAAAAAGACAAAAACACCACACTCAATACCCTTGAAAACTATGACGTGGTGATACAAAATTTTCGCCTTATCAGTGCAGATCGCACCATTCTTTGGTCACCAGGCGGGCAGAAGCACTCCATAGCAGCTGTGGGGGAAGATGCACACGGTAACATTTTATTCTTACATTGCCGCCAGCCCATTGAAGCTCACGCTTTTGCTAAAGAGCTTTTGCGCTTACCCTTAGATATACGCACTGTTATGTATGTGGAAGGAGGTGCACAAGCTGGTATGATTTTGCGCCAAAACAATGAAAACACCTTCTGGGGCGGACATCACCCAGCGGATGCTCTTTTAGGCCCAGTGGCGGTGGCCCTCCCAAATATTTTGGGCGTAAAAAGAAAAAAGAAGCTTAATTAGTAATTATTACTAACAAATATAGATATCTAGTCTTATTAACCTTTTTCAAGAAAAAGCTAGACAGTTCCTTGTGTTTACTGTAGTTTTGAGGCCGTGAAACACGCTTTCACATACTATAAACTTAACAAAGAGGGATATCATGACACAAGTTCTCGAAATGTACAGCTGTGCAAAATGTGGTAACATTGTAGAAGTTATGCGCGGCGGCGGTGCTGCTTTAGTGTGCTGCGGTGAAGAAATGAAACACCTCAAAGAAGGCGTTACCGACGCTGCACAAGAAAAGCACGTACCTGTTATTGAAAAAACAGCACAAGGTTATAAAGTTACTGTGGGCAGTGTACACCACCCCATGGAAGAAAAGCATTATATTGAATGGATTGAGCTTATTGCCGATGGCGTAAGCTACACCCAATTCTTA
>CAYJNG010000046.1:0-16509 GCA_964371505.1 uncultured Desulfovibrionaceae bacterium
TTGCTGCCACCAACCGCCCCGACGTGCTAGACCCTGCGCTTTTACGCCCCGGCCGCTTTGACCGTCAAGTTATTGTACCTACCCCAGACCTTAAAGGACGCCGCCGCATATTGGAAGTGCACACACGCCGCACCCCCATTAGCGAAAATGTGGACCTTGACACTTTGGCTCGCGGAACTCCTGGTTTTTCCGGTGCAGACCTTGAAAACCTTGTGAACGAAGCAGCTTTACAAGCAGCCAAAGCCAATGACGATATGCTTACCATGGCACATTTTGAATGGGCTAAGGATAAAGTACTCATGGGCCGTGAAAGACGCAGCCTCATTCTTTCTGATGAAGAAAAGCGTATCACCGCCTATCACGAAGCCGGTCACGCTTTGGCCGCATGCTTGTTGCCCAATACAGACCCTGTACACAAGGTAACCATTATTCCGCGTGGTCGCGCCTTGGGTGTCACCATGCAGTTGCCAGAAGAAGACAGACATGGCTACTCACGTGGTTATTTACAAAATAACCTTGTGGTCTTACTGGGCGGACGCGTAGCCGAAGAAATTGTTTTTGATGATATTACCACCGGCGCCAGCAATGACATTGAACGCGTAACCCGCATGGCTCGCAAAATGGTTTGCGAATGGGGTATGAGTGAAGCCTTAGGGCCCCTTGCCATTGGCGAAACCGGCGAAGAAGTGTTCATTGGTCGCGAATGGGTGCAAAACAAAAACTTCAGCGAAGACACAGCGCGCCTTGTGGACTCTGAAGTAAAGCGTATTGTTACCGAAGCCCGTACCCGCTGCCGTGAGCTCTTGGAAGAAAACAGCAAGCATTTGCATGCCATTGCCGACGCCCTCCTTGAACGTGAGAACATCAGCGGTGCAGATATTGCCCTCATCTTAGCTGACAAGCCTTTGCCGCCTTTGGACTTAACAGATTCCAAAAGCAAAAAGCCTTCGTCTGACGCAGACCAAGCAAAGGATAAGCAAGAGGACTTCGTCTTTGAAGAGACTGCGGAAACTGTAGAGCAAACAGAAGCTGTAGATAAAAACCTTGAAGGCAAAGCCGAAAATTCCGAAAGCGTATCGGAGCAGGCCGAGCAAGCAAAGCAGCCGGAACAGGATGCCGCGCAAGGACAAGAAACTACAGACCAAACTAAAAAAGATATATGACCATACAAAACACATGGACATTACGAGGGGGTACGGTGTTTACGCCTACCCCCTTTGCTCTTATGGGCATTGTGAACCTTACCCCCGACTCCTTTTCTGACGGTGGTAAGTACGTACAACCAGCCAAAGCTTTAGCTCATGCGCAAAGCTTGCATCAAGAAGGCGCCGCTTTTTTAGATTTGGGGGCCGAATCCTCACGCCCCGGAGCGCATCCGCTTACGGCACAAGAAGAGCTTCAAAGGCTCATGCCCGTACTTGACCCCTTACTCAAAGCCGGCACAGCAACTGACATCTCACCCATGGCCTCTTCTGCGCCGTATATTTCTGTAGATACCTACCATGCAGACACTGCCGCCGCTGTTTTGCAAGCCGGTGTAGATGTTATTAACGATATTTCTGCTTGCCTCTTTGAACCCGAACTTTTGGATGTGGTAGCGCAGTATAAGCCTGGCTATGTGCTTATGCACAGCAGTGCACGCCCCGATATTATGCAAGAGCATATTCCCCACGGCTCCATCATGGACACGTTGCACCATTTTTTTGAGAAGCATTTACAGCGCCTCACCGCAGCCGGCCTCCCTGAAGAGCATATTGTGCTAGACCCAGGCATTGGCTTTGGTAAAAGTGTAGAGCAAAATCTTGAAATTTTACGTAACATGGAGCAGTTGCAAAGCTTCGGTCGCCCATTGCTGGCGGCCATTTCCATGAAGTCTTTTTTGCACAACTCGCTGCAAATACCGGTGGAAGACATGCACACCAGAGCTGAAGCCACCCACATGGCCACAGCCTTATTGGGAGCAAAAAATATAGTATACCATAGGGTTCACCACGTGGCGCAAAGCCGACGGGCCTTGCAATTGGCGCAAAGTCTTGGTGGCCCTGCTGTGCACTAGGTACGCAAGCCTGCCAATCACAGCATCATCAGTAAAAAGGATTCGCATATGCTTGAAATGTTCTCTTCCATGGAAATACCCACCGGGCTCAGCTGGCGTGACGCGCTGGACGTTACCATCATTACCATTTTAAGCTATAAAGCCATACTTATGATTAAGGGCACGCGTGCCCTTGCGGCCTTACTGGGCCTTGGTATTTTGCTTTTCCTTTACTTTATCTCCATTCGCCTTGAGCTCTACGCGCTGCGCTGGCTACTTGAGCATATAGTGGGCTCGCTCTTTTTGGTTATTGTTATTTTATTTCAAAAAGACATACGCCACGGCCTTGGTGAGCTAGGCGCACGATACTTTTGGAAGCGCACTTCCTTAAACAAAAGCGCTGTGGAAGAAATAGTACAAGCGTGTGCCGAAATGGCCCGTTTACGCATTGGGGCGCTTATTATTATTCAACGCTCGGTACCGCTAGAGGATATGGTACGCCAAGAAGGTACAGCCCTTGATGCAGCCATTTCTAAAAAACTGTTACTTTCTATTTTCTTACACCCCTCTCCCCTGCATGATGGAGCCGTTATTATAAGCAAAGGCAGAATAGCTGCTGCCTCCTGTATCTTACCTTTAGCCGTAGCCAAAGGACGCAACTTTGGCACAAGGCACCGCGCGGCCCTTGGTATCACCGAAGAAACCGACGCCCTTGCCATCGTTGTTTCTGAGGAAAGAGGCGAAATTTCCGTGGTTATGCAAGGGAAAATGACATCGCATGTACACAATACAAAATTAAAAGAGGTCATTACCAATGCGTTATAAAATTGCTGCCCTCAATATTCCTGTCTTGCTCATAGCTTTTTGTATTTCCGTGGTCACATGGTATGCCATTACCATTGACGAGCGCACAGAAATGCAACTCACGGTAAAGTTAGATTATAACAATATCCCCAAGGATCTCATTATCACTAGCGGTCTTGTGGACTCCATTAAGGTGACTTTGCGCGGGCCAAGGGCTCTTTTAGCTAACCATAGCACAGAAAAGCCCTATATGATTAATTTATCCCACTTGCAAAGAGGGGAAAACCTCATACCTTTTACACAGCCGGGATGGGATAGTAAATTTCGTGCTTTTGAGGTGCTTTCTGTAAGCCCTGCACAAGCCACCATCGTTGCTGAAACTTTAGTGGAGCGCAACGTCCCCATTAGGCCGCAAATTCTTACAACGTTGCACGCCTCAGCCTTTAAGGTGCAAGATATTTCCGTCTCTCCCAATACAGCCTTATTGCGCGGGCCAGAATCTTCCATTGCAAATACTGACCATCTTATGCTTGATATACGCGTCAATGCCAAAGAACAACCCGGCACCTATACCAAAAACTACCCTCTCATTACAGGAAAACCGCAAACCACCGTTAGCCCCACCTCCATTGCGGTTACGTATACGGTTTCAAGCCAGCGCACACGCATTCATATGCAAAGGAATATCCTCATAAATGGGCCGGAAAATATTTATGCCGTTACCCCGCAATACGTACAATTTGAAGTGGAAGCCCCAGAAGCCTTGGTGGGCAATACGTCCTACCTCGAACAAGTGGAGGCAAGGCTTACGCCGCCCATCTTAGAGCCGGAGCAAAGTACCACAGGCACAGTCACCCTTTTCTTACCCGATGGCATGACCATAGTAACTCCGGTACAGGAAGTTGTTACTGTTAAAAGACTAAAATAAATAAAACTTCATTTTATTTACTAGGCGCCGAGTAGAACTTCCTACAGATATTTTCATATTGATTTTTTTTGATTTGAAATGTAGATAGGTAAAGTATTTTGATGTAAGGACCATATGAACACGCAACATGAAACAAAAGCAAGGGTATTTAAAGCCTTGTGCGATCCAAAACGTATTGCCATTATAGAGCTTTTACGCAGCGGGGAAAAATGCGCCTGCCAATTGTCTCAAGAGTTAGACATTGCACAGTCAGCCCTTTCTTACCATATGAAAATTCTTTGTGACTCTCAGCTGGTGGAATTTTGGAACGTGGGTAAATGGACTCATTATCAAATTAGCGCACGCGGCAGAGAGCATGCTTTGTGCTTGTTAAAGGAAATCACAGGGCTATAAGCAAATATGTTGGGCGCTTAAGCATTTGTTGCCCATGCTAACCGCTTTACGCGGTTTTTATTAACGAAAACACATCAATTTTTTTTGATGTGAATATACATTTTCTTTATGAGGAATCACCATGTCTAAAAAAATGGGTAAAATACTTGTCCCCCTTTGTATGTTTTTGGGTGTCTTTGGCCTTTGGTATATGGAAGCGCAAAACAGCCCCAAAGAAAGCACCCCCACAGCCCATAGCCAAAACACTACAGATTCATCTGCCCTTGCTGTTAGTCATATAAATCTTGAAGAGCTCAAAAAACAGCAGCTCCCCATGATTATAGATTTTGGTGCCGATGCCTGCATTCCTTGTAAGGAAATGGCTCCTGTACTCATAAAGCTGCACGCTGACATGAAGGATAAGGCCATCATTAAATTTGTGGACGTATGGAAAAGCCCCGACGCTGCCCAAGGGTTCCCTGTACAGGTGATTCCCACACAAATTCTTATTCTAGCAGACGGTACACCTTATGTGCCAAAAAATGTAAAAGATATAGAATTTATTCTGTATAAAGACAAAGAGACACAAGAGCACGTGTTTACCGCCCACCAAGGCGGCCTCACAGAAGCGCAAATGCTCAGTATTTTAGCAGATATGGAAAACAAATAATGGACGCCCTACTCACCGAACTGTCACGCCTATTACTGGAGAGCACATGGCTTGCCCCCTTGGTGGCCTTGCTAGCTGGGGTGCTTACTTCCTTTACACCCTGCTCTCTTTCCAGTGTGCCCCTCATTGTGGGCTACGTGAGCGGCGCACAAGGCGAAAAACAAAACACCAAACAAGCTTTTGTGCTTTCGCTCATCTTTGCCCTAGGTAGCGCCCTTACCTTCACAGCCTTTGGTATTCTTGCCTCTTTAGCGGGTGAACTTATAGGCACCACAGCTGCATGGTGGTACTTTGGCCTTGGCACACTTATGATGCTTATGACCTTACAAATGCTTGGGCTGTATCAATTCATCCCTTCAAGCCATTTGCTAAGTAAAAACCCTAAAAGGGGCATGTTGGGGGCTTTTTTGGCAGGCATTTTAGGGGGCATATTTTCCTCCCCTTGCTCAACACCAGTACTTATAGCCCTCATAGCCGTGGTGGCAGGTAAGGGAAGCCTTGCCTTTGGCACTTTGCTCTTTCTTATGTACTCCTTAGGCCATGGTATTTTAGCTATTATAGCTGGCACTTCTGTAGGGCTTGTACAAAAACTTACGCAAAGCAAGCGCTACGCCACCCTAAGCAAGGGGCTAAGCTTTGCCCTAGCCCTTATAATCTTAGGTGTGGGCTTTTACATGTTTCACTTAGGCTTTCAAATGTCTTAAACAATTACACGTCCAAGCTACTGGCAAGGCGTAAAAGCAGGCCCTGCACTGCGCCTTGCACAGCTTGTGTGCGTATATTTTCTCGGCTGCCCTGCAGTTGTAAAAGCTCCGCGCTGACCACACCGTCCACAGCATAGCCAATCCATACCGTACCCACGGGCTTCTCCACACTGCCTCCGCTGGGGCCGGCCACGCCAGAAATACTCACCCCCACATCCACACAAAACTTTGCACATAGCCCTTGGGCCATGGCCCGCACGCATGCTTCACTTACAGCACCTTCTTGCATAAGCGTTACCGCAGAAACGTCCAATTGTGACACCTTCACCGCATTGGCATACGCCATGACGCCGCCACTAAACCAAGCAGAAGCGCCGGGCACTGTGGTCATGCAAGCCCCTAAGAGACCACCAGTGCACGATTCTGCCGTGGCACACACCCAGCCCTTTTGCTCCAAAAGCGCCCCTAGCTGCTGCAAAGAAGCTTGTAAATCTTCATCCATTTGTAATAGTACCATATGCAACGTCTCCCATGCTTTACTTTCACCCATCAAATATACTACTTTTGCCATTTTCAACTCTGGCTAAACCACATTACACCTAGAAGCAAAGCTTAGGCAATGCTTCCGAAAGCCATAAAAAAACACCACCTTTGCCCATTTCTTGCATACGCTCTTTCATGGACATTTTTAATTTACCTGTAGAATCCATCTTAAGCTTCATCCTCACCATTATGCGTGTGAGCATAGTGATGTTTATGTTGCCTATTTTCTCCACTGATAGAGTGCCCACACAGGTAAAAGCAGCTGCAACCATTGTAATTACTTTAGGTATTTGGCCACAGCTTTCACTATCAGGGACAAGCCTACCCTCGCACCCCATAGATATTGTTTTGCTGCTTGCCAATGAGGTTATCCTTGGCCTTGTCATTGCCATGTGTGTCAATTTTGTGTTCATGGGCATTCAAGCCGGAGGCGAGCTTTTTGGTTTTCAAATGGGCTTTACCATGATTAACTTTGCTGACCCCCTTACAGGTAACCAAACAGGTATTACGGCATTCTTTTTATGGATGGTAGCCACCCTTACCTTCTTGGCCCTTGATGGACACCTGCATATGATTCAAGCCTTTGCCATGACATTTAAAGTTATCCCTGCTGGGGGCATGGTCTTAAGCGAGTTACTCTTAAGGGAGGTGCTTACCCTTTCAAGCCAACTCTTTATCATTGCCATAAAAATCGCCGCCCCCATTATGGTATCGCTTTTCCTTGTGGAATTAGCACTGGCCCTTGTGGCCCGCACTTCGCCACAAATTAATATTATGGACATTGGTTTTCCGGTAAAAATCGGTACAGGTTTTTTCTTCTTGGGTATGATGCTTGTGATGATGGCAGAGTATATGGCGTATTACATAGTGCAAATGGACTCCATGCTTGCGAATATTCTTGAAATTGCTAGTCCTTTACGTAAATAGTCGGTACTGAAAAAATATTTAAATATCGGTAAAAAATAGACCTTATAGAGGTTTGCATGTTTGGAAAACAAGAAGACCCCAGTAAAACAGAAGACGCTACCCAGAAACAAATTAATAAAAGCCGTGATAAGGGTAATGTGCCCAAATCGCAAGAAGCCGGTAAAGTTGTAAGCCTCATTGGTGGCCTCATAGGCTTATATGTGTGGATAGGCACCATGGGCGAAGAGGTCATGTCTTTATTCCGTTTTTTCTTATCACGCTATCAGGAAATTGACCCCACCCCTGAAACCGTGTACGACCTCATTATTTGGATATCCTTCTACATTGCCAAAATAATTTTACCCATCTTAGCCTTTTTGGGTTTTTTGGCTTGGCTCACTTTACGCATGCAAGTGGGGTCTTTATGGACCACGCAAGTCTTTATCCCCAAATGGGAAAAGTTTAATGTTTTCGCATCGCTCAAAAACATGCTGCTCTCGCCGCAAACGGTGTTTCGCTTGCTTAAAAGCTTGCTTTTCTCCGCTGTTATTGCTTGCGTACCTGCCATTATTATTATGCAAGAATTCCCTAACTTTCTCCCCATGTTTCACGAAGATGCCGCCGGCGTTATGGCCTATATGCTCAACACCGGCTTTCATATGGTGTATTATACTTTAGTGCCCATGTGCGCCATTGCAGCTTTTGACATATGGCAAAGCCGCTTTCAGTACTTTGAAGGCTTAAAAATGACCAAGAGCGAAGTAAAAGACGAGCGAAAACAAGCTGATGGTGACCCTGAAATTAAAGCAAAACAAAAACAAAAGATGATGGAAGTTTTGCAAAGACGTATGATGCAAGACGTACCCAAGGCTGATGTGGTTATTACCAACCCAACCCACATTGCCGTGGCCATTTGCTATAATGTACAAGAAGCCCCCGCCCCCCTTGTGCTAGCTAAGGGGGCTGACCATATTGCAGAAAAAATCAAAGAAATTGCCCGTGAGCACCGCGTGCCCATTCGTGAAAATGTTCCTTTGGCACGAGCTTTGTATAAGAGTGTAGAAGTGGGGGATATGATTCCTGAAGAGCTCTATAAGGCCACGGCCTCTATCCTTGCGAGCATTTGGCGTATGCAAGGTAAAGCCCCCAAAAGATAAATCTATTTTTTTCAAGCATCCTTCATATAGGCTGCCATGAGAATCAAAAAAGGATGTCATAAAAATGGCTGGTAGCTTACCACAACTCGACTACGAACGCTTTTCCAAGCATGGAGACTTCATGCTGGCGGGCGGTGTTGTGTTTATTCTTTTCATGCTGCTCATCCCCTTACCGACCTTTGTAATGGATATTATGCTGGCGGTAAGTATTTCTATTTCCTTGTTGGTTCTCATTACCACCATGTTTATGACCTCCCCCTTGGAATTTTCCATATTTCCTTCCCTACTCCTTGTAACCACCTTACTACGCCTTGCCCTTAACGTGTCATCCACGCGTCTTATTTTGCTCAATGGAGAAAAAGGCGTAGATGCTGCTGGCTCGGTTATTCGCGCCTTTGGTGAGTTTGTAGTGGGGGGTAGCTATGTGGTGGGCGCAGTTATCTTCATGATTTTATTTATTTTAAATAAAACAGTTATCACTGCCGGTACCTCTCGTATTGCAGAAGTTGCAGCGCGCTTCACCTTGGACGCCATGCCAGGTAAGCAAATGGCCATTGAAGCAGACTTAAATGCTGGCCTTATAGATGAAACAGAAGCCACTGACAGACGTCATGCCTTACGCAAAGAAGCAGACTTTTACGGCGCCATGGACGGTGCCTGTAAATTCGTTACAGGAGACGTAAACGCCGGCATGCTCATCACCATGATCAACCTCATTGGGGGTATTATTATTGGTGTGGTGCAAAAAGACATGCCGTGGGAAGCAGCCCTCACCACCTACTCTCTTTTAACCATTGGTGACGGTCTTGTATCTACCATTCCTTCCATCTTAGTTTCTACAGGTACCGGTATATTAGTATCGCGTGCCGCAGCAGAAGCCAAAATGGGCGAAGAGTTCATGGCACAACTTACCTTTAATACCCGCGCCTTACAAATGGTGTCCATAGTATTATTGGTTTTTGCCATGGTGCCAGGCTTACCTACCTTACCCTTCCTTGTACTCTCCATTGCTTGCTATGTGGCAGCGCGTGCCACGGCTAAAAACGATGAAGATGGCGATGAAACCGGCGCTGATGGTAAGAAAAAAGGCGGCAAGCAAGCCAAAACAGGCAGCGGCGCCGACACGCCGGAAGAAGTGCAAGCCCTGCTCCCCCTTGACGCTTTAGAATTGGAAGTAGGTTACGGCCTCATTCCTTTGGTAGACGAAGAACAAAGCGGCAACCTGCTCTCGCGCATACGCTCCATACGCCGGCAATTTGCCCTAGATATGGGCGTTATCATCCCTGCTTTGCACCTGCGCGACAACTTGCAGCTTAAGCCCGGACAATATGCCCTACTTATTAAGGGTAACCAAGTGGCCTCTGCAGAAATTTTAGTGGACCACTTCCTTGCCATGGACCCCGGCAATGCCACTACGCATATTAAAGGTATTGAAACTCGCGAACCTGCGTTCAATTTACCAGCGCTGTGGATTCCTGACTCCCAACGCGAGGAAGCCATGCTTTCCGGATATACCGTGGTGGACCCAGCAACGGTTATTGCCACGCACTTAACAGAAATATTCCGCAAGCATTTGAGTGACTTCCTTGACAGACAAGCGGTACAAGGCTTGTTAGATACTTTAGCCAAAAACTCACCCAAGGCTGTGGAAGACTTAGTACCCGGCACCTTGCCCCTTGGCGTAGTGCAAAAGGTATTACAATCACTTGTGCGCGAAAATGTAACCATACGTGACATGCTGACCATTGTGGAAACCTTAGGAGATTATGGCGGCGCCATTAAACAAGCGGACTTACTTACAGAGTATGCACGTGAGCGTTTATCCCGCTCCATAGTGCGCCCGTATTTAGACAGCATGGGCAGCCTTTCGGTGCTCACTCTTGACCCCAATGCAGAGCGCACCGTGCAAGAAGGCATTCGCCAAACCGATGGCGGCACCTTCCTCTCGCTCAACCCAGCTTTGGCGCAAAAACTTATTCAAAACGTAAATATGGCGGTGGAAAATGCCGTCATGGCAGAAGGACAACCTGTGGTTTTAGCCTCTCCCATTTTACGCCCACACTTGGCGCAACTTATTACACGCTTTTTGCCTGCCGTACCGGTTATTTCTCAAGCAGAAATACCCCCTGATGTACAGTTACAATCAGTAGGCGTAGTGGGGATTGAATAATGCAAGTAAAAACCTATATGGGCAAAAGCACGCAAGCTATATTGGCACAAATTAAAGAAGAATTAGGGCCAGATGCTATTATTTTAAGCAATAGAACCTTGCGTAGAAGTGGTGAGCGCTTTTATGAAGTAACGGCAGGCGTTGAACGAAATCCACTGCCTGCGGCTTCCGCTCCGGCAGCGGGGGCTTCCATGTCCACAGCCAAAGCGGCCTACACCACCAATGCCTCTGCTGCTCGCGACGCAAGACAAGCTCAAGAAGCTCAAGCCAAGCAAGCCATCATGGCAAGCCAAAGGGTAAAGCAAATAGCCTCACAGATGATTGAAGAGAGTCAATTTTCTGACGGAGCGTCTCATGTGGGCCATACAAACCTCACAAGGCGCGAACCAGCCACGCCTCAAGCTAAAACACGCCAAGCAAGGCAGCAAAGCAGCCCAGCACAGCATACCGCAGCCTCACGTACGCAATTTACAAGCTTTGCAAGCTCCTATGCCGAAGGGCAAGGGCAAGGCTGGAATGACTGGCATAAAGAATGGGCCCAAATTAAAGACCATCTTTTTGCCCTCATGAAGCCCTCCATTCAAATGGAGCGCCTCACCCCACGGCAAAGAGTGGCTTTAGAATATCTACAGCGCGAGGGCGTTTCTGATGCGGTAGTCTTAGAATTATACCGCAAGCTTTTGGCAGCCCCCGGTGAATCAGTGCTAGAATCGCTTGGAAACCTTGTTTGTGTGGCTCCGTGGAATGCGGAAACATGGCAACAGCGCATTCATTGCTTTGCTGGCCCCTTTGGCGCTGGTAAAACCACCACAGCTTTGCGCATGGCTTTGCAATTGCGTGCCAAAAATCCTGACATGCGCATTGCCTTTATCAATGCCGATTGTCAGCGTGGCAATGGTCGTCTTGTATTACGCCACTGGGCAGAACTTTCTGACTTTGGCTATACCGAGGCAGCCGACGCGCAAGCCATGCATCGTGCCTTGATAGCTTCGGCACATATAGATAAAATTTTCGTAGATTTGCCAAGCCTTAACCACAGCGCAACCCTAAAAGGGCAATACGCAGAGCTTGGCCTTGAAGCAGACAATGCCGGCAGCAAAGCTACGCATATAGTACTTTCACCTTGTTATGATGGCATGCAATTACAAAACTTTTTACAACGCTATGCTCCTGATGGTGAAGGTAGTGTCATATGGGCAAAGCTTGATGAAGCCATGAGCTACGGCTCCATAGTCAATGCCGCAGCCCAGTGCTACTTGCCTGTTTCTGCCCTCTCTTACGGAGCAGAACTACGCGGTACTTTAGCCAGCGCCACGGAGTCCTTACTTTGGCGGCTTATTTTTAAACGACAATTACCAAGCATAAGCCAAGTACAAAATGCTTAGTCTTTTACCATAGCAAACTTTCTTAAGGTTACGAAAGGCAACGCAACAAAAACAAGCAGAAAGAGCCAAATTCCAGCTCTTTAGCAGGCTTACACCTTATGCCTTATTATTTTTTTACTGGCTCGCACTGAGTTTAGCAACACGCTAAAAATGCTTAGATTTTTTTAAATATTTATGATAAATGTAGTTAGACGTAGAGGATAGCAGGGAGTTTTTATGCAAGATACTTTTCCATTGGTTGTTTCCATTTCTTCCGGTAAGGGAGGCGTTGGTAAAACAAATCTTTCCGTAAACCTTGCAGTTGAGATTGCCAAACAAGGAAAGCAAGTGGTTTTACTTGATGCGGATTTAGGTCTTGCCAATGTGGACGTTTTGCTAGGCCTTACCCCGCATAAAAACCTTTTTCATCTTTTTCAAGAAGATGTGGAACTCCAAGATATTCTCTATCCTACACCTTACGGCTTTTCCATTTTACCTGCCTCTTCCGGCATGAGCGAAATGCTGGCTTTAGACACAGGGCAAAAGCTGGAACTTTTAGAAGCCATGGATGCCATGGAAGAGAAAATTGATTTTTTACTTGTAGATACAGGTGCAGGCATCAATGATAATGTTTTATACTTTAATCTTGCGGCCCAAGAGCGCCTTATCATTTTAACGCCCGAGCCCACTTCCCTCACCGATGCCTATGCCCTTATTAAAATTTTAAAAAGCACCCACGGTGTGGAACACTTTAAGGTGCTTATCAACCTAGCTCACGATATGCGCAGCGCAAAAGTTATCTTTAGTCGCCTTTATCAAGCTTGCGAACATTTCTTAAGCGGCGTATCCTTAGACCTTGTGGGAATCGTCCCGCGTGATAGCTGCGTGCGTCAAGCTGTGGTGCAACAACTCCCCTTCTGTATTCATGCGCCAGAGTCTTCCGCTGCAAAAGCCGTGCGTGATATGGCAAAAAACATTCTTTCGTGGGAAAGTTCACATCGCCTTGACGGAAATATTAAGTTTTTCTGGAAAAAATTACTATTTCAGCAATAACACGTAACCGTCACAAACACCTTTGTATTTACGCAAATACGTTTTGCGCGTAGAAAGCTAGGCATACTTTGTCAAAATAAAAATACCCCATCTAAACGATATGTGATTTATTTTTTGACACAGCTTAAGTGTGGAATTATATTCTTTGCAACCACTTTAAGGGGCCATAGCCCATGTGTCTTAAAGGAGACCGTATGCTTGAAGCCCATACCCAAAAGCAAAACTTGCCACCGTGGGAAGCCATGGAGCAAGGCCATTGCACGTGGTATGATTTTTCGCCGCTGGAGCAAGAGAATATTGTGCGCCATTATGCGCCCAAGATTCGCTTTCTTGCTTTGCGACTTAAAGCCAAGCTACCCAAAACAGTTTCCTTAGGTGAAATGATAAGCGCAGGCACCCTTGGCCTTATGGAGGCCCTTGGTAAATTTCAGCCACAACTGGGTGTGCGTTTTGACACTTATGCTGGTAACCGCATTCGCGGTGCCATGCTAGATGAATTACGTAAACTTGATTGGTTTCCTCGTCCTTTACGTCAAAAAATTCGAATTATTGACAATGCCATGCGCCTTGTAGAGCGCCAAACAGGACGCAACCCCACAGAAGAGCAGCTTATGGAGCTTACAGGCCTTACATTAAGCGAAATTCGCCAAGGAATGGAAGCTTTACAAAATCAACTTTTGGTATCGTTAGACGCTGTGCAAGATTCCATGCTGGAAGATACGCACAAAGATGAAGAGCCCTATACCATAACAGCAGAAAAAGAAATGCTTGAGCGCTTAATACCCCTTATTAGCACATTGACACCAAGGGAGAAAATGGTATTGTCACTATATTACAGTGATGAGTTGAACATGCGCGAAGTGGCGGAAGTGATGGACATCACGGAGGGAAGAGTATCTCAGCTCCACTCTCAAGCTCTAAAACGCTTGCGCCAAGAATTTTTTAACGCTTACAAACAAGATTCCCATCTTTAGCAAAGAGGTAAAGCATATGCCATATGATCCAAATATCCGTGTACTTATTGTAGATGACTTCTCCACCATGCGTCGTATTGTACGTAACGTTTTGCGCCAACTGGGTTTTAACAATGTGGTAGAAGCTGATGACGGCACCACCGCTTGGGAAGTTCTTCAAAGAGAAAAAATCGAATTTATTGTTTCTGACTGGAACATGCCACAAATGACTGGCATTGAATTATTACGTAAAGTACGCGCCGATGAAAAACTTTGCGATACGCCTTTCCTCATGGTAACAGCTGAAGCACAACAAGAAAATATTTTAGAAGCTGTGCAGGCAAAAGTTTCTAACTACATTGTAAAGCCCTTTACAGCTGACACTCTTAAACAAAAAATTGACAAAATATTCCCCTAGGTTGCACAAAAACTACTTCCTATCGTAGTTTTACAGCATAGTTTTTGCATTCTTACCTAGTAAGAAGTATAAGGGAAATGGTGTCTTATGTCTCAAGTAGAAGAAAAGACCGCTCAAGGCGACCTTAACATCGAGGTACAAGAAAGTACTGACGAAAAGGTTGCCCTTGATTTAGAAGGTGCTGACTTTCTTGAGGATGAAGCTGAAGAAGAGCAACAAGACACAACACCCGCTGTGCCCGAACCTGAAGGTGAAGCAGCTGAAGAAGAAAAACCTAAGAGCAAGCTTAAAATCATTATTATTGCTCTTGTGGCTATTTTGCTCCTTGGCGGGGCGGCTTTGTGGTGGTTTGTATTGCGAACGCCACCGCCGCCACCCGTGGAGCCAGAAATTATCGTGGTACCCAAAACTTCCATGGTGCCACCTGCCCCTTCGGATCACATCATTTCCTTTGAGCCGTACTGGGTACCCTTGCCTGACGGGAAAGGTGGTCAAGTATTTTTAGTTTGCAAGTTTGCCATTGTTACCAATGACGAAAAATTGCAACTGGAAGCGCAAAATAAAATGATTTTATTGCGCGATGCCGTATATTACTATTTGGTCAATAAACCCTATCATTTTCTCATTGACCATACCAATGTGCCCACCATTAAAAAAGACTTAGCCTCTGTTTTTAGTGGTTATTTGGTGAGTGGAGAAATTGAAGACATGCTCTTTGAAGGGTACATAGGAAAGTAATTACATAAAAGGGACAACCCTTTAGAAAACAGCTTTTGCTTTGTTGGCAATGACGTGCAATCTTTTACCTTGGAGGCGCGCCATGCAAATTAATCCTACCGTAGGGCTTATGTATGCCCAAACAGGCTTTGCAACTCGTGTGGCCAGTGATGCTACCACAGCTCCTGAGGTGGCCCTTGCCATGTCACGAACCATAGCCAATGAAATGGCTAAGCTTGAACAAAGCCAAGTACAGGCCCCAGAAGCCGCTGTGCAGTCGCGCGTAACTGATGATGGCGAACAAGAATCTCGCCAATCGCGCGGAAACTTTGAAACTCTTGAACGCAGTTCACAAGAGACAGAAAAAGACGATGCAAGCACATCTCCTGACCCACTGGTGGGAAATCTTTTAAATATTAAAGTATAACACACCAAATTAGGACATTGTATGCTTTCACTCTGGGCTGTGCTTATCTTCACCGGCATTGAACTTATTTTGCTGGTATCCATACTCTTTTTCTTTCTGCGCTTGCGTAAATCTGAAGACCTTGTACAGCAATTGCAAGCCAATCAAGAAATTCTCTTGGCACGCTTGCAACACAATGCAGAACTTGAGCGAGAACTGGTGGCCACCTTTGCGCAGCGCCAAGCAGAATTACGTGTGCTTGATCAGCGCATGGAAGAGCGCGCCGAAGAGCTGCGCAAACTTATCTCACAAGCAGAAGGCATAAGCCGCTCTCCGCAGTTTTTACGCGAGCTTATTTTAAACCAGCATGGGCGCGGCCTTAGCGCAAGGCAAATTGCCAAAAATGCCGGACTCACCGTGGATGAAGTGGATCTTATTTTAGCCCAATCTGGAGCAAAGTAAATTTTACCTACTACGTTTAGGCGTAGCGTGTATTCCTAAGATAAACTGCAAAGCGCGTTTTAATTTTAACACATTACAGCAAAAATAAGGTTCTATTATGTTAGAAAAATTCTTATCAAAAGTAGGCATTGGCAGTGCCAAAGTAGATACCATTGTTAAAAACTCTACCATCACCCAAGGGGGTCTGGTGGAAGGTTTTGTACGCATTGAAGGCGGCAAGGTAGATCAGGAAATTAATGAGCTGTGCATTTATGTTATGACCAAGGCCAAATATGATGATGCTCACATCAATAAAGTTGTGGAAGGTTTTCGCGTAGCAGATGCTATGACCATTGAGGCAGGAAAAAAATACGAATTTCCTTTCCACTTTATGCTCCCAGCCGAAACACCCATAACCTCCATAGCAAAAGGGAAAAACCAAAGCTCCGTATGGCTTGGCACAGAGCTTGATATTGAAGCAGGTCTCGACAGCTCCGACCGTGACTACCTTACCATTTTACCGCATCCAGCCGTAGAAGTAATGATAAATAAATTCCTTGAAAAAGGTTTTACCTTTATAAAGGTAGATGTGGAGACAGGCTATTTAAATGGCTCTACATTTTCCAGTACTTCAGGCATATATCAAGAAATTGAAATGCGCCCTGCTTCCAGCGGTCTTTTAAACTGGAGCCCACGCAAAATCACGGAAGTAGAACTAAGTTTCATTGTGGCATCCAATGCTGTGCACCTACTTGTGGAAGTGGACCGTAGTTCTTACGGCGATGGCTATACCTCCATAAGCTACCCTCTCAATGTGCAAGAAAACACCATTGAGCAGTATTTTTATCAAGTGTTCCCACGATAATTT
>CAYJNG010000047.1:0-16350 GCA_964371505.1 uncultured Desulfovibrionaceae bacterium
TTCCAACCCTTGGTACAACATACCCCAAGAAAAATGGTTTGACCTTGGCCTTGCTGCCTACTTACTACGCCCTGAGGATAGAGACTATGCTTGGCCCCGCCTTGCAGTGCAATGGAGCGAGTACACCGTGGACAGCGAAGGGCGAACCTTACCCATAGCCGTACAAGCCCGCACCATGGGCGCCGCTTTTACCGCAGCTCTTTTACGAGAAAATTTAGACGAGCTGTATAAAAATGTGGAATTACCACTTATCCCCGTACTGGCCCGCATGGAAAGCGTGGGTATTGCCATTGACGGTGAAGCCTTTAAGCACTTCCTTGATGATGTGCAAACAGAAATAGACGCCCGCACCAAGGACGTTTTTGAAGCGGCAGGCACCACCTTTAATATACGCTCAGCCCAACAGCTAGGCGAAGTACTTTTTTCTACCCTCAAGCTCCCAAGCGCCGGTAAAACCAAGGGCGGGCAACTTTCAACAGCGCAAGAGCGCCTTGAAAAACTCAGCGGGCACCCTGTGGTAGACGCCGTGCTGGAGTTTCGTAAGTTAGAAAAGTTACGCTCCACCTACCTTGAGCCCTTACCCAAACTTATGGATGCTGCAGGGCGCATTCACAGCCATTTTAACCAATGGGCCACAGCCACAGGGCGTTTATCTTCCAGTAATCCTAATTTACAAAATATTCCTGTACGCGGTGCCTTAGGGCAGCGCATGCGTACGTGTTTTATCCCCAAACAGGGGCACGCGCTCATTTCTGCTGACTATTCGCAAGTGGAATTGCGCGTCCTTGCGCATATGTCGCAAGACCCTGTGCTCTTACGTGCCTTTCAAGAAAATAAAGATATTCACACCAATACCGCCGCCATTATTTATGGTCTTGCCCCTGAAGATGTGAGCAGCGATGAAAGACGCAATGCCAAAACCATTAATTTTGGCCTTATTTATGGCATGGGCGCGCAAAAATTGGCGCAAGAGTTACGCATTAGCACAGCCGAAGCCAAAGCCTTTATTGAAAATTACTTTAAACATTTAGGGCAGCTTAAGCTCTTTTACGAAAGCATTGAAGCCCACGCCAAGGAGCATGGCTTTGTAAGCACCTTGGCTGGGCGCCGTCGTGCTGTGCCGGACATACAGTCCACCAATGGGCAAAAATTTGCTTTGGCACGCCGTCAAGCCATCAATACCGTCATTCAAGGTTCGGCGGCGGATATCATCAAATTGGCCATGCTCGCTGTAGCCCATGATAAGCCTTTGCAAGAGCTTGGCGCTTGCCTTGCCTTGCAAGTGCATGACGAATTGGTACTGGAAGTGCCCACAGCCACAGCCCAAGAAGCCGGAGCCCGCGTAGCAGAACTTATGAGCAGCGTAGCCCCTGGCGGCGTGCATTTACAAGTTCCCTTGGCGGTGGACTGGGCCGTAGGAAGCAATTGGGGGCAAGCTCATTAATATGCGTAAGGCCTTATGCTCCTTTGTAAGCGCCCTTGTAATGTGCTTTAGCCTTAGTGGCTGTTTTGCGCCCAACAAGTACTATGCCGTTCTTACGCTGTCGGAAAAAACCTACACCTTAGAATTCATAGGCGAAATGCGCATTATGGCTTATTACACGCAGGCCATGCAAGATGCCTCCGTAAATAAAACCATGGCCGTAGAGCAAATTTTATCCGAATTTACCCGCGTTATCACGGAGCGACAGCCCAAAGTGTTTGAGCTGCGCCCCGTGGCGCCGGAAATTTTTCAAACAAAATTTACCTACGCCTCACCCTATACCTATCCGGAAGCGGCAGGACTTTTTAATTTTCACAAAGATGGTGATACCCTTACCGTGACTTCACGGCATATAAGCCTAAAAGAAAAAGAACTTTTGCATAAATACAATATACCTTCTCAAGGCACACTTTGTATTAAAACCCATGGAAAAATTTTGGAAAACAATGCCATGAGCCCTGCAAATCTCTTGCAACAATGTAGCACTTGGCATATGGAAAACCTTGACGAAAGCGTAAAAATGGTTATTCGTTTTGCAAATTCTCACAATGTAAATTAAGTGTACTGCGCTTTTGTAACGCAGCTTTTATAGACTTTTTACCGCATATTCCGCGAGGCCTTCATGCTCACCAAATCACGCCTGCTCACTCCGGGGCCCACGCCCATTCCTTCTCGTGTGCGTCTACGCATGGCAGAAGAAATGGTACACCACCGCAAAAGCGCTTTTAAAGAAGCCATGCAAAAGCTTCAACCCAAATTGCAAAAACTCTTTGGCACTGACACCCCCGTACTTCCCTTAAGCTCTTCCGGCACCGGCGCCATGACGGCCGCTGTGCACGGCCTTTTTGCCCAAGGGGAAAAGGTTTTAGTGGTAAATGCAGGTAAGTTTGGCGAACGCTTTGGCAATATAGCCACTGTACGCGGCCTTGAAATGCAAGAGCTTACCCTTGACTGGGGCAGCACCGTAAACGCTGCGCAAATAAAAAGCCTTTTAGATGCGGATAGTTCCATTAAAGGCGTGCTCATGCAATTGAGCGAGACCTCCACCGGCGCCTTGCACCCTGTGCAAGATGTGGCCGCCATAACGCGTGAGCGTGATGTCTTACTTGTGGTGGATGGTATTTCCGCTGTGGGCATTTCCCCCTGCCCCATGGACGCTTGGGGGGTAGATTGCCTACTCACCGGTTCACAAAAGGGCCTTATGGTGCCTCCCGGTGTCAGCTTACTTGCCCTTTCTGAAAGAGCTTGGAAAAAAGCCGAAAGCGTACCTCAAGACTGTTTTTACTTTAATCTACCCAAGGAAAAAAAGAAAATCCTTGAAGGGCAAACACTTTTCACCTCGCCCATAAGCCTTTTATTGGCTTTGGATGAAAGCCTCAACATGCTCTTTGAAAATGGCGCCACCCCCGAAGAGGCTTTGGACAACCTATACCGTAAGCAATGGGCCCTCACCATGATGGTGCGCACCGGCATAAAGGCTCTTGGACTTACGGCCTACGTACCCGAAAATTATACATGGGGCCTGACCTCTGTACTCTTGCCACAAGGTGTGGACGGCGTAAAAGTGGTGAATCTGGCAGCCAAAAAATACGGTGTCATCCTTGCTGGCGGGCAAGATCACCTTAAAGGGCGCATTGTACGTATAGGCCATATGGGCTGGGTAGACTTTGCCGATGTAACGGCAGGTCTTTATGCCTTTGCCAAATCCTTACAAGAAGTGGGCGGTTATTCGGCTTCGCGTAATTACTTAGAAGTGGCCCTTGCCGCTTATGAAGCTGCCCTAGAGCTACCTGCTGGCAGCCCCTTGCCCCATATTTGGAGTTAATAATGGAAAATTGCTGTACCCATAATCAAGAGAATATTGCTATGCCACAAGTTACTTTTTCTACTTTCATTTTGTCCTTGGCCTCATCTGCACTCATGCAACTAGGTGAAATACCCAATCCAGAAACAGGAACAACAGAATTGCAACTGGACCTTGCCCGTCACACCATTGATGTGCTTGAAATGCTCCATAACAAAACACACGGTTGCTTAACTGAAGAAGAAAAATCTCTTCTTTCCGATATATTGCATGAAGTTAAAATGAAGTACGTTGTGAAAACAAAATAAAAAGTGTGTAAAGGATAGAGCATGAACACCACCGACATTAAAGTAGGACTTATAGGCGTTACCGGCTATACAGGCATGGAGCTTACCCGCTTACTTACGCAGCACCCCTCCATGCGTCTTGTGCTTGCCGCCTCACGCTCTGAAGCAGGCAAAGTGCTTGGTGACCATTACCCCTTCCTCCGTGGCCTTCCCGGTGCTGACGTGGTTATTACCGCGCCGGATACCACCAAAGCCGCTGCAGAATGTGATGTGGTCTTTTTAGCTGTGCCGCACAGTACTGCCATGAATATGGGGGCAGAGCTTTTAGCCAAAGGCGTCAAGGTGGTGGATCTTTCTGCCGATTTTCGCCTGCGCGATGCCAGCACCTATGAGGCATGGTATAATGTGCCGCATGAACAGCAAGATGCTTTGCGTCAAGCCGTTTACGGCCTACCCGAACTGTACGCCGCAGAAATTGCCCATGCTAAACTTATAGCTAACCCAGGCTGTTACCCTTCTTCTGCCATTTTAGGCTTATACGCAGCGCTTAAGCATGACATTATTGCCACACAAGGCATTGTTATTGATGCTAAATCCGGCACCACCGGCGCAGGGCGCAAAGCCGCTGTGGGTTCTTTGTTTTGCGAAGTGTCCGACACTTTTAAGGCCTATAACCTTGGCAAGCATCGCCATACTCCGGAAATTGAGCAAGAGCTTTCACGCATTGCTGGTGAAGATATGGTGCTTTCTTTCAACACGCACCTTTTACCCATTAACCGTGGTATTCTCTCTACCATGTATGCCACCCTCAAGGCAGATATAAGCCTTGATGCCGTGCATGATATTTACACCAAGACATGGAGCCAAAGCCCTTGGGTTCGCGTACTCCCCCAAGGACAATTGCCCGAAACCAAAAATGTACGCGGTACCATGTTTTGCGACATAGGCCTTGTGGTGGACCCACGCACGCAAAAACTTATTGTTGTCAGCGCCATTGACAATGTGTGCCGCGGCGCCTCCGGTCAAGCATTGGCCAATGCCAATATTATGATGGGGCTTCCTGTGACTACTGGGCTTATGCTGGCCCCGCTTATGCCGTAAATACTACTCATATCCAATTTAGTAGGGAAGGAAAACACTTGCACAAAGGTGTTTTTCTTCCCTTCTTACTTTCTTCTCCCACAAGGCACCCTGTGGGCCAGCTTTTTCGTAGCAAAACGTCTTGTCACTCCATATTTTTCACTGGACGCCTTGGAAAATTTCAGTATGATGCTCGTGTTAGGCTTTAAAATTTTTGCTCCAAGGAACATATTATGGATCTTTCTCGTGCTTTTAAAGACCCCAAGGCATGTGCGGCTTTACTGGAAAAGCTTAAGCGCGTACTGGGAGATAAAGAATTACGCTTTATGGAAGTGTGCGGCACGCATACTGTTTCCATTTTTCATAGCGGCTTGCGTGATCTTTTGCCAGAAAACATCACCCACCTTTCCGGCCCCGGCTGTCCTGTTTGTGTAACTCATGATGCTGAAGTGGCGGCCTTTTTAGCTTTGGCAGAAAGAGAAGATGTCATTGTGGCTACCTTTGGCGATGTACTGCGCATTCCCGGCCCGCACGGGCATAGTTTAAAGCACGCCATGGCGCAAGGAGCCCATATAGAAATTATATACTCCCCGCTGGACGCCATAACTTTAGCCAAAAAGCATCCGCAAAAGCAGGTGGTGTTCCTTGGAATTGGCTTTGAAACCACAGCGCCCACCGTGGCAGCAACGCTGCTCACCGCAGAGCAACAAGGCGTAGAAAACCTCTTGGTCTTTTCTTGCCATAAACTGGTGCCGCCGGCCTTAAAAGCCTTACTGGAAGATGAAACATGTCAAGTGGATGCTTTCTTACTCCCCGGTCATGTGTCTACCATCTTGGGCCTTGAGCCTTATGCCTTCCTTGCCGACTACCAAACCCCAGGCATAGTGGCAGGCTTTGACGCGGCAGATATTTTATTGGCCCTTGTCATGATGGCAGAAGAAATGCAAAACGCCACCTATAGCATTAAAAACGCGTATTTACGTGCCGTGGATGCTCAAGGCAACCCCAAAGCCAAGGCTATTTTAGAGCAAGTATTTAGCGTGGGGGATGCCCTATGGCGAGGTATAGGCCTTATTCCGCAAAGCGGACTCAGCCTTGCCCCGCGCTTTGCCCACCGCGATGCACTCAAGGTGCTACATATGCAATTACCGGACGTACAACCTTTGGCAGGTTGCCGCTGTGGTGACGTGCTGAAGGGAAAATTACTCCCGCCCAAGTGCCCTCTTTTTGCTAAAGCCTGTACACCGGCCAAGCCCGTGGGCCCTTGCATGGTTTCCACCGAAGGCTCTTGCGCCGCTTATTATAAATACCGTTTAGGAAGTTAACATGACTCAAAATACCACATTATTACTCGACTGTGGCAGCGGCGGTAAAGCCTCACAGCGCCTCATCCATGATTGCTTTTTTCGCCATTTTTCCAATGATATTTTGGCACGTATGGACGATGCGGCCCTGCTGCATATGAATGGCCCCTTGGCCATGAGCACAGACTCTTATACCGTAACCCCCCTCACCTTCCCTGGGGGCAGCATTGGCACCTTGGCCGTGCACGGCACCGTTAATGACGTAGCCATGCTAGGCGCAAAACCACGCTATATCACCTGCGCCTTCATTTTAGAAGAAGGGCTTGATATGCACTTACTAGAAAGCATAGTGCAAGATATGGCCAAAGCAGCCAAGGAAGCCGATGTAAAGATTGTCACCGGTGATACCAAGGTAGTGCCTCGTGGCATGTGCGATAAGCTTTTCATTAATACCACCGGCATTGGTGAAATTATTACGCCGCACCCCACCTCAGGCTCTCAAGCTGCCGTGGGTGATGCTATACTGGTAAGCGGCGCCATGGGCAACCACGGTCTTACCATCATGGCACAACGCGAAGGGCTTTCCTTTGTAAGCGATGTAGCTTCAGACTCCGCCCCCCTTAACCATATGGTGGAAGACATACTTAAAAGTGTTTCTGACCCGCACCATGTGCATGTGCTGCGCGACCCCACACGCGGCGGCTTAGCCACCACCCTAAATGAAATTGCCGAACAGTCTCACGTGTGTATACAGTTAGAAGAAGACGCCATTCCCATTGACGCTTCCGTAAGTAATGGAGCTTCTTTCTTAGGGCTTGACCCCCTCTACCTTGCCAATGAAGGGAAGCTTATTTGCCTCGTTCCCCAAGAAGAAGCCGAAGCCGCCCTTGCCGCCATGCGCCAAAGCCCCTATGGAAAAGACGCATGCTGCATAGGCCATGTGCAAGCTCCAGAAGAAGGACTTACCCGTGCAGGCCAAGTTATTATAAAAACAGCTATTGGCGGAAAACGTTTACTTTCCATGCTGGAAGGCGACCAATTACCACGTATTTGTTAATTTTCTATCTACATATATACTTCTTTAGCAGGTCAGACTGTCTACACAGTCTGGCCTGTTTCTCCTTCTCCCCCCTTTTCCCACCGTGGCTCCACATTTTTTATGCCTCACCATAAAAAAATACTCCTAAAAAAAATCGCCTACACTTCTTTTTGTAACTAAAAAGAACGGTACTGCCTTATCCTTACGCAAAAAAAATCCTAGCATACTTTTTTACGCATTTAGCTTTTCATAAACATGTGTTATACTAAGTAAAAATATATTTTAAAATCTATTTTTGCAGTGAAGGAGTTTTTATGCGTATTCTTATTTTAGGTGGTAGCGGCTTTGTAGGGCAACACTTAGCCAACGAGCTACAAGAGCGCGGTTATGGCGTCACCATAACATCTCGCGCTGACCCCGCAGTAACTTCGGGCCTCATGGGTAAAGTGGCTCTTTGGGATGGAAAAAACCCTCAAGAGCTAGTACCGTATCTTAGCCAATGCCAAATAATCATTAATCTTTTAGGAGCCAACATAAGCAGTAAGCGATGGACCAAGGCCTACAAGCAAGAAATTTTGCACAGTCGCCTAAGAGCTACCAAAGCCCTTGTAACAGCCTTACAATACATGAAACAAAACCAAATACCCTTACCAAACCATCTTATTCAGGCTTCTGCTTGTGGCTATTACGGCCTGTGGCCCAAGGCTTCCACAGCTCCCACATGCACCGAGCACACCTTACACGATGTATGGCAAGATGTGGGAAAAGACCTTGAAGAAGAGCTGGCCCACATGCCAACCTTAGGATTTTTAGCCCATGTGTGCACACAATGGGAAGAAGCCACCAATCCCTTGACCCTATTAGGCATGCATGTATGCATCATGCGCTTTGCCCCCATTTTAGGGCGCCATGCTGCGCGCGCTGTAAAACCCTGCAGCTATCCGCCCATGGCAGGCCTACTCAACGCCATGCTGCCCCCTTTTCGTTATGGGCTTGGCGGCGTGGTAGGCAGTGGCGAGCAACCCATGAGCTGGATTCATGCACACGATGCCACCAAGGCTGTGGTGCACGCCATAGAACATACCTCCCAAGGGCATTACGTGGTGAGCAGCCCGCAAATCACCACCATGCGAGATTTTGTCCATACTTTAAGCCAAGTTCTGAACAAGCCAGCCTTTATGCGCGTGCCCAGCATGGCTGCACGCCTTATATTGGGTGAAATGGCTGAAGAACTTATCTTAAATGGTCAAAAATGCTTTCCGCAAAGGCTTACAGACGAAAACTTCCATTTTACCTATGGTACATTAGATGCTTGCCTAAAAGCATGCCTATGCCTTGATAAAACCTCATAAGCCTCATCAAAGTACCTCTCAATGCACTTGGGGCAAGCCAAAGGCTACGCTTGCCCTGAGTCAAAAGACTGACCTTACGCCTACCCCCCTCTCTTTTGCAGAAAAATACAGCTCAAAAATACTATAAATACATATACTTAAAATTCTGGCACAACCCTTGCTAGGCTTTAAGTATATTTTTGAACACTGCAAAATGCAGGAGGCCTTATGAGCGAACTGTTTTCATCTCAAATACAATTGGTAGGCAAAGTGCTCGACATGCGCTTGCAACGCCAAAATGTTATTAATAGTAACCTCGCCAACGTAAACACCCCAAAATACAAGCCACGCGAGCTTGAGTTTGAGGCTGAATTACAAAAAGCGTTGGGACTTGATAAGAGTGGAACCATGGCTCGCACCTCCGGCGAACATATGCCCACAGCCTTTAGCGCAAATAATTTCCAACCCGATTGGTTTAAACAATTTACACCGCGCGAAATTCACGGTGAAGATAGAGTAAACCTAGACAAAGAAATGACAAAACTGGCCAAGAACCAATTGCAGTACCAAGCCTTAACACAAATTATTCAGAAGAACTTTGAAGGCATAAAAACTATAATCACGGAAGGTAAGCAATAATGGACTTCATGACAGCACTCGACATTAGCGCTTCTGCTCTCACCGCAGACCGCACGCAGATGAATGTCATCTCCATGAATCTTGCCAATGCCAAGACCACACGCACACCCATGGGTGGCCCTTACCAAAGACGCACTGTGGTTAGAGCGGCAACAGATGTAGATGATCCTTTTTCAACCCATATGCGCTCCGCCCTTGACCGCGAGCTTAAAGGGGTACGTGTTATGGCTGTATCCATAGACAGTAGACCCTTAAAGCAAGTGTACCAGCCTGGGCACCCCGACGCCAATGCTGAAGGCTATGTTTTTTACCCAGATATCAACGTGGTGGAAGAAATGGCCAATCTTATGACAGCACAACGTAACTATGAAGCCAACGTGTCCACCATGGACGCTGTCAAACAAATGTACAACAAAGCTTTGGAAATCGGCAAGTAAAGCAATGATATAGAGCTTAAATAAAGCTCAGATAGCGCCTTCACACAACGTAAGGCACCATCTTGAATAAGGAGAAGACCATGAGCATTAATACATCAGGTATACAAGCATACGCCCAAGCTATGCAAAACTTTGGACAAGCAGAAGCTACGCTTAAACAGTCCACCATGGGGTCTTCTTCCAATAACATGAGCTTTGCTTCCGTGCTGGACCAATCCCTCTTGCGCGATAGCGTAGATAAAGGCGAAAACTTTGGTGCCCACTCGGACTTCATTAAACAGCAAGTGGCGCAAACCTTACCCACAGCCAACCCCAACTCTTTTTCTGATACCGTAGCTAACAGCATGGAAAAATTGCAATCCTTGCAGCATGCCAAAGCCACAGCCATTGAAGACTTTGCTTCAGGGCGCAATCAAAACGTGCACGAGCTTATGATTACTTTGCAAAAAGCCAGTGTAGCCATGAGCCTCACCTCGGCTGTGCGCGGTAAAGTTATGGAAGCGTATAAAGAGCTTAGCCGCATCCAATTCTAATTGTTACCACACAGCACAAGCAAATTTAGGGAGCTGCAAGCTCCCTTTTTTACGCACATAGCAAAAAGTTTACTCAAATGATTAAGTTACAAGTTTGAAGCATTTCTCACTGATAATACAAAGAAAAAGCCCGCCCATGTGATTTCCATACAATGCAACACACATGTACCGTCACTTCCTTTTGTGTTTCATTAGCTAAGCCCCACAAAATAAAGTACACTTTGGCACACTCTATGCTACTATCTTAGTAATCTGCTAATTTTTTGACACACGGAGTCCTTATGCAAGCACCAGATTTCAAGCAATACGGCGAAAAAATTAAAGATATGTGGGAAAACTTCAGTCTTACGCAGCGCATGATTATTGGCGTTGTGGCTGTTGCTACCATTGCTGGTTTTATTGCTCTGACCGTGTGGATCAATAAAACCAATTACCAGCCCCTATACACCAATCTTAGCCCAGAAGACGCCGCAAGCGTGGTGGGCACATTACAAAAAGACAATGTTCCCTATGAATTAACCAATAATGGTGCCACCATTTTGGTTCCTGCCGAGCAAGTGTATGACTTACGTATTCAAATTGCTGGCGAAGGGAATTTAGTAGGCCAAGGCATTGGTTTTGAAATTTTTGACGAAACCAAGGTGGGACAAACAGATTTCGTTCAAAAAATTAACTATATGCGCGCCCTACAAGGCGAATTGGCACGTACTTTAAGCGCTTTCCCAAGCGTAGATACCGCACGTATTCACCTTGTTATGCCGCAGCGCTCCCTCTTTGTGGAAGAGCAGCAAGAACCTTCCGCCTCTGTGGTGTTAAAGCTTAAAGACCAAGCCAGAAAGCCCGATGCCAAAGAAATTCAATCCATTGTAAACATGATGCTCATGTCTGTGGAAGGACTTAACAAAGCGCATTTATCTATCACAGATAGCCGCGGTGCCGTGCTTTTCCGCCCAGAAACCGACGCTCTCACCGGTATTTCCTCCACGCAAATGGAACATAAGCTACGTGTGCAGCGTGACCTTGAACGCCGCATTGACGAAATGCTCTCCCCTGTTTTTGGCCCAGGCCATGTTATTTCTAAAGTTAACGTCGACATGGACTTTAGCCAAAAGACCATTCGCCGTGAAATTTTTGACCCAGAACAAACCGCCGTACGCTCTGAACAACGCAGCGAAGAACAGCAAAAAGGCCAAGCTAACCTAGAAGCCGGCGCCCCTGATGTGAACTTCCGCGGCGATGGCATTACCGGCTCTGTATCTACCCAAGATGGTAGCCGCGAAACGCGCACCACCAACTATGAAATTAATAAAGAAGAACAAAACATTATAGCCAATGTGGGCGATGTTAAGCGCCTTACTGTGGCTGTAATTGTGGACGGCACCTACCAAAAAGTGGACAATGCTTGGACTTTTGTACCACGCAGCGCCGAAGAAATTACCCGTATTGAACAATTGGTAGCTAATGCCGTAGGCATTGATAAAGCACGTGGCGACGCCCTTGAAGTAAGCTCTGTACCCTTCAATGACTCTACACCGCCACCAGACCCCAACCTTGCTGAAATTATTGTTAACTACGCCGACCGCTTAGGCCAGCCCATACTGAATGCTCTTTTAGCCTTCCTCTTCCTTATGTTAGTGGTTCGCCCCGTGGTGCTAGCGCTCATTCGTCCTAAAGTGGAAGCCGGCGAAGCCGTAGAAGGCCTTGAAGGCCTCCCCTCTGCCGAAGAACAATTGGCCTTGTACGAAGCCCTAGAAGAGGCCGCCCGTGCCGAAGAAGCCGGAGCCCTTGAAGGTAGAGAGGAAGATGATGATGATGACCTTATGCTCTTTAAAGATGTAGAATCCTTACGTGTGAACATCTTTAACCTATCAGAACAGCATATGGACCAAGTTATTGTAATTATGAGAGGATGGATTAAAGATGGCGAACGAGTCCGTGCGTAGAGCGCTTGAATTAGCAAAGCAAGGAGATGCCAACGCCATGGAAGAAGTGCGCGCATGGCAAAGAGGCCAAAGAGAAGCAAACCGCCGTGTGGAAGAATTAAAATTGCGCCTCCTCCAACTTTCGGAAAAACATTGGGAACAAAGTATTAACATACTTAAAGGTTGGCTTGACAAAGGCTAAAAGCCTTGCCAAAATCTTTTTTTCAGATATGCTTTCTATTGTGGCATATGTCATGCCAAGAAAATGACAATAAAGTTTTATTAGATACTTAGGGGTAAAGGAGAGGCTAATGGAATTAACCGGTCAGGAGAAGATAGCCGTTTTGCTGTTGTCCATGGGAGATAAATTCACCTCCGATGTCTTCAAGCGTATGGACCGTCAAGAAATTGCCACTATCTCCAAAGCTATTGTAAATCTTGAACCTGTACCCAAGGAAGTGGTGGAAGAAGTCATGCGCGAATTCCACACAGCCCTTGTGGAAGGGGTAGATATGATTTCCGGTGGTTCTGATATCTTACGCCGTATGCTGGTGAAAAACGTGGACTCCGAAACCGCCAAATACATTATGGATACGCTTAACCTTAACACAGGCCCTGCCCCATTCCGTGAGTTAGAATCCGTAAGCCCACGCTTACTGGCCCAAATATTACGTAACGAACACCCACAAACCTTAGCGCTTATTCTTGGGCACTTGCACCCAGACCAAGCGGCAAACCTTTTGACGAACTTACCCGCCGGTGTGCGTGCAGAAATTCTCTTGCGCCTTGCAAGCCTTGAAGCCGTGCCGGCCGACATGCTTATGGAAGTGGATAAAGTGCTGCAAAGTCAGCTTATTGCCATGGGCGGTAAGGAAGGCAAAAAAGTGGGCGGCACCCAAGCTGTGGCTGAAATCCTCAACGCTGTGGACCGCGCCACGGAAGAAGAAGTTCTTTCTGAAATTGAAGAAGATTCTGCACAACTGGCCGAAGATATTCGTAACCTTATGTTCGTATTTGACGACTGCCGCTCCCTTGATGATAAGAGCATGCGTGAAGTACTTAAAGAAATTTCCAACGAAGACCTTACCATGGCCTTACGCGGCGCCTCTGATGACCTTAAAGACAAGTTCTTTAAGAACATGTCTGAACGTGCAGCCAATATGATACGCGAAGAATTGGAGTTCATGGGCCCCACACGCCTTGCTGATGTAGAAACTGCACAGCAAAGCGTAGTACGTATTGTGCGTCGCCTTGAAGGAGAAGGCAAGGTAACCATTAACCGTGGCAGCAGCGACGTATTTATTTAGCCATGAGTGCTGACGATAATAAAAAATGGGGCACCATCTTTTTAGATGCCGGCAGGGAGTCTAGCCTTTCCAAGCTTGACGCCATGCAAGCCGCATCTCGTCAGGAGCAATGGCACCAAAAAACCCAGCAAGACTATTTAGAAAAAGTACGCCAAAAAGCCATAGACCGCGCCAGAGAAATTTTGGGCGAGGCCTATACGGAAAGAGTAAGCGTGCTAGAAGAAGCCGAACGCGATGCCGAGCGCATTCGTGAAGAAGCACGCGCCGCCTATACCGCCGCTGAAGAAGCGCGTAGCCAAGCGCAAGAAATACGCCATGCGGCACAAGCTGAGCTAGACAATGCTACGCATATTCGTAGCTCTGCCCATGAAGAAGGCTTTCAAGCTGGCATAAGCGCAGCTCAAGAAGAATTGACCAATTTTCGCATATCCATGGGGTCTTCTGTGGCTGGCGTCTTACAGGTTATCACCGCTCAATGCATGTATATTTTTAATGATTGGCGCAGCGAGCTTGTGGAACTTACCAAGGTATGTGTAGAAAAAGGCACTAATTTAGCCCTTTCTGAACGTCATGCGCAAATTATGGAAGCCATGCTTTTGCGTGCTGTGCGTAATCTTGATGAAAGACGCTCAGTCACCTTACGGGTAAATCCGGACGATGAGCCCGTGGTGGAAGACCTTTTTCAAGCCGCCAAAGAAAAAAACCCCGACCTGTCCCCTTGGCGCATTAGTGCAGATGCGGCCCTTGCCCCCGGTGACATCATAGCGGAAAGCCTTACAGGCACTGTGGATAGTCGCCGCGAACTGTATCATCAGATGGTGGAAAATATCATTCGCCATTTATCCTTACCCGAAGCGCAGTCCGAAGCCGATGCTTTGGCACGCATACAAGCGGTATTGGAAGAAGAAATACAAAAAGTTATAGCGCTAACCCCTACGCTTCCAGAACCAGAGCCAGAGCCAGAAGCGGAACCCATGGCGCCGCAAGCTGAGCCTATATACGAAGAAGCGGAGCAAGAGCAAGCTGCCCCTGTTGAGGACATCCCGCCGGAAATACTTGCAGAGCTTGAATACACGCCTGATATAACACGTGAAATGGCTGCCAACATGGCTGCTGGGCTTCCCCCTCTTGCCGCAGGCGCAGGCGCCTATGGGCAACAAAAAGAATTAAGCCCCGAAGCTTTGGCCGTTCTTGCTAGCTTTGAACATGCAGACGATGCAAGCCATAGCACTGATACCATGGCCGAACACGCGGCTGACCCTACAGGCATGGGCAGTGCGGATATGTCTTTTGCACACGAAGCGCCCGCCGCGCACGCTCCAGCCGAGATGCAGCAAGATGGCGGCCCAGCGCGTGTATCCTTTGACCATGCCGAGGAAGTACAAGCCGTACCTCTTTCACCCGAAGAGTTCGAAAAGCAAAGACAATTAGCTGAACAAGGACATATGGGCGGCCCCGCATCCATTGCGCAGGAGCCCACCAGACAACAGCTAGAAGAAGAGCTGCTTCCTGTGGAAGCCAATCTACTCCCTGCCACTCTAGAAGAAAATACCACTGATGGTATAAACAGCCTCGACGAACAGGGCCTACCCATTAGTCAATTCGATGCGGAAGACTTTAACAGCGAAGAATTTTTTGAGGAGAGTCACGAAGCTTATAGCCCCATAAAGGACAAAGCATGAAGCTAGACCCGCGCACCTGCCGCCAACTCCTAGCCAAAGCCAGCCCTTTACAAATTTTTGGCAAGGTCACCAAGGTGGTGGGCCTTGTGGCAGAAGGCAGTGGCTTGCGTATGCCCCTTGGGGCCGTATGTCATATGATGCCAGACACAGGAGCCGAAGGTATTGCCGCCGAAGTGGTGGGTTTTCGTGATAATAATTTACTCTTCATGCCCTATGGCGACATGCGCGGCATTCGTCCCGGCAGTCTTATACGCAACTCTTCCCTACCGCCCTATTTTCCTGTGGGCCCGCACATTTTAGGCCGCACGCTAGACGCCTTTGGCGCACCACTGGACGGCGGCCCCCCCATAAGCACAGAAATTTTTTCTTCAGCTTCCGGTCAACAGGCAGAAGACATTGATGTCTTCACCAAAAAAATGGATGAGCAAAAAACATTTTCTCCTGCATGGTTACCTGAAGCTTTAACTTCATGGCAGCAAGATATGGCCCCCATTTATGCTGACCCCCCAAGCCCCTTGCAACGCCCAAGAATTACAGACATTTTGGACGTTGGCGTGCGCAGTATCAATTCCCTACTTACCCTTGGTAAAGGGCAGCGTGTGGGTATTATGGCAGGTTCTGGTGTTGGTAAGTCTACTCTTATGGGTATGATGGCTCGTTATACCAAGGCCGATGTGAACGTCATTGCTCTCATAGGGGAACGCGGGCGCGAAGTACTGGAATTTATGGAGCGTGATCTTGGCCCTGAAGGTATGGCGCGCTCGGTGCTTGTCATTGCCACGTCTGACCAGTCGCCCCTTGTGCGCATGCGCGCCGCCTATGCCGCCACCGCAGCTGCAGAATATTTTCGCGATAAGGGCAAAGACGTTTTACTCATGATGGACTCCGTAACGCGCTTTGCCATGGCTGCTCGTGAAGTGGGTCTTGCCATTGGGGAACCCCCCACCACCAAAGGGTACACACCCACGGTATTTGCGCAATTGCCCAAATTACTTGAACGTGCTGGGCGTTCACACAAAGGTACCATTACGGGAATTTATACCGTCTTGGTAGATGGGGACGACTTTAACGAACCCATTGCCGACGCCGTGCGCTCCATCTTGGACGGGCACATTGTGCTCACGCGCGATTTGGCTGACCAAGGCCACTTCCCCGCCATTGATGTATTAAAATCCATCAGTCGTTTGCGTTCTGATATTTGTGATAAGCCCGATGTCCTTGGGGGCCGTATTGTTACCACGCTTATGAGTACCTACAGAAAAGCCGAAGATATGATTAATATTGGGGCGTATGCTCAAGGCTCCAACCCCGACATTGACGCATCCATTGCTAAAATGCCGCACATTAATAGTTTTTTACAACAAAGTGTGGAAGATGCGCAAAGTTTGGAGCAATCCATGCAAGCCATGCGAATGTTGGTGAATGGGTAGCTAGCGCTATTTTTTGTTTTTTTGAGTAAGTTTATCTCAAAATCCTTTCATCGTCATAAAATTCAATCTATC
>CAYJNG010000048.1:0-16314 GCA_964371505.1 uncultured Desulfovibrionaceae bacterium
AGAGGCAATCTGCCTCAAGTTGCTCTTCTTGTCAACAAGTCTTTTGCAACTTTTTGCACATTTGTTTTGCTTCGAATTTCTCAGCAACGCTGTGTGCCTCAGCGCGAAAAGGAAAATGCACTAAGACGCTCTCTTGGTCAAGCACTTTTTATGTTTTTTTTCATTTTTTTGTCACACAATTTTCATCTTATCGTTATTAAAGGAAAAAGACGTACACAGCACACAGCGGCTCTAACATATTCTAAGATTTAGCGTGACCGTGCAGGGCTTGTTTATAGAATGGGACCAATGATTCTGCGGCCTTTTCCCAAGAAAATAGCCTACGTGCCGTAGCTCGCCCTTGAACTCCCATGGCGTTGGCAAGGGCAGGATGCTCAATTAGCATCTTCAAATATTTTGCAATTTCGTCAGCATCTCCTTTTTGCAAAAGGAAACAGTCTCGACCGTGTTGCAGCTTTTCTGCCACATTTGTATTGGGTAAAATAACAGGTCGACCGCTGGCTAAAAAGTACGGAGCCTTGGAAGGGAAGCGATGGTCATCGAATGTTCTTGGGGCTCCAGGTTGTACCAAAATATCTGCTAGACTCATAAGTATTGGAATTTCAGAGGCTTTGACTTCCCCCAAAAATACAACATGCTTATGATATAGAGCTAAAGTTTCTTTATCGTAGTCGTAATCTTCAATCCCACTACGAATAATTTTAATGGAAATCCCTTCAGTGTGTAACTTTTCCACTGCCAATATCAGTTGCGCAAACCACTGACCATTGAAAGAGTGAATGGCTCCTGGATATACTATGACATGACAATTATCATCCAGCTCACAAGATTTTCTCAATGCCAAATTACGCTGCATGGGGATTTGGAAAAATGCCTCTTCGCAAGACGGCCAAAAGGTCATACGAGGAACCCCTTGCGGCACAAAGGATTCCAAGGACTTTATGATGCAAGTAACCCCCGAAGAGGCTCGCATAAAAGGCTCGAAATGCAAGGGATGTGTTACCCATTGTCCCGTGAGCGTGTCAGGATTTTCCTTAAGCATGAGTTTTTGTTCTTCTAAGGTGTGTACCCCAAGAATTTTCCCTGTAACCAAAATTTCATTATCTTCAAGATGGACAATATAGGGTAATTTGATGCGTTCCCTTATTATGGCCATGGGCACTCTTACGCTTTCTCGAGTTGTCCAAGCATGTACAAGTGCATTTTTAAAAATTTCCTCCGGAAGTTTAAATAGGGTGGAAAAGTCGTCAATGGGATAATTCGCTGTACCAAAATACTCTTTAGCAGCACCAGTTTTAGGTAAAAAAACGTGACAATCATGCCCCATCTCTACCAGAATATTGGCAAGAAAATGGATATGGACGCCACTACACCCTGCATATGGACCATAATTTATAAATACGATTTTCAACCGTTCTTGTGGCATGCATATCTCTCCAAAGTTTTTTGTACTCTCGTCTACACTTAAAACAGTATCAAAACAGCTTTAAAGGCTTAAGCTGCCTTGAAAAATTGCATTTCAGCTTGACAACTACAGGATTTTTGAGAAAATCAACGAATAAATGTAGAACCACTCGTACACAATTTTCCATATATCATGCAAAAATGCAAGAGTCAGATAGGGTTAACTAAAAGCAAACCTTGACGCGGAGATTCCATGTCACAACTTTCCATTATAATACCGGTTTGGAACCTTTGGGAAATGACAAAAGCTTGTCTTGAAAGCATTGCCAAAGTCTGTGCAAAAGATGGGCTTCTTGAAAGTATTGAAGTTATTGTTGTGGATAATAATTCCACCGATGCCACATGCAGTGAGTTACCACACACACTGAAAAAATTATTTGAATCGCGCGGACATGTACTTAGTATGCCGGACAATATGGGATTTGCCAAAGCCTGTAATGCCGGAGCTAAGGCGGCAAAGTCTCCTTTACTCTTTTTTCTTAATAACGATACGATACTTATGGACGGTTGCTTGCCACCCTTACTGGAAGCTTTGGATAACAACCCTAAGCTAGGTATGGTGGCCCCACTACTCCTCTACCCAAATAACACCATACAGCACGCAGGCATATGTTTTAGCCCCACGTTAGAACTTACGCATGCCTACCATCTTTTACCAGCCGACTATGTAAAGACACTTAAGCAACGATTTTGGCAAGCTATTACCGGTGCAGCTTTGCTCATGCCAGCGAAAGTTTTTTTAGAATGCGATGGATTTCATGAAAGCTATGTCAACGGTTTTGAAGATATTGACCTGTGCTGTCAAGTGCGCGAAAAAGGCTATTTACTTAATGTTATACATGAAAGTACACTATATCACCTTACGAGCCAAACTCCGGGCCGCTTCGACTATGATGATGCCAACGCTGCACTCTTAAGTCGACGCTGCCAAGGCGCCTTTAGGCCAGATCAACATAAAGTAGCTTTAGAGGCAGGATTTGTCCCGTTATTGTCCCCAGATTTATGGCTATATACTGCTCTACCAACAGCTAAGGAGCAAGCCATGACACACATGTTCTCAGAAAACTTTGAAGAACAGCGCTGTAAAGCACGATTAAAACAAAACCCCTATTGGCTTGGAGGGTATGAACTCCTCGCTAAAAATTATGAAACAAAGGGGATGTGGCAAGAAGCTCTTGACGTTCGCACACAAGTTACGCAACTAGCGCCTTTGGCTCACAATTACGCTTCTATGGCATTTTGTGCCGCACATTTACAGAAAATTGACATAGTAAAACATGCCCAACACTGCTTAAAAGACATCATAAATACCCTTAAAAATAAAGAAGAACTATTACATAAGGCCATGCGCTTACAAACTTGGGCTAAACACAACAATGACCCAGAGCTTGAGCACATCTTTAGCAATTGGCTTAAAGAACATGCGTAATAATAAGTTGGGAGGAAAACCATGAAGTATTGGCTTTTTAAAAGTGAACGAGAATGCTTTTCTTGGCAAGATTTACAAGATTGTCCACAACAAACTAGCTCTTGGGACGGCGTACGCAATTATCAAGCGCGTAATTTTATGCGTTCCATGAAGCTTGGGGATAAAGGTTTTTTTTACCATAGCGGCAAAAATCCAGAAATCACCGGCATTGTAGAAATAGTGCGTGAAGCTTACCCTGACCACACTTCTTGGGAAGAAGGCCATGACCATTTTGACCCACGCTCCACCCCAGACCACCCCTTATGGGACATGGTGGACGTACGCTTTGTACAAAGCTTTGACCCGCCCCTTTCCCGCACTGAACTGCGCGAAGAACCAGAACTTGCTTGTATGGAGCTTATGAAAAAAGGCAGTCGTCTTTCTGTACAAGAAGTTTCTCCAGAAGCTTTTGCACATATTGTTACCATGACAAAAAAATAAGTTTCCATAAAAATTCCTTTTTGTAGAATCCCCCTTACTACTCTCCCTTTGCCATGCTTTATATTGACAAAAGCATGGCTTTTTAGTAAAAAATCTCACTTATAAACATATATATATACGTATTTTTACCCAAGGGTGGTTTTTGTACGTACGGAGGACACATATGTCAAATCAAGCGCTTACCAATGATTTTGAAGCCCTTCTGGGTAAAGAAAATGTATTTTCATCTGAAGCTGACAGACAAAGCTATGCTTATGACTCAGCAGTACTACAACAAGTCGTGCCTTCTTTAGTGGTACGCCCCACCTCTGTGGAGGCCCTTGGAGCTACCGTAAAAAAATTGTATGATAACGGTATCCCCATGACTGTGCGCGGTGCCGGTACCAACCTTTCCGGCGGCACCATTCCCGATAGCCCTGAAAATGTAGTTATCCTCACCAATGCCTTAACAAAAATTATTGAAATTAACCGCGAAGATCTTTACGCCATTGTGGAGCCAGGTGTAGTTACAGCGCACTTTGCCACAGAAGTGGCTAAGGCTGGCCTTTTCTATCCTCCGGATCCAGGCTCTCAAGCTGTTTCCACCATGGGCGGAAATATTGCTGAAAATGCCGGTGGTTTACGTGGCTTAAAATACGGCGTTACCAAGGATTACCTCATGGGCCTTGACTTTTTTGACGCCACAGGTGAGCGCGTTACTTCCGGCTCTCGCACGGTAAAATGTGTTACCGGCTACAATCTTGCCGGCCTTATGATTCAATCTGAAGGCACTTTAGGCGTTATTTCTCAAGCCATCATGAAGCTTGTTCCTCCGCCTAAAGCCAGCAAAGCACTCATGGCTGTGTTCAACTCCATGCACGATGCTGCAGAAGCCGTAGCCGGCATCATTGCTGCTCACGTGGTACCTTGTACCTTGGAATTCCTTGATAACAACACCATTGTGCGTGTGGATGATTACACCAAAGCAGGCCTCCCCCGCGACGCTGCCGCCATTTTGCTTATTGAAGTGGACGGACACCCTGCCCAAGTGGCCGATGAAGCCGAAGCCGTAGAAAAAGTACTGAAAAAATGTAAAGCTGCACAAATTCACGTGGCTAAAGACGCTGCCGAAAAAACAAAACTTTGGGAAGCACGCCGCATGGCCTTACCAGTACTTGCCCGCTGTAAACCCACCACAGTACTTGAAGACGCCACCGTACCCCGCTCTAAAATTCCTGCCATGATGCAAGAACTTGACCGCATAGCTGCCAAATATAAGCTTGAAATAGGCACCTTTGGCCACGCTGGTGACGGCAACTTACACCCCACAATTTTGTGCGATAAGCGCGATGAGCAAGAGTTCCACCGTGTAGAAGCTGCCGTGGATGAAATTTTTGATTCCGCACTTGGCATGGGTGGCACCCTTTCCGGTGAGCATGGCATTGGTACAGCCAAGGCCAAATGGCTTGAGAAAGAAACCTCCAAGGGAACCATTATGTTCTCTCGCCGTTTGCGTAAGGCATTGGACCCCAAAGGCTTACTTAACCCCACCAAGCTTGTAAGCATCTAAAAAAGGGGACCTATCGTGACAGATTTACAACGTTTAGCCGACCAACTTATGGCACTGGACGACCGCATCATTGCTTGCATGAAATGCGGCCTTTGCCAAGCAGTTTGCCCAACCTTTGGCGCTTCCATGATGGAAGCTGACGTGGCCCGCGGCAAATTGGCCCTAGTGGATAACTTGGCGCATCAACTTATTGAAGATCCAGAAGCTGTGGCCGATAAATTGGGCCGCTGTTTGCTTTGCGGCTCTTGCCAAGCGGCTTGCCCTTCCGGAGTACAAATTATTGACGTGTTTTTAGAAGCGCGTGAAATAGTTTTTGCCTATGTGGGCTTACACCCCTTAAAAAAGGTGATTTTCCGCACATTGCTCGCCCAGCCCACCATCTTCAACCTAGCCATGCGTATGGGCGCACCTTGCCAGCCCTTACTGTTTCGCCAAAGCTTTAATACGCAAAAAACCAGTCGTGCACCTTTATTAGATAAAGTCATTGGTTCACGCTATATACGCACCTTGGCCAAAAAACCCTTGCACGCTACGCAAGGGGAAATTAACACCCCCGCCGGTAGAAGCAAAATCAAAGTAGCTTTCTTCCCCGGTTGCCTTGGTGATAAAATGTATACAGAGATGAGTGAAGCTTGCCTTAAGGTATTACACCACCACGGTGTAGGTATCTATATGCCTAAAGGGCTTACTTGCTGCGGTATTCCTGCCATCACTTCAGGTGATATCACAGGTATGATAGCACAAACCAAAGCTAACCTTGCTAAACTGGCTAAGGAAGAATTTGACTACCTCATCACCCCTTGCGGTTCTTGCACAGCTACCATTGAAGAATACTGGCCACGCTATGCCAACCGCATGGAACCTAAAGAAAAACAACTTGTGGCAGAGATTGCCCCTAAGGCCATGGATATTAGTGCCTTTCTTGTGAATGTACTTGGCGTAAAGCTTGAAAGTACAGCTAAGGCCGATAAGGTAACCAAGGTGACGTACCATGACCCTTGCCACTTGAAAAAGTCCTTGGGTGTGAGCGGAGAACCACGTCTTGTGGCGCAGCTCAACCCCAAATATAGCTTGGTAGAAATGAACGAAGCCGACCGCTGTTGCGGTTGTGGTGGTTCTTTCAACCTCTTCCATTACGATTTTTCCGCAAAAATTGGCCAGCGTAAGCGCCAAAATGTGGTTGATAGCGGAGCAGAAGTGGTGGCCACAGGCTGTCCTGCTTGCATGATGCAATTGGAAGATATGCTTTCGCAACAAGGTGATGCTGTAAAAGTGAAACATTGTATTGAGCTGTACGCAGAATCCCTTTCTTAACCTTTGGGAGCAGAATTCATGAATCAAGAAGCTATTGTAGAAACCTTTTGCGCCAAAGCCGCAGTGGTGGGCGCTAAGGTTATCACTGTAAAAACTGAAGACGAAGCTTTAGCTTATGTTCTTCAGGTAACAGAAAGTAAAAAGCCTTGCGAAATTCTTGCCGATGAACCCGGTACAGAAAAAGGCCCCCTCACCGCCGACGGCATTCCCACACGCTTAAACCGCATTGTGACAGCCCCAGGCCTTGAGCCTGCGCTCTATGCCAAGCTAGAAAAAGCCTGTGCAGACAAGGGCTATGTATGTATTGAAAAAGGCCTTCGTAAATATTTGGCTGGCGTAGATGTGGGCTTTGGCACAGCAGATTGTGCCGTGGCAGCTTCCGGAACTTGTCTTGTAAATTCAGACAGTGAAGAAAAACGTCTTGCCACCATGATGAGCGAAATTTGTGTACTTATGGTGAAAAAATCTACCATTTACCCTGAGCTCTTTGACGTGGCGCCTATTTTGCGCGAAATGCAACAAAAGCCCGGTGCTTACTCGGCCTTTATTTCTGGCCCTAGCCGCACAGCAGACATTGAGCGTGTTCCTGCTGTGGGTGTGCATGGCCCCTTAGAACAACATATTATTATTTTGGAGGACGCATAATGCATAATGCCCCCAAAACCATGAACGAATACGGACAGCAACTGGATGAAGCCTTAGACAACAGCTTTTTGCGTAAAACCTTAGACACCTTCGCCGTGGCCTATAAAACCAACCGCGAAAATGTATTTAAGCAAATTGACGCACCGGAAATCATAAAGAAAATTGCTGACACCAAGGATTTTGCAGCGCAAAATTTGGAGACTTTGTACGAAGAATTCAAGAAAAACGCTGAAGCTAAAGGTGTAAAGGTTCACCGTGCGGCCACCGCCACCGAAGCCAATGAGATTATTGCTCGCATTGCTAAGGAAGCCGGCGTAAAACGTATTGGTAAATCCAAGTCCATGACCAGCGAAGAAACCCAACTCAACACCCACCTTGAAGCAGAAAACTTCTTAGTGGATGAGACAGACCTTGGGGAATATATTATTCAGCTTCGCGGTGAAGGGCCATCCCACATGGTTATGCCTGCCATTCACTTATCCCGCTATGAAGTGGCCGATGACTTTTCTAAGGTTACAGGCGAAAAAGAAGACCATGATGTGGATCACCTTGTGAAAGTGGCGCGCAAAGAATTGCGTTCCAAATTCATTGATGCAGATATGGGCATCACCGGCGCCAACTTCTGCGTGGCAGAAACAGGGGCCTTTGCCACCTGTACCAACGAAGGTAATGCCCGCCTTGTGTCTACATTGCCCCGCGTGCATGTAGCCATCGCTGGCCTTGATAAGCTCATCCCCACCTTGGATGATGCCATGAATGCCTTACAAATTCTGCCTCGTAACGCAACAGCCCAGCTGCTCACCACCTATGTGACTTGGTTTACAGGCCCTGGTGAATGGAATGGATCTGAAAACCCCGAAGAAAAGAAAGAAATGCATATAGTGCTCCTCGATAATGGCCGCAGCGCCATTGCTAAGGACGAGCTCTTTTCGCAAATCTTCCGCTGTGTGCGCTGTGGCGCTTGCGCCAATGTGTGCCCTGTGTACCGTCTTGTGGGCGGTCACCGCATGGGCTATATTTACATTGGTGCCATTGGCCTTATTCTTACGTACTTCTTCCACGGCAGAGATAAAGCCAAAGTATTGGCTCAAAACTGTGTTAACTGTGAAGCATGTAAGAATATTTGCGCTGGCGGCATTGATTTACCGCGCCTTATTCGTGAAATTCGTGTGCGCCTTAACGAAGAAGAAGGCACCCCCATGGAGGCAACACTTTTAAGCGCTGTTATGAAAAATCGTAAGATGTTCCATAGCCTTTTAAAGTTTGCCAAATACGCACAATTGCCCGTGACAGGCGGCACAGAATACCAACGCCACCTGCCTAATATGTTCTTTGGTAAGCAAAAGTTTAAAGCCTTGCCTGCCATTGCTAAAGAATCTTTCCGCGACCAATTTAATAAAATTCAGCCTAAGCTGTCTCAGCCGCGCTTTAAAGTGGCTCTTTTTGCTGGTTGCGCACAAGATTTCATCTATCCTGACCAACTCAAAGCCGCTGTGGAAATTTTCTCCAAGCACAATGTGGCCGTAGACTTCCCCGAACAGCAAAGCTGTTGTGGCCTTCCGCTGGAAATGATGGGCCAAAGAGAAACCTCCATAGCTGTAGCAAAGCAAAACATTATGGCTTTTGATTCCAATCAATACGATGCCATAGTAACCTTATGTGCCTCTTGTGCTTCGCACTTAAAGCACACCTATATGGATATTGTGGGCAATGCCACCCCAGTGGATGCCGCCACCAAAACACGCTGCATGGCCTTTGTGGAAAAAGTTACTGACTTCAGTTCCTTTATACACAATAAACTGGGCCTTACTGCAGAAGACTTTAATAGAAGTAGCGAAAAGGTTACTTACCACGCCTCTTGCCACCTTTGCCGTGGTCTTGGCGTCACCGAAGAACCTCGCGCTCTTATTAATAATGCCGCTGAATATGTACCCAGCAAAGAAGAAGACGTTTGCTGTGGCTTTGGCGGTTCCTACTCCATGAAGTTCCCCGGCATTTCCAAAAACCTTTTGGAAATGAAGCTGAATAATGCGCAAGAAACAGGCGCAACACGCTTAGTGGTGGATTGCCCAGGCTGCGTTATGCAAATACGCGGCGGCGCTGAAAAGCAACAACAAGGCCTTAAAGTAACACATATTGCTGAGCTTTTAGCTGAGAATTTGCGCAAATAAGGTTTGTTATATGAACCGCCCTCAAGGTGTAGAATTTGAGGGCGGTTTTTGTAAAATAGTTTTTATTTTACCGGATGATTTAGAGGTTGGGTGTTGATACTCTCCTTAGGAGTAGTATCGCAAAATAACTTTTGGAGCGGTGGAAAACGCCACCGCTGTTTGAGGAGTTTCTATGTCTGTATCTATGTTAGCGCTCATGGCTATTTTGCCCATTGTTGCCGCGCTTGTTCTCATGGTAGGTCTGCGCTGGCCAGCCACACGCGCCATGCCCATTGCATGGCTTATTGCTGTTGTGGCCGGTATGTTTGCGTGGAAGCTTGAGCCCATGTACCTTGCGGCTCTTTCCTTACAAGGTGTTGTAACGGCCATTGGCGTGCTTATCATCGTATTTGGTGCCATTCTTATTATGTACACTTTGCAAGAAAGTGGCGGCATGGAAACCATCCAATACGGTATGCAAAACATCAGCCCTGACCGCCGCGTACAGACCATCATCATTGGTTATATGTTCGCTGCCTTCATCGAAGGCGCCGCCGGTTTTGGTACCCCTGCTGCCCTTGCAGCCCCCCTCTTGCTTTCTCTTGGCTTCCCTCCTTTGGCTGCGGCTGTTATCTGCTTAGTATTTAACAGCTTCCCTGTAACCTTTGGCGCAGTGGGCACGCCTATCCTTGTGGGTCTTACACCGCTTAAAGGCCTTATTACTGAAGCTTCTGCTTCCGGCGCTGCCATGAACTTCAACAGCTTTGAAACCTTTGCCAAAGTTATTGGTGAATGGGCCACCACCATGCACGGCCCCATGGCTGTTATTCTGCCCATCTTCCTCTTGGGCTTTATGACCCGTTTTTACGGTCCCAATAAGTCTTGGAGTGAAGGCTTTGCCGCATGGAAATACTGCGTATTTGCTGCTGTAAGCTTCCTTGTACCTTACCTTGCCTTTGCTTGGCTCCTCGGACCAGAATTCCCCTCCCTCATTGGTGCTCTTATTGGTCTTGGTGTATTGGTTGCCGGTACTAAAAAAGGCTTTTGCGTACCTAAAACCGTATGGACTTTCGGCCCTCAAGACTCTTGGGACCCCGAATGGACAGGTACTGTAAAAACCAGTGGTAAGACAGAATTCACACCGCATATGAGCCAATTTAAGGCATGGTTACCTTATGCCCTTATTGGTCTTATTCTTGTAATTACACGTATTTCCCAGCTTCCCTTTAAGAGCTGGCTTGCTTCCAAATCCATTGCTTTCAATGATATTCTTGGCTACAGCAATGTGGACGCAGGTATTCAATACCTTTACCTCCCAGGTACCATTCCTTTCATCCTCGTGGCTCTGCTCACCATTGCCATTCACGGCATGAGCGGTGACGCAGTAAAGCGTGCTTGGAGCGAGTCCATCAGCAAGATGAAGTCCCCCACCATAGCTCTTATGTTTGCTGTGGCCTTGGTAGCTATCTTCCGTGGTTCCAATGTAAACCCTGAAGGCTTACCTTCTATGCCTCTTGCCATGGCACAAACTGTGGCTGCTGTAGCCGGTAGCACATGGCCCATGCTTGCTTCCTTTGTGGGCGGTCTTGGCGCTTTCATTACTGGCTCTAACACCGTATCTGACTTACTCTTTGCTGAGTTCCAATGGAACACAGCCCAGCTCTTACAAATCCCCCGTCAAATCATCGTGGCTGCTCAAGCTGTAGGTGGTGGTATGGGTAACATGGTTTGTGTACACAACATCGTAGCTGTGTGTGCTGTGGTAGGTCTTGCCGGTCGTGAAGGTCTTGTACTTAAAAAGACTTTCTGGCCCTTCGTATTCTACGGTGTAGTGGTAGGTATCATTGCAACCGTGCTTATTCAGCTATACCCAAGCTTATACTAGTCTGTAAATTTACAGCTAGCCCATTAAGCTAAGATAACACTAAGGCGTCGCTTGTGCGGCGCCTTTTTTATATATAAAGCAAAATATCTTTACCCCTTACAACTCTTTTTATAAAAACATGAACAATCATTCAAAAAAGGTTGTCATTCTGATTATAAATTTTTTCACAAAACTGTCACTTTTCCCTTGCTTAGAAAAAAAAACAGCGATATATCACAGCCCTGTAGGACGTAAAATTAAGAGAACATTATTTCTTTCTAATATTACAACTACGGAAGATACTGAATATAAGCCTGCGCCATGATGACACAATTGCTTTTTAAGCTGCCTTAACACCACTTAAAATACCTTACTACGTCTTTCTTCGGCAACGACATATATATTGCTTGCTCTCTTTGGCACATGCACATTGACATTTTTAAGGCTCCCGCATACATTGAACTTGTCTGTTTTATCACAAGATCATCTTGAGCCTTTCGTGGAGGATTTCATGAATCAGGTTAAAAATACACACATCCCCAAGGCAACTATTCAACGTATTGCCACTTATATGCAAGTTCTTGAGCATCTAGAGCAAGAAGGTGTGGAAGTTATCTCTTCTGACCCTTTGGCTAAAGCATGCGATGTAAACGCTTCACAAGTACGTAAAGACCTAGCTTTTTTTGGTGAATTTGGCGTGCGCGGTGTAGGATATTATGTAAAAGCCCTTATAGCCTCCATTTCTGAAGCCCTTGGCATTGCCCGTGAATGGCGTATGGCCTTGGTGGGCGTTGGCAATATGGGCCGCGCCATATTAAACCATGGAGAATTTCGCAATAAAGGTTTTCACATTGTAGGCGCCTTTGACTGTGACCCCTTCAAAATTGGCGAAAAGGTTAATAACCTCGAAGTTATGTGTACAAAACGCCTTAAAGAAAAAGTTGCAGAGCAAAGCATTGAAATTGGCATTATTGCCACACCGCCTGAACGTGTGCAACGCGCTGCTGACCACTTGGCAGAAGCGGGTATTCGCAGCATTTTAAATTTTGCCCCAGCGCGCGTACGCGTACCTGATCATGTCTGCGTAGAGTATGTAGACTTTTTCCACCACCTCTACACCTTAACCTTTAAGCACACACGCGCTGTACAATGAATATAGCCAGTTTTTGGCGTACAAATTTTCAGGCCTTTGGCATTGCCTTGGCCTTTATGACTCGCCTTGGGCGCGCTCACATTGTGGATGATATATCCCTTGGGCGCGCTCTTGTCTTTTATACCCCTGTGGGCCTTGTGCTGGGTTTACTCTCTACTGCCCCCTTCTATATATACCATCTCTTGGGCCTTGCATCACCACTCACAGCTACGGCATTTACTCCATGGATTGCTGGTTTTGCCTATGTACTTATGGATATGTGGCTCACCCGTGCTTTGCATTATGACGGCCTAGCAGACATGGGCGACGCTCTGGGTAGTGGTGCACAAGGAGAAAAATTCTGGCATATATTAAAAGATAGCCGCCTTGGAGCCTTTGGGGCATTGGCCCTCTTTATGGGCATTATAGCTATGCTTATGGGCGTAGCACAGCATATAGAACAAAGGCAACTTTGGCCTCTTTTGCTAGCCCCAATATACGCACGCGCCCTATGCACGGTGTTTATTTGCTGTTCAAAACCGCATAATCCCGACTCACTAGGGGGTAAAGCCATAGCCGGCAAAAGCCCTACCCTTGGCCTGTGTAACCTTGCCCTACTACTGCTACTTTGTGTTCCCTTTGGCTTTACAAAGGCTGCCATTACCCTTATTCTTACTTCTCTTATTTTTTACAAACTGTGGAATACCGCCCGTCAACAGCAGGGTGCCAATGGCGATTTTTTTGGCGCCATCATTGTGTGCGGGCAAGGTATTTACCTACTCTGCATATGAGGTACTATATGGATTTTTCAAACTTAGTTAAGGAAGCGCGCTCTTGTCGCCGTTTTTTAGAAAACGACCGCTTAGGCGCTGAAGCCTTAGCTTGGCTTGTAGATTGCGCACGCATAGCTCCTTGTGCTCGTAATGCGCAAGTACTACGCTTTGTAGCCGCCGAAAGCAAAAAAGCCTGCGATGCTCTTTTCCCCCATACACGCTGGGCCGGCGCTCTTAAGTGGGATGGCCCCATAGCCGGCGAACGCCCCACAGGCTATATTGCCATTTTAACTCCAGAAAAATGCGGTAAACTTGTGCATATGGATGTGGGCATTGCAGCGCAAACCATGCAACTGGCAGCACAAAGCAAAGGCATTGGCTGCTGCATGCATGCCTCTTTTACACCCAAAGAGTGCGCAGAAATTTTTGAAGTGCCCGAAGGCATGGAAATTGCCCTTATCTTGGGCCTTGGCATAGAGAAAGAACGCCGTGTATTGGCTGACATGCCTGAAGATGGTAGCTTTATGTACTGGCGCAATGATGAAGGCCTACACTTTGTGCCTAAGCGCCCTTTAAACGAAGTACTATTAAAAACCTTATAAAATAAGTATATATACAAAACACAACACGTCGAGGACAATCTTTTCAGATATGCCTCCATAACAATAACAAAACCCACTTGGTGGGTTTCGCGCCGCTACTGTCAGCATAGCTGCCAAGCGGAAAGGCACAAAAATCCATCGCTTTACGGCGCAAGTAAATTTCGCCTACTCCGGATTTTTGATTCGCGTTGACTTTGTCAACACGCCGAGGGCAATCTTTTCAGATATGCCCTCTTTTTTACCAAGAAGGACTTTTATGTATCAACAAGATTTTACTCTCATTCGTGAAGAATATGTGCAGGAAGTTTCCGGCACAGCGCGTCTTTGGAAGCATAACGCCACCGGCGCTGAGCTCTTATCCATCAATAATACAGACGAAAACAAATGCTTTGGCGTTACCTTACGCACCCCCCCTGCAGATTCTTCAGGCGTAGCACATATTTTAGAGCACTCCGTACTTTGCGGCTCAGAGAAATTCCCCGTGCGTGAACCTTTTGTGGAGCTACTAAAAGGTTCTTTGCAAACCTTTTTGAATGCTTTCACCTTCCCCGACAAAACATGCTACCCTGTGGCCAGCACCAACACCCAAGATTTTTATAATCTTATAGATGTGTACATTGACGCTGTGTTTCACCCGCGCATTACAGAAGATATTTTCCGCCAAGAAGGTTGGCATGTGGAAGCAGAAAGCCCTGACGAACCTTGGATTTTTAAAGGTGTGGTCTATAATGAAATGAAGGGTGTGTACTCCTCGCCCGATTCCATTTTAGCCGAGCAGTCGCAACAATCCATGTTCCCTGACATGATTTATAGCTTAGACTCCGGCGGTCACCCCAAGAGCATTCTCACCTTAAGCTATGACGCATTTAAAGAATTTCATGCTTCCTACTATCATCCCTCCAACGCACGCTTTTTCTTTTGGGGTGATGACGATGAAGCCAAACGCCTCGACATAGTAGGAGCAGAACTCGCGCGCCATAAGGCCCTTGCCCCTGCAAAGAAGGCTCAATCTGCCATACCTTTGCAGCCTAAACTCGATATGCCGCGCCATATTGAAGTGCCCTATGCCAGCAGTGAAGACAATACCAATGCTCTTTTCACCGTAAACTGGCTTCTTTGCGAAACAGCCGACGTAACCACGGCCCTTACCCTAGAAATGCTAGAGCATATTCTAGAAGGCTTACCCGGATCCCCTTTACGCAAAGCTCTTATTGAGTCTGGCCTTGGTGAAGATACCACAGGCATTGGCCTTGAAAGCGATTTACGCCAAATGTATTATTCCGTAGGCCTTAAGGGAGTGCGTCCGCGTGATTTACACGAAGCAGAAATGCTCATTCACGAAACCCTAGCCGCCCTTGCGGAAGATGGCATTGACCAAAACGCCATTGACGCTGCCGTAAACAGTGTGGAATTTAGCCTGCGTGAAAATAATTCCGGCCGATTCCCTCGTGGGCTTTCCGCCATGGTACAAAGCCTCTCCACATGGCTATACGATGGTGACCCCATAGCCTCTTTAGCTTGGGAGGCCCCCTTAGCTCACATTAAAGAACGCCTTGCCAAGGGCGAAAAAGTTTTTGAAAATTGCCTCAAAGAATGGTTTATGAACAATGAGCATCGTAGTACGGTAATTTTATTGCCTGACTCCACCCTTGAAGAGCGCCGCCAAGCAGAAGAAGTGGCACAGCTGGCCCGTATTCAAGCAGCGTGCTCTGCTCAAGAACGAGAAGAACTTGTGCAAGAAACCCAGCGCCTACGTGCCTTGCAAGAAGAAGCCGACAGCCCCGAAGCCTTGGCTACCATTCCTTGCGTGGGCGTGGAAGATTTACCGCTCAAAAACACTCTTCTTCCTCTGGCCGTAAAGGGCACAGAAACACAACGTTTTCTTGCCCACGATATAGACACTTCCGGCGTAGCCTATGTGAACCTGCTCTTACCTCTTAACGCTGTGCCAAAACGCCTTATCCCCCTTGTACCCCTACTTGGCCGCGCACTTATGGAAATGGGCACACAAAAGCACGACTTTGTAAACATGGGCATGCGTATGGCCGCCAATACCGGTGGTGTGGGCGCTAGCTCCTACCTATCGACCCATAAAAATGGTACGCCTTTAGCCTATCTTTCTGTGGGCGGTAAAGCTGTGCGCGATAAAGTTGGCGAGCTTTTTGATATTCTCCACGAAGTGCTTTTACAGCCTAACTTTGACCAACAAGAGCGTTTTTGCCAAATGCTCTTAGAAGCCAAAGCCCGCCTTGAGCACGGCCTTGTGGCTGCTGGGCATAGCGCCGTATCTTCGCGCATACGTTCTGCCTTCACCACCACAGGCTGGCTCGAAGAGCTCACCGGTGGCATCAGCTATTTGGAAACTATACGAGAGCTAAGTGAAAAAGCAGAAGAAAATTGGCCCGCGCTTTTGGCAGATTTGCAAGAAGTGTACAGCCTCATTGTACAAGGCAACACCTGCCTTGTAGATAGCACCGCCGATGCCGCTACCCTTAGCATCATTGAGGGCAAAGCTGCCGGCCTTATGCAAGCTTTACCCTCAAAAACCTTGGTAACAGCCGCTGACTGGCAATGCCACGCCTTGCCTGCCGCAGAAGCTTTTATTGCCCCCACACAAATTAACTATGTGGCCAAGGGCGCCAACCTCTATGACCTTGGCTACACCTACCACGGCTCAGCGCAGGTTATATTACGCCATCTACGCATGGGCTATTTATGGGAAAAAGTACGCGTGCAAGGCGGAGCCTATGGGGCCTTCTGCGCGCTAGACCGCCTCAGCGGCACATTGGTACAAGCTTCTTACCGTGATCCGGCAGTGAAGGGAACCCTTGCCACCTATGATGCCACCGACGCCTACTTACGCGCCTTTGAGCCCGACGCACGCACCCTTTCCGGTGCCATTGTGGGCGCCA
>CAYJNG010000049.1:0-11792 GCA_964371505.1 uncultured Desulfovibrionaceae bacterium
AGCGCGGAGAGGCAATTTGCCTCAAGTTGCGACCGTTGTCAACAACTTTTTTCTTTTTTTCAAAAAACTTTTTTGAAGCTTTCCGAAAACCCTAACTGATTTCTCAGTCAGCCACCCAGTGAATTACTCCATCAGGCGGAGAGGCAATCTGCCTTAAGTTGCTCTTCTTGTCAACAAGTCTTTTGCAACTTTTTTTGCTTTAACTTTTGCCACTCCTCTATAAGGATGCTCCGCTGTGCGCTCAGCTCCCGTCGTCTCGATTCCTCCAAACGGCGGAAGCGCAATATGGAGGAAAAGCACCCTGCCGTCAAGCACTAATTGTACTTTTTTGCATACATTTTCACAATACACTTATATTATAGTATTTTTATTACACTTAAAATTATATCACCGCGCTTTTGTTTGCGTATCCGCCCTCATTTACGTATGTGCCTCTTAAGAAAATGTAAGATCTCTTACAAAAATACGGCATAAAAAGCACTTTAATCCCCTTGCAAAACATGGCATACTCCTTGTTAAAGGCAACATACCATGCTTGCGTACTTTTCCATCTCTCTTTATTAAGAGGAAGTAATGCCCAAAAAACTTTGCATCATACATGCCAACTGCCAAGGCGATACGCTGAAATTTCTTCTGGAGTCCTGCCCTTCTTTCTACAGTGAGTACACCATTAAGAAATATACAAACTATTTACAAGAGCACATTGCAGCGGAAGAACTTGAAAGCTGTCAACTCTTCCTTTACCAGCACTTGGGACAACAGTGGCACGAGGCAGCTTCGGCAAACTTGCTGCATAAGCTCCCCTCTTCAGCGCATACCTTATGCATTCCAAATATGTTTTTTAATGGTTATTGGCCCCTATGGACCAATAACACCTTTATGGCTTATGGTGATATGTTATTAGAGGACCTTTGTACAAAAGAGTTAAGCCCTGCAGAAATACTACATTTGTACATGAAAAGCCGTATGTATAGCACCTATGACTTTGAGGCATTGCGCTTACAATCCTTAACGAAAGAGCGCATTAAAGAGACATACAGCCCCATTACGACGTTAGACTTTATAGAAGAGCACTGGCGTAACAAGCAACTCTTTCATACAGTAAACCATCCTGCCCCGCCTTTATCATTATATGTGGCCGATAAAATTTTAGCTCAGTTGGGGCACTCTCCTGTTCCCTTAGCCACACGCCAACAACTGCTGGCACATGAAGAGGAGTTTATTCTACCTATACACAGCTCTGTGGCAGCTCAGTATGATTTAGCTTTTGCTCCTCCCACACGCCTCTACCCCGTGTATGGACAAAGCTTGAGTATGCAAAGCTATGCAGCCGCCTACATACAATGCCGCTTACAAAAAGGAGCTGATGCCATAAAAGATTTTGTGGTGTACCTGCACTTACTGGCTCAAGGAGCACAAAAAACATGCAGCATATGAAAAAATATTTAGTTGTTCGTGCCTCAGGAGGGCTTTCCAACAGGCTTCAAGCTGTTTTGGGTGGCATTGCCTACTGCTTACTTACAGGGCGCACCTTGTGTGTAGACTGGCGAGACGGTTTATACTCAGATGATTTTTCCAACGTCTTTCCATTGTGGTTTCAAGTTCACGGCATAGATGTAGCCAGTTGCCAAGAGGTGGAAGCTGCATTTCACGCTGGTGCTAGCGTTTCTCCATCTTTTTGGAAGGACTACCTCTGCGATGCTGTGGCGGTGGAATACCTTTTTACTGGAGATACACACATGAGCGCTCAGGGGCGAGAGACATCAAGCTATAATATAGCTGATGCAGGTGCTTTGAATCAGCATGAAGCTGCACCTGACATTGCTGTGCATTGGGAGTGGACCTTTGCAACGGCGCGTGCTTTGGTGCCGGCCCTGCAAAAGCGCTTTACAGAATACGCTGCCCTTGATGAAGACGCAGTGCTACGTGCGCTTTTGCAAAAGCATATAAGTCCCACTGTAAACGTGCAGCAAGAAATACATCAATTTTATACGCAAAATTTTACACAGCCCCCCCTTGGCATTCATATACGCCATAGTGACTTACAAAGCCCATTGCCTCACATGATGGCCGCACTACAGTCTACCTATACACAGGGTGATGAGATTTTTTTATGCACCGACAATGAGCTTGTAGAAAAAATGGTGCGTCGCCTTTACCCCCAGTGCATTACAAGAGAGAAAATATTCCAAGGGGTGAACATTCCACTCCATAATTATGTGCCGGGCATAAGCAATGTACAAAAAGGCTTTGACGCTGTGGTAGAAATGCTACTTTTAGCCAAATGTAAGCATATAATACATTTTAAGAGATCCTCTTTTGCTCGTATTCCCATTTACTTCTCAAACCTTAGCCCTGAACAGATTCACGTGGTACAATAATATCTTGTTGTTAAGCACATATGCTCCTACAGAAAGATTAAAAATACCCTCTTGCTTTTTGGGAAAAACATTTTATATTTATTAATGTAATGTTGTAGATGTAAGAAATTTTGCAAAACCATCGTATTGGAGTGATGTTTGATTACGTTAACAGCACAAGAAAATCGCGTAGCATTGCATATGCGCGCCTTGTTTATGGGGCAAGACCTTTGTATACTACTGGATGGTGGGCACAAACCACACATTGGTGCAGTAAGCACAGCACATCCCGACAAACAAGAAACCTTTTGCCTCCCCTCGCACAAAGAAGATATACTCGCCACAGACATCGCCCTCACCTTACAACAAGAATTTGGGTGCACAGTGACATGTCTTTGTGGTATACATCTTCAAGATATTACTCGCCACGAGATAGACGTGGTCTACAGACTTTCACAAGAACTTGTGCAAAAACTCATTCATGAAATACAATTTTTTTTACGAGAACCTAGCAATTAACTTTTTTACACAGAAAAGTTTACCCGTTTAACAGCGCTCACCCTTTGCGCTTTGCCCCAAGAGCTTTTTTAAATGCTGTATATATATTTTGAAAAAAACATTCTAACCAGCTAATTTTTTACATTTTTGAGTAACTTTTTATTTTCTAGTCAAAGAAGTTCGCGTTTAACCTTTTAAATGAAAACACCTTCGCGCTACAATTTTTCCCTCGCTTACAAATGGCCAATTCGCTGTAAATTAGGCATATTTTAGAAAAAACACCGTATATCCATTTAAACAAGTGCCTTTTCGCCTGTTTTGTGCTAAAAATATGCCATAGAGCTTACGTAAAAAAATTTTTATTTTTTCATTTTTTGCTCTATACTTCAGCGGCGAATTATAGTAGGTTTCTGTTGTGGGTTTTTTTACACGTTAAACTTATGTTTCACTAAAGGAGTTCTCTATGAAACACATTCGTTCTACTATTGCAGCTGTTGCAGTTATGTTACTCATGTCTGTATCCGCTCAAGCTTACCAAGGCGTTGGTATCCACCAAAAAGTTACCGATGGCATCCTTATGTTGGTTGACCAATCCGGTTCTATGTACATGAAGCACAAAGCTACTGGCGTAGAAAAAATCGAAATGGCTAAACAAGTGCTTGTTCGCTTGAACGCTAAGACCCCTCTTTTGGGTTACCAAGGCGCCCTTGCCCTTTTGAATCCTAACGCTGTTGCTGTTGCTCCTGCTGCTTGGGATCGCGCTGCTTACACCGGTCAAATCAACGACATCGCTAACGGTGGCAAGATTTTCGGTCGTTTAACCCCTATGGGTAACAGCTTCTCCGGCGCTTCTAACGTTCTTTCCCAAATGCCTGGCAACACTGCCATGGTACTTGTGTCTGACGGTCATGAAAACCTCGGACCTGAAGCTGTTCAAGCTCTTCAATCCTTGTATGCTGCTTATCCTGGCACTGTAATGCACTTCGTTTCCGTAGCTGACACAGCTAAGGGTGAAGCTGTATTAAAGCAACTTGCTGCTCTTAAGAGCAACTCCTTGCTTGTAGATGGCCGTGATATCATCAACACTCCTGAAGCTACTAAGGATTTCGTAAGCAAAGCTTTCTACATTCCTACCATTCCTTCTGAAAGCGTAGAAAGCCTCCGCTCTGTGTACTTCCACACTGCTAAGTACAACATCACTAAGGCTGCTGCTGCTCGTCTTGATCGCATGGCTGCTATCCTTAAGACCCGTCCTGAACTCAAGATCTTCGTAGAAGGTTTTGCTGACGTTCGTGGTAACATTCCTTACAACAAGACTCTTTCTGACAACCGCGCTAAGGCTGTTAAAGCTTACCTCGTAAGCAAGGGTTGCAATCCTGAAATCATCATCTTGAAGGGCTTTGGTGAAAACCAATACTACCCAACTTTACAACTCAACCGTCGTGCTGACATCATGGTTATTTGGGAGTAATTCCATCCATGAAAAGGCCCGATTGAGCTCGTAAAGCTTGATAGGTTCTTTGGGGAGAAGTTTAGGCTTCTCCCCTTTTTTTTATAGCTTTACCTAAGTGAGGCGCACCTAAGATTAAAAGCTGAGCTAAGACGCTTTTCATGGGAAAGCCTCACGCTCACCACAAAACTAACTACGCAACAGCGCGCTTCGCCTGTACCCTTACTTCTCTTTTCTACATTTTAGAAAAAAACAAACTCAAATCTGTGTCTGCCAAATATATTCGCAGCAGGTAAAGAAAAAAAATCAATCAGTATCACATTATTATCTTGAAAAAAACCGTACTTAGTGCGAGAATTATTCTTGAGAAAGCTACCGTTTACCCCATCAAAACGCACTATTTTACTAGGAATTACCGTAGCTTATTGGCTTGCTTGTACCAGACTTTGTTTGAACAGCGGCACTGCAAAAAAGCTTTTGGCTAAAACGCAAATAGCATATGAGTTATACACCGTACGCCTTGAGGATATTATGATAAAAATACGCGAAATAAAATCTGACGATTTTCTGAATACCATGCTGCAAAGTATGGACCTGCCCATTGCGTGTTGGTCAGCACAGAGCGATTTGCTTTACATTTCAGACAGTTTATTGCGTCTTTTTGCCTGTACAAATGCAGAAGAGTTTTGTCAGAAAATAGAAACATTTTCTCCAGAAAACCAGCCTGACGGTAAGAACTCTTATGAAAGCAGAAAAAAGCATTTTAAAACAGCCTTTGAAAAAGGTTCTCACTACTTTGTATGGACGCACCTTTTGCCTGACGGTTCAGAAAAAATAGTGGAATATCATTTACGGCGCACAGAGTACCAAGGCGAACCTGTTATTATTGTACATATTACCGAAGCCAAGAGCATTTTAGCAAGTCTTGAAGAAAAGCATGCTGCTGATAAACGTGCTAAAGCCATGGTGGATGCCACACCCATGGGCATCAGTTTTTGGAATAAAGATTTACAAATTCAAGATTGCAACCTTGGTATACTGCAGCTGGTAAAAGCCCCCTCCAAAGAAGATTACATCCAAAACAACAGCAAATATCGCCCAGAACTACAACCGGACGGGAGAAAGTCTGATGATGTAGCAAGAGAAGCCTTAAGCAAGGCCTTTGAAGTAGGTAACTACCAACTAGCCTGGACGCAAAAAGACAGTCAGGGGCAGCATATACCCGTACAAATAACCCTCAAGCGCGAGCGCTATGGCGATGAAGATGTGGTGGTAGAATTTGCTCATGACCTTAGAGAATTAAAGGCCAGCCAAAAAGCAACTATGGCTGCCACAGAGCGCATGCAAATTATGCTCAACACCATGCCCCTTGGCGCCAATTTATGGAATACCAATTTAGAAAACATTGCATCCAACCTTGCAGCAGCTAAGCTCTTTGACCTTGCAGATGCCAAAGAATACCTAGACAACTTTTTTAAGCTTTCGCCTGAAGTACAGCCTGATGGATCTAACTCAGCCGAAGCAGCCTACGCGCGCGTGCGCGAAGCCTTTGAAACGGGGTATGCAAAATTTGAATGGCTACACCAAAAACTTAACGGTGAGCCCATCCCTACCGAAGTCACACTTATTCGCAAAAAGTACCAAGGCGAAGATGTGGTGCTAGGGTATACGCAAGATTTACGCGAACTAAAAGCCACACAAGCTTTGGCAGAAAGTGCAGAAGAACGTAGCAAGGTTATTTTAAATACCATGCCTATTTCTGTGAATTTTTGGAATAAAAACTTTGAGCTGATTGATTGCAATATGGAAAGCGTTTCCCTTTTTGCCGCCCAGAATGAAGCAGAAGTTATATCCCGATTCCAAGAGCTTTCTCCTGAATTACAGCCTGACGGCACTAAATCCAGCCACGGCATTAAAAGAGTTATTAGCGAAGCCTTTGAAAAAGGGTATACACGCTTTGAGTGGTTACACTCTGACCTTAAAGGTAATGCCCTTCCTGTAGAAGTTACTCTTATACGCTCCTCCTTTCGTGGTGAAGACATTGTGGTGGCCTACTTGCGCGACTTGCGCGAACTTAAAGCCAGTCAAGAAGCGGCTCAAGAAGCCATCGAACGTAATCAAGTTATGCTGGATACCATGCCCCTTTGCGCTAACTTTTGGAGCAAAGACATGAAAAACCTTGCCTGTAATGCAGAAGCACCGCGTCTTTTTGGCCTTAAAGATCAAAAAGAATATCTTGAAAGATTTTTCGAGCTCTCCCCCGAATATCAGCCCTGTGGAGAGCTTTCTGCCAAGCTTGCTGTGGAAAAGGTTAATGAAGCCTTTGCTGAGGGAAAGTCTGTTTTTGAGTGGATGCATCGTAAGCCAGATGACACCCCCATGCCTTGCGAAATTACACTCATACGTAGTTCCGTGCGTGGCGAAGACTTTGTAGTGGGCTATACACGAGATATGCGCGAAATTAAAGCAAGCCAAGAAGCCACTCGCGAAGCCATAGACCGCAATGAAACCATGCTAGACACCATGCCTCTTTGTGCCAACTTCTGGAGCAAGGATATGGAAAACCTTGCCTGCAACGCGGCGGCGCCTCGTCTTTTTGACCTTAAGGATAAGCAAGAATACCTCGACAGATTTTTTGAACTTTCCCCCGAATACCAACCCAACGGCGAGCTTTCTTCCAAATTGGCGGCTGAAAATATTCAAACGGCTTTTAAGGAAGGCCAATGTATTTTTGAATGGATGCACCAAAAGCTTGATGGAACCCCCATGCCCTGCGAAATTAGCCTCATACGTACAAGCATGCGCGGTGATGATGCGGTGGTGGGCTTTACACGAGATATGCGTGAAATTAAGGCCAGCCAAGAAGCAGCACAAGAGGCCATTGAGCGCAATCAGATTATGCTGGATACCATGCCCCTTTGTGCCAACTTTTGGAGCAAAGATATGGAGAATCTTGCCTGTAATGCCGAGGCTCCACGCCTCTTCGGCCTTAAAGACAGACAAGAATATTTGGATAAATTCTTCCAGCTTTCACCGGAATTTCAACCTGATGGTCAATATTCTTCCGTTAAAGCAGGGCAAAATATTATTAAAGCCTTTGAAGAAGGCTATTGCAAATTTGAATGGTTACACCAAAATTTAGAAGGTGAGCCCATACCTGCAGAAATCACCCTTATTCGCCGCGCCATTCGCGGTGAAGATTTTGTCATAGGCTATACGCGTGATTTACGCGAAATCAAAGCCAGTCAAGACATGGCCCAAGAAGCTGAGCACCGTACACAGCTTATGCTTGACTCCTTCCCCATGGGGGCCAATTTTTGGAACGCCTCCTTACAGCTTGTGGACTGTAATATGGAAGTGGCCAAACTCTATGGCTTTGAAAGTAAAGAACGATATAGAGAAAACTTTGCCACCGTCTTACCTGAATTTCAACCAAACGGTGAGCCCTCAGCACAAGTGGTAGGTGCCAAGCTGCAGCAAGCCTTAGAAACAGGCTTTGAGCGCTTTGAATTTATGTGCATTATGCCTAAAACCGGAGAACCATTGCCGGTGGAAGTTACCATTGTGCGCATTGTGCATCACGGAGAATATGGCGCCGTAAGCTATGTACGTGATTTGCGTGAATTTAAAACCATGCTCGAAGAAATTCATGCCGCTGAAGAAGACTTACGCAAAGCCAAAGATGTAGCGGAGCAAAGCGCCAAGGCCAAGAGCGAATTCTTAGCCAATATGAGCCATGAAATTCGCACTCCCATGAATGGCATTTTAGGTCTTTTGCACCTGCTAAGCTCCACAGAATTGCAGTCTGATCAAAAAAGCTATGTGAGCAAAACGCTTTATTCTGCTAATAATTTGCTACGCATTATCAATGATATCTTGGATTTTTCTAAAATTGAAGCCGGTAAGCTGGAAATAGAGGCTACCCCATTCAATATGAGTCAAATATGCAAAGAAGTTCAAGATTTGTACTCTGTACCCATAAAGGAAAAAGGCCTTGCGTTAAAGCTTACAGGCTGTGAATTAGATGTGGAATACATCCTTGGCGACCCATTGCGCCTTAAGCAAATACTCTTTAACCTGGTGAGCAATGCCATTAAGTTTACCCAGCGTGGCGGCGTGGAGCTTTCCGTTAAAATTCAAGAACGATATGAAGATTCCATCATTTGCCTCTTTGGTGTAACGGATACAGGCATTGGCCTTAGTCAAAGCCAAATGGACAGACTCTTCTCTGCTTTCTCCCAAGCAGATTCCTCCGTCACTCGTAAATACGGGGGCACAGGCTTAGGCCTTGCCATTTCACGCAATCTTGCGCAAATGATGCAAGGGGACATGTGGGTGGAAAGTGTGGAAGGCCAAGGCACCACATTCTATTTTACGGCAAAATTTGGCCTCTGCGCAGACAACTTTACCCCGCAAGAGCATACTGCTGAAATTGAAGCGGGCCCTGTGCAAGGGGTGGGGAATTTGCTCTTGGTGGAAGACAATGAAATTAATCAGCTCATTGCAGAAGAGATGCTCAGAAGTGTAGGCTACACAGTAGAAACAGCCAACAATGGGCAAGAAGCCTTGGATATGCTACAGGTAAAGAGCTATGATCTTGTGCTTATGGACATTCAAATGCCCATTATGGATGGTCTTACCACCAGTAGAAACATCCGCAAAATGCCGCAATTTGACAAGCTCCCCATTGTGGCCATGTCGGCCCATGCCATGGCAGGCGATAAGGAAATAAGCATTGCCAACGGCATGGATGATCACATAACCAAACCCATTGTGCCAGAAACGCTCTACAGTACGTTACAATACTGGCTTAACGTGGGGCGCAATACTAAAGACGCGTAACTTTGTGAAGATTTACTTAAAAAGCCGCTTTCAACTAAAAAAGCGGCTTTTTTTATAATTTATGCTAGTTTTGTGCAAAGCACATGACTAGGCGTCTTGCTTAGTATCGGCAAGTTGAATTTCGCGTAGCGTTACCCCTTGAGGTAATTCGTACACAAATTTTACCGTTTGGGCCACATGCTCAGCGGTAATGGCGCCCACGCCGCAAGCTTCCTTCCACTGGCCATAACCTTCTTTAATGGCATCGCTGGTGGTGTGGCTTAACAGCTCCGTATCTACAGCGCCTGGGCAAATGCGAATCACGCGCACATTATAGGGCGCAAGTTCACCGCGTGCCACTTCAGAAAGCCCCACAACACCGTACTTGGTGGCGCAATAAGCAGCGTGCGCAGCAAAGGGCTTTACACCAGCAATGGAAGCCATATTAATAATGGTGCCGCATTGTCTTTCCTTCATATCATTGCTTACAATTTGCATGCCGTGCATCATGGCCGTAAGGTTTACATCTAACATGGCTTGCCATTCTTCAGGATTTTGCGTTTCAATGCTACCAAGGCACATAAGGCCAGCATTGTTAATAAGCAAATCTGTCTTGCCATAAATGGCTTCTGCTTTGCGTACCGCATCCTCAAAGGCGGACCGTTGGGTTACGTCGCATTGCACGCAAAGGGCATTTTCTAACTTCATTTCTTCCATTTTTTCCACGCGTCTTGCAAGAAGCAACAGTGGATAGCCGGCTTTATTAAATTCTAAAGCTAAAGCCTTACCAAATCCGGAACTGGCGCCAGTAATAACTACAAGTTTTTTCATAATACCCTCATTGAATAGAATTGACCTAGGTCATACATGTACGTATACAGCTTAGAGTATACTCTAAGTCAAGAAAAAAAGGATTAAATATGAAATATCACACCATAGGTGATGCTGCTAAAATAACAGGGCTTTCTGCACATACGCTTCGCTATTATGAAAAAGAGAGTCTCATTACCATAGAAAGAAAAGCCAACGGTATACGCTATTTTTCTGATACGGATATAGAAACATTGCACATTATAAGCTGCCTGAAGGATACGGGCATGAGCATAGCGGATATAAAAGATTATTTTTCCTTATGCCACAAAAGCTGCGGCGAAAAAGCCAGCATTGAAATACGGCAGCAGCTTTTCCTGCAACAAAAGGAAAAATTGCAAAAGAAAATAGCCTTACTGGAAAAGCACCTACAAACGGTGGACTATAAAATCTGGTACTATGAAAATCTTGAACGCTTTGGCGATGAAAGCGATCCCAATAATTGCGCTCATATGCGCGAAATATACCAAAGACAGCAAAATTCAGAGTAAAAAAAGCTCCCGTTTCATGGCAAAAAGCATGAGTGCTTGGTGCCTACAACAACAAAAGCCCTGCAAAAACACAGGGCTTTTAAAATGATAACAAGCTTAACGTTAATTATATGCTAGCGAGTTGCGCCTTCAATGCTTTGCTGCTCTTTGCGTGCAGCCAAGGCCATAAGGCTTTCTTTGAGTTGCACCTCCATACCGGCCAATTCTTTTTCCACCTCAGCACGCTTTTGGCGCCCTTCCTGAGCAATGCTTAGGGTTTCATCAATGGTGGAAATAAGTTTACCGTGTACTTCACGCAAGGTTTCAATATCCACAATGGAACGCTCCACTTCGCGAGTGGTGGCAATGGCCGTTTGCTCAAGCATGGCGGCATTTTTACGCAATAAATCATTGGTGGTGTCGGCCACTTCCTTTTGCAAAGCCGCAGCACTGCGTTGCCCTTGTAAAGACAAAGCAAGCACCATCTGATTTTTCCAAATGGGAATGGTAGTAAGCACAGACGTTTGTATTTTTTGTGCTAAGGCACGGTTATTAGACTGAATTAAGCGTATTTGCGGCGCCGTTTGCACGGTAATGGTGCGCGAAATTTCAAGATCGTGAATGCGACGCTCAAAACGGTTAATTTGCTCTGAAAAATCACGTACTTTTTGTGCATCAAGAGCATTGGTAGATTGGGCCGCCTCAGCTTGCAACTTAGGCAATTCCACGGTTTTAGCTTCTTCAAGCTTTATTTTGCCGGCCTCAATATACATGGTCAATTCGTGATGAAAATTTTCATTGTGCTTATAGAGTTGTTCCAGCACTTCAATATCATGCAACAGGCCAATCATGGACTGGTCCAGCTTTTTACTTACTGCAGAAACTTGCTCAGATAAGGTTTGAAACTTTGCCACCGTTTTTTCTGCCGCATTGAAAAGGGAGCCAATAAGAGGCAGCTTTTCCAAAAGGCTAGGCTCTTTACCCACCTCAGCAATATCAATATCCTTTACGTTGGTAATAAGAGCGGTGAGCGTCTCACCAATTTCTCCGGCATCTTTAGCTTGCACGCGCGAGAGCAAATCGTCAGAAAAGCGAGAAATATCCTGCATGGTCTTGGTGCCATACGTTACATCTAAGGAAGGATCATCCAGCTTAATACTCTTGGCAACTTCGTCTATGCTTTGCTTAGAGGCCACAGCAAGTTCACTTTCATGTACAGGCATGGTATTTTGCATTGTCTCTTTTGAATTTTCCATACTATTCCCTCTTTATTGTATAAAACTAGTCATCATCTCTATCGTCATCGTCATCATCGTCATCATC